>NZ_JAUOQU010000009.1:0-139858 GCF_030547195.1 Shewanella sp. 6_MG-2023 | reverse complement strand
GCTTTATTCAAAGGTGCGGTGGGGGCGTTGCCTGCATTAACAGATTATTGTGAGCATTTAGACCTAAAACGACGACAAGGTGCAGCTAACTGTCAGCGCTGGTTGTGCGCTTAATACACCATTTCTTAATTTCAAATAAAAGCATTTCCCACTTTTTTCTGCTGGATTGAATTTAGTTTATGAGTTAATTTTGGCGATTAATGATGAAATATTCAGTCCTTTGACAGGGATCGTCCATCAGTAAATAAATGTAGGTGTTGGCAACTCAAAACGAAAGGCGATATGTTATAACTTCAAAATAATGGGTGGCTTTGTTAATTATTGTTAATTAATTTTTGGTGATTAATGATGAAGTATTTAGTCCTTTGGCTGGAATAATCACATCAGTTAATGAATGTAGGTGTTAGCAACTCAAATCGAAAGGCGTTATGTTATAACTTCTAAATAATGGGTGGCTTTTTAATTAACAATGGGTGGCTTTTTAATTAATTAATGGGTGGCTTTTTAATTAATTAGATTTTAGCAACTCACTTGCGTGTTGTTGACTGGCTTGGCTGGCGTTTAGAAATAAAGAAACGGCCTTGCAGTGAACAAGGCCGTGAAGTTAAATCAGAGAAATGTGTGTTAGCTGATGATTAGTAGTAGGCAAAAAAGTTAATCCACAAGGCATTTACGATATCGATAAAGAAACCACAGACCAGCGGTAAAATAATAAAGGCCCGATGGGCGGCGCCGTGTTGTTGGGTTACAGCCGTCATGTTCACGATGGCTGTTGCCGTGGAGCCTAATGTCACCCCCCCAAAGCCGGCACAAATCACCGCAGCTTCGTAATCTTTACCCATGGCTCGAAACACCACAAAAATCGTGTAAAGCACCGACATCAGTACTTGTAGACCAATGATCACGAGGATGTAGAAGAAGCTGCCTTCTAGCTCCCATACCTTTAAGCCCATTAAGGCCATGGTTAAGAACATGCCTAAACAAATATCTTGAATTAATGTCAGGCCTTTTTCACCATCACGTACATTATTTAATAATTTAGTACTGTTCTTTCGTAATACGTAAATCTTTAAGCTGTTCCCAATAAGGATACCGGCTAACAAGCAGGCCACAAACATGGGTAATTTTAAACCTAGATCGGTTAAGGCTGCATTGATGAAATGCCCCCCGATAAGGGATAAATTTAAGAATAACCAAGCCCTTAAAACACCAAAGTAATCAACTTGTAGCCCTTTGTCACCGTCTTTGTGAGTGGTACCTATATCCAGTTCGCTATCATGGTTACCGGTTAGTTTATGGCGTTTCATTAAATAAGCAGCAATGGGACCGCCAACCGAACACGCTGCAATTAAGCCTAAGGTATTGGACGCAAGTCCTAGCTCTAAGGCATTGGCAATACCCAAATCGTTAACAAAGGTTGGGCCCCACGCCATTGCGGTGCCAACTCCCCCAGTGAGTGAAATTGAGCCAGACATTAAACCCGCCTTGGGGTCAAAGCCAAATAGCGTGGCAACACTGATGCCTAACAGGTTTTGCAAAAAAATGTATAAACCGGCAAGCAGCAATAGTACTAATAAAGGTTTCCCCCCCTTGATAAGGGTGGCAAAGTCGGCTTTTAGGCCAATCCCCGCAAAAAAGTAGAGCAATAGTATATCGGCCACGTCTAGTTCAAATTGAACTTGGATATTAAAGGCGTAATACAAAATACCGACGATACTGGCGCAGAAAAAGCCGCCAACGACTGGCTCTGGAATACTATACTTTTGCAATACAGCACTTTTGGAAATGATGAATTTCCCCATAAATAAAGCAGTGATAGCCAAAGTAAAAGCCAGAAAGGCTTGCACTGGGACCAGTTGCTTAGCTGCTTCATGAATTACATTTGGTTCCATTGGAGAGTTTATCCTTGTCAAAAAAAGGTCGATTGTACTCAATTTTACTGAGTTAGCCCAATCGGGTTACTGTATTCTAGATTGTCTGGCTAAAAGGGCAAAGGAGTAACAGTGACGAGTTATGCATATTCCTCTGCATACACTGAGCTTTACACTTGTATGGCTGATAATGCATTGCGGGCTTATTTTGTGATTGTGTTAACAATAACATGGCCATATATGGACGCTCCCGGTGAGTCAAGACAATAGTCTGCCTACCGAAGGCTTTTGACCTTGGTTTTCTTCTAAACTATTCACACTTGCTGTTGTTATTGATGTCACTCATGTACCGCTTAAAGTGGTTGTACTGCCATATATACGGGCTTAACAGTGTAGCTGTGCCCCTAATGAATTCCGTACCACTGCGCCGTTTAATTGTGAAACACCCATTCGGATTAAGTTCATCCTTGGCCTTTTCTGGCTTACATTGGTTGGACTGAGCCATTACTTCATCGTTTACAACAACCCTGGTGAGTTATTAATGTGCTATCTTGCCACTCATATCACCCACTCGGGTTAAATACCCTTGGCCAGACCGAGCTGTGCAAGATAGCGACAACGGTTTTAACATGCAACATGATAGGCACCATACTGAGGCTGATACGGGGTTTTGTTTTTGCGGTAATATCCACATCAACCTTGCTAAGCGATGGGCTGTAGCCACCACAGTACAACACATGGTTTTTCGAGTCCTAAGCTGGTTTATCCACATGCTTAAGTCATCTTGTTTTTTGCTTGCGTGGCTAACGACGGTTCTTGCGCCGTGTATCAGTTGCTTACGCAGATAGCCGTCACCTCGCTTGGTTATTCCTGAATGGACGCTTTTAGTACCTGAAGCAAATTGTTTTGGGGTTAACCCCAACCAGACAGCCAGTTCTTTTGGGCTATTAAAGGCTTGACCTGAGCCGATTGAAGCCGCAAAAGCGGAAGCGATAATAGGTCCTACAGCTGGAATGCTGAGTAAAATACTGCCATTAGGATCTTGCATGGCAAGTTGTTCTATCAGTGAGTTAATTTGTTTCAGACGTTTGGTCAATACTTGATACTCGTCCCAGAAATCATTCGCCATCAGCTTAATTAACGGGCGTTGATGGTCATCATTCATAATGTCCCACATTGCCAGCTCAAACGCGCTATAGCCTTGAGGGAAGCAGATGCCAAAATCAACTAATACGCCACGAATTTGATTTGTACAGGCGGTTCTTTGTCGAACTAAGCGCTCTCTGACTCGATGAAGCATTAATACTTCCAGTTGCTCTTCTGTTTTTACAGGGACAAAGCGAATATGGGGTCTCAAACTGGCTTCAAAAATAGCCATGACATCATTTTTGTCGTTTTTATTGCCACGCACAAAAGGAGTCACATGCTGTGGGGGGATGAGTTTGACGTGATGCCCCATACTGTTGAATTTTCTTCCCCAGTAATGTGCAGAATAACAAGCTTCAAATATCACATCACAAGGCGGTTGAAGCTGCATGAACTCGACAAGTTGAATACGGTTAAGTCGTTTATTAAAAAGCTGTTTAGCGTGTACATCCATGCCGAGAACGTTGAAGACATTTTTTGCCAAATCGATAGCAATAGTGGTAACTTTCATAGTGGACGCTCCTTATGTAACTGAATGGTTCAACATCAGTTTGGCGCATTGACGCCGGAATAGGGAGCGTCCATCTCATCACCCATTTTAATTGGCTATTGTATTTTACGCTGAGGTAGGTGCAGTAATTCTCGGTGGAATTAGGAGAAGATGACAAAATAAAAAGGTATTAATGCCACTGCATTAATACCTTTTTGTTGCTTTAACCCTAACGCTTGTCAGCGTTGGCACTGAAGCCTATTAAAGCTTAACCATCAATTTGCCTTTGTTGGCACCAGAGAAGAATAAGTTCAATCCGTCAATTGATGACTCTAAGCCATTAAGTACGTGGGCGCGGTGTTTGATTTTACCTTGCAGTACATAAGGGGTGAGCTTAGCCAATAAGCTTGGCACTTCACCAAAGTGATCTGGCATTGTGAAGCCTTGAATCGTGAGGCGTCTTTTTAAAATGTTCATCCAGCTAGGGCCAGGTGCTGGTGTTTGGCTGCTGTAGTCAGCAATTAAACCACAAACCATGACACGGCCATGTGGGTTCATTTTATCGATAATTAGGCTTTGGATTGGGCCTGCGGTATTTTCAAAGAATAAGTCGATGCCATTTGGGGCACATTGTGCAAGTTTGGCTTCAAGATCATCGGTTTTGTAGTTAATGGCTGAATCAAAACCAAGTTCATTGACAATCCAATCTGCTTTTTCATCACTACCAACTACCCCAATAACCGTTAGGCCATCTGCTTTAGCAAGTTGACCAACAATTGAGCCAACAGACCCCGCAGCGCCGGTAACAATAATGGTTTCGCCAGCTTTGGGCTTACCGACATTAAATAGGCCTTGAGTGGCGGTTAATCCCGGTAGCGCAAATACAGACAGTATTGCTTCGTCTGGTAATGGCGCATCAACTTTGTTTAAGCCTTGACCATTACTGTGAAAATATTCTTGCCAGCCCATCATGCCCATCACGCGATCGCCAACTTTAAAATCGGGGTGATGGCTTTCAACGACTTCACCGACACCGCTACTGCGCATTACTTCACCTAAGTTCACTGGCGGAATATAGCTGTCAGTATCAGGTTGCATCCAACCAAACATGGCAGGGTCTAATGACATATGATTTTGTTTTACTAAAATCTCGCCTGGGTTCACGGTTGGCATTGGCTTTTGTACCACTTCAAAAATATCAGCGGTGATTGGGCCACCTTGTGGACGCTTTACTAAGTTGATGGCGGTAAATGTGCTCATTGTTGTTCCTTGTCTTTATTTTTATCAATTTTGCTATTGAATGCATTATTGCTTTTCTTTTTGATAAGATATAGTAGCTAAAAAGCGATACTTTATTGCTTTAAAAACAATAATGAGGCTTTGATGGATCAATTACGGGCGCTTAAATATTTTGTGAAAGTGGTGGAGTTAGGCAGCTTTACCCAAGCGGCTAAGGCTTTTTCTGTACCGGCATCATCATTATCAAGACGGGTTGCAGATCTTGAAAACTCCCTTGGGGCGACGTTATTAAAGCGTTCAACCCGCGCCGTCAGTTTGACTGAGATTGGCCGAGAATATTATCAGCAAGTATCAAGCTTGCTAAATCAGCTTGAACAAAGCAATGAGGCGGTGAGAAGTTATCAAACTGAACCTATGGGGAAATTACGCATTAGTGCCATGGTTGGCTTTGGCCGTGAACAGCTGCTGCCATTGATGGATGAGTTCTCAAGGTTATATCCCAAAGTGATTTTAGATATTGAGCTCAGCGATGAACTGTCGTCTGTTGGACGTGATGATGTGGATATTGCCATTCGTGGTGGTTATGCCCCTAATGATCGCGTAGTGGCGATAAGGTTAATGGACAACCAGTTTGTACCAGCAGCGACCCAGCAGTATCTAGCGGACTATGGCGTACCTTTACACCCAAATGAGCTTAAACAACATAAAGGCTTATATTATCGCTCGCCAAAAGGCCGCGTGCCGTGGCTAAGTAAAATTAATGGCCAGTGGCATGATGTATCAGCCCCTGTTGAGGCGATCAGTAATGCTGGTGAGTGGTTAATCGATAAAGCGCTGCAACATCAAGGCATAGTGATGATGCCGCGCTGGGTGCTAGCACCATTTTTTGAATCTAATCAGCTGACTGAATTACAGTTTGAGCCGCCATTATCAGCCAGTCAAAGTAATGATTTCGGGGTATATCTTATTTATCAAAAGCAGCGCTATCATGTCCCTAAGGTCAAAGCGGCGGTAGATTTTTTAGTGGCTAGGATTAAACACGCTAAATAACTTAGTTTATGTAATATTCAAAGCAGCTAGCATGTTTAAATATTGGCTGTTATGACAGTGTCTACATCAAGAGTATCATTAGTAATGATTGCAACACCAACAATAGTAACCACAAGGCTGACGCTCCGCGCTTTTCAAGCCGATGATTTAGCGGCATTTGTAGCTTATCGAGCCGATCCTGTGATTGCGAAATATCAAAGCTGGGATGATTATCAGCTCGAAGATGCCAAGGCGCTGTTTACCAGTATGGATTATGGTTTGTTTGGTGTTGCTGGTAACTGGTTTCAGCTAGCTATTGTCGATAAAAGCCAACAGCTAGTAGGCGATGTAGCAGTGCATTTTGTCGACGATATGCAGATGGAGCTTGGTTTTACCATAGCGAGAGAGTATCAGCAGCAAGGTTTTGCTACTGAAGCACTGGCAGCAGTGATTGATTATTTGTTTGTCAGCTTAAACAAACATCGCATAACGGCGATAACTGATGCCGAGAACCTAGCATCAATAGCGTTACTAGAAAGGCTTGGATTTCGAAAAGAGGCCCATTACTTAAAGAATATATTTTTTAAAGGGAAGTGGAGCGATGAGTGCGGCTTTGCACTGTTGCAACAGGAGTATTTTCAGCAGTCTTAATAACGGTATTTATCACAATCGTTATTGTTGTCGCTATCGGTAGAGTGTGGTCGATAACTCAAATCTAAACCTGAGCTTTAAAAGCAAAAAGTCAGCACAAAGCTGACTTTTTTATTGGTAATTCGATTTTACTCACTAGGGCGAACAGTTGTGTGATTAGTTTCTTTTATTCCATTTAAATAAAATCGAGTACTTCCATAAGCTCTTAATCACAAAGAAACCGATAAAGGCAAATATTGCACCGAGTATAATGCAACCCAGTAAAAATGGCGGCCCTACGGTACTGATAGAGCTTTCAACCCATTGCCAGCTGGCTTCAAAATTGAAATGAGCAGTGTTATGGCCAAGAATTTTTGCTCCTAAAATATAGGCAGCATAAAACATAAATGGCATGGTAAACGGGTTTGTTATCCAAACTAATGCCACTGCCAATGGGATATTGACGTTAAAAAATATCGCCATGCCTGCAGCAATAACCATTTGAAAAGGAAATGGTAACCAAGCGACAAATAAGCCCACCGCAAAGGACCCCGGAGCCGATTTTCGGTTGAGGGTCCATAAATTTGGTTTATCCAGCAAACCACCAAAAATACGTAAATATTTATTGTTACGTAAAGTCTCAGGCTTCGGCATAAATTTTTGTAATAATTTTTTTGGCATATATGCGATTACTGTCTTTAATTAACCGATGATAAATCGATTTGTTTATGGATTTTGCGCTAGCGTCCTATTTAGCAATTTATTGCCAAGTTTACTTCCAATATCGCTAGCGGTTTTAATGTTTGTTATTGGGGTACTCACGTTAAAGAGGTGGCCATTCATCAGTGGCTGCCTTTTAGGTGTCTTTTGGGTTTCCATTTGTTTTTATTCATTATTTTCACATCAAGAAGCTGAACATCCAGTCAGAAAACAATTTAAGGCACAGATAGTATCACTAGTTAGCAAAAACAGCGACTGGATAAGCTTTAATGTTGTTTTACTATCAGCGCAACATTCGCTTTACAAGCGATACTATAGACTTAATTGGCAACAAGCGCCTGAGGTAAAAGTTGGGCAGGTATGGGCGTTTGACGCCAGAATGAAGCCCATTACCAGCCCGATTAACCAAGGTGGTTTTAATCAACAAAAATATTTATTAAGCCAACACATTGTCGCAAAAGGCAGTGTTAAACAGTCACAGCTTATCGATTATAAATTGTCTTTAAGGCAAAGAGTAATTAGTGATTTCAAACCGAAATTACAACATTTAAGCCATTATCCCATCATTAATGCGTTGTTGTTTGGCGATAAAACTGACATTTCTACCGAGCAATGGCAGGCGTTAAGATCAACGGGCACAGGTCATTTAGTTGCGATTTCAGGGTTACATTTATCTGTAGTGTTTGGTCTTAGCTGGAGTTTATTTAGGCTGTTATTGTTAAATTTCATGGCAACATCCTCTCGGCGTAATCTCATCTTGGCGGTATTAATGGCAGCAATGGTTGCTGCAGGTTATGGTTATTTAGCTGGGATGGCTATATCCACTCAGCGGGCATTGATGATGCTGTTAATGATTGTGTTGCTAACCGTATTTAGACAACACGCCTCGACTTGGCAGCGCTTGATATGGGCTTTATTTGCGGTGTTGGTATTTGACCCTTTTGCCAGTTTAAGTGCTGGTTTTTGGCTTAGCTTTAGCGCATTGGCAATAATTTTATTTACCATCGACTATCTTGGGGTTAAATCCACAACGGAGTTAAATCCCCAGCAATTGAACACAGCTGTCGAGTTAACGGATGTTCAAATTCAGCAAGATGATAGCTTAAGGGCTCGAGGATTGCGGCGTTTGAGTCAGCTTAAGTCAAATTTGATGGGTTTTCTAATTAATTTTTGGGCGATTCAGTGGCGCTTATTTATCGGTCTCGGGATAATACAAGCGCTGTTATTTGGTAGTATTTCAATCCACAGTATTTGGATTAACTTTTTGATGGTGCCATGGTTTAGTGTCATTGTTATTCCGCTGTGTATGTTGGCTTTATTGCTAAATAGTGTCTTTATGCTGTTACCTGCACCTGAGTTTATAAGTGATGCAATAGTTAGCACATTATTGTGGCTTACTGATCATAGCCTTGCCCCTTTTTACTACCTGTTAAGCCTAAGTGGGCAGTTACCCTTGGCTCAATTTCACCTTTCAGATGCGCTGACAGTCAGTTTACTATTACTTGCCTTAGGACTGTTTCTATTTAGGTGGGCTAGCGACACCCATTGGCGAGTATGCTTTGGATTAATGGCGCTGCCTTTTATGTTTCAGGTATATGGCTTTATCAAAGATAATACTCAACCCCTATCGACTAAGCTGTTGTGGCAAATGCATGTATTAGATGTGGGTCAGGGCATGGCGGTGCTATTACAACAAGGTCATAAAGGCATACTTTATGACACTGGCGCGGCTTATGGTGACAATTTTAGTTACGCCCAAAGAGTGGTGATACCCACATTAATGGCTAAAGGTGTGACTGAGCTAGATTATTTAATTATCAGCCATGACGATAATGATCATGCTGGTGGGGTAAATGAACTACTTAAGCATTTCAGTAAGCTAACTATTATCAGTAATATCGATAAGTACCAGCAAACTGATATAACCAATACAGTGCAGTTTGATGCGCAACTAGCCGATAAAACTCAAAAGCAATGCGATGATAGGAGGTTTAATTGGTTTAATTTAGCCATTACTTTAACCAGTAACATGGCAGCAAAAAGTGATAATAACCAGTCTTGTGTTGTGCATATTGATGATGGCAATAACCGTGTTTTACTGGCCGGTGATATTGAGAAACAAACTGAACAGCGGCTGATACAAAGCGGCTCTTTACTGGATGCTGATATCCTACTTGTGCCACATCATGGCAGTCGTACTTCATCGTCTGCAGAGTTTATTGCGGCCGTTAATCCCAGCGAGGCAATTTTTACTGCGGGTTTTGCTAATCAGTATGGTTTTCCTAAACATGACGTTGTTGAGCGCTATAAAACCCATGGTGTTACCACGCTTGTCAGTGGCGAAACAGGCCAGCTTAGTATAGATTTTAAACGTCAAAGTTATAAAATTCGACCGTATCGTACAGTTATTGAGCCATTTTGGTATAACAACTTGTTTAGATTTGGTGTCCAAGTTAAACCAGAGTAGAATACGCCTTTGTTAGCAATTCGAGTATTAATGTAATCAATGACAACAACTAATAACGAAATGTCGAGCGTCTTTAAGCGCCTTCTAACTTATCTTGTCCCAATGAAAGGGATGTTTCTGTTAGCTGTATTGGCATTATTGACCTACGGCTTGGTTGACGCTGCATTCATTTACTTCATCAAACCATTTATTGACGAAGGCTTTAGTCAAACTCCGTCAGTGGTCGCGGGCGTAGAAGTGCCGAGTCACGGCGGCTTTAATTCCAATAACAATATTATGATCATGGCACCGCTAGTGGTTATTGGAATGTTTACCCTACGTGGCTTAGCCAATTTCGTGTCGACTTATTGTGTGTCTTACATGAGCTCGAGATTAATCATGGATATGCGTCAGCAAGTGTTTGAGCATTATTTGCGTTTGCCTGTAAGCTATATCGATCGCGAAAATAGTGGAAACCTCATTTCTCGAGTGACCTTTGATACCGAACAAATTGCCCGTGCATCAGGCAGTGCGTTAATCTCTATTGTACGTGACTCTATTACCGTCATTGGTATGTTAGCTATCATGTTCATCTATTCTTGGAAACTTTCCATGTGCATCCTAGTCATTGGCCCATTAATGGGGATAGTGATTAGCGTTGTGAGTAAGCGTTTCAGAAAAGTCTCTAAACGCATCCAAGCAGCCATGGGCAATGTCACCGCAACCACTGAGCAAATGATTAAAGGTCATAAGAATGTGTTGGCGTTTGGTGGACAAAAGACTGAAGTCGAGCGCTTTCAAAAAGTTAATGAGGGTAACCGCAAGCAAAATATGAAACTTGCTGTAGCTCAAGCCGTTAGTCAACCGGTTATTATGATCATCGGTTCATTTGCGTTAGCGTTTGTATTGTACGCCGCCACATTCCCAAGCTTAAAAGCCGATTTAACCGCAGGCACATTTGCGGCCATTTTGGGCGCGATGATGGCAATGCTTCAGCCGATTAAAAATTTAACCCGTGTGAATGCTGAATTTCAACGTGGTATTGCCGCATGTACCACAGTTTTTGAACTGCTAGATACAGCACCTGAAGCCGATACGGGTGAATTTGAAACTCAGCGCGTTAAAGGTAATTTAAAATTCAATAACGTTACCTTTAGTTATCCTGAGCAAGAAAAACCAGCCTTAACTCATGTTGATTTTGAAGTGAAGCAGGGTAAAACCATTGCCCTTGTTGGACGCAGTGGTTCGGGTAAATCAACCATTGCCAGCTTAATCACCCGTTTCTATACCGGCGTGTCAGAAGGGCAAATTACCTTAGACGACGTTGATATTTATGATTACAAATTAAAGTCATTACGTAATCAGGTGGCGTTAGTATCACAGCAAGTTACTTTATTTAACGACACTATAGCTAATAACATTGCTTATGCTTATCCAGGTGAAGCCACTCGCGAACAAATTTTACAAGCTGCAACCCTAGCTCATGCGATGGAATTTATCGAAAATTTACCTGAGGGGTTAGATACTCAGGTGGGTGAGAATGGCGTATTGCTGTCGGGTGGCCAACGTCAACGTATTGCTATCGCTCGGGCGATGTTGCGTGACGCGCCAGTATTAATATTAGATGAAGCAACATCAGCCCTTGATACTGAATCAGAAAAAGCGATTCAGCAAGGTCTTGATAACTTGCGCCATAATCGTACCTCGATTGTGATTGCCCACCGTTTATCAACCATTGAAAGTGCTGATGAGATTTTAGTTATCGATCAAGGCCAAGTAGTTGAGCGTGGTACTCACAGCGACTTAGTGGCAAAAGAGGGCATGTACGCTAACTTATATCAAATGCAATTTGGTAGTTAAATGCAGGCGCTAGTCAATAAAATTTGGTACCAAGGACACCGCGCTAAGTGGTTATTATTACCACTGAGTGCACTATTTGGGTTGATATCCAGTGTCAGGCGCTGGGCATTTAAACTTGGTTTTAAACAAGCGCAAGTATTGGATGTCCCTGTGGTGATTGTTGGCAATATTACCGCTGGTGGCAGTGGTAAAACCCCAACGGTTATTTACTTGATTAACTTATTACGTCAGCAAGGCTTCACCCCTGGGGTGATCAGTCGTGGTTATGGTGTCAATATTGATGGGGTAAAAACCGTCAAAGCAACCGATAACGCCGCAGATGTGGGTGATGAACCAGCAATGATTGTGGCTCGAACACAAGTTCCTATGGTGGTCGGGGCGAAACGCATTGACGCTGCAAAACAGTTACTGAGTGAAACCAATGTAGATGTGATTATTAGTGATGATGGCTTACAGCATTACGCGCTTGCACGTGATATTGAGATCAATATTGTTGATGGTCAGCGCCGTTATGGTAATCAATGCTTAATACCTGCAGGCCCGTTACGTGAAGGTTTATGGCGTTTAAATAGCATTGATTGGGTATTAAATAATGGCGGTGTAGTGCAAGGCAATGAAGTGGCGATGAGTTTAACGCCAGCAGCCCTTAAGCCTGTAAAACCCAATTCAACTCAGCAATGGCAACCACAAGCTGCTATTGCAATGGCAGGTATTGGTAACCCTCAACGTTTTTTTGACAGCTTATCATTGCAAGGGTTTAGCCTTGCTGAGACTAAAGCTTTTGAAGATCATCAAGCATTTGATGAAAATGAACTGAAACAGCTCTCAAAGCAGCATCCATTGATCATGACCGAGAAAGATGCGGTTAAATGTCGCGATTTTGCACAAGATAACTGGTGGTATTTGCCTGTAAATGCGAAGCTTAATACTGAATTTGATACCGCTTTTTTGAATAGACTTAACCAAGTCATAAAAGATAAACAAGGAAACCTCCATGGCGTTCGATAAAAAATTACTTGAGATTGTGGCTTGCCCTGTTTGTAAGGGTAAATTAGAATTCGATAAAGAAGCCGACCAATTGATTTGTAAAGCAGATAAATTAGCTTACCCAATTACTGAAGGTATTCCAGTGTTGCTGGAAAATAGAGCTGAGCCAATCGAGTCGTAATTTGATTGTTATCGAAAAAGCGCCTTAATGGCGCTTTTTTATGGCTGTTTATATCCTAGTTTATATCCTAGTTTGCATCACTATATTGCGCTGATAAATACAGTGTTAGCAGCCAATATAGGAAAGTTTTACGCTATTTTTTCAGTCCTTGATAAAGAGTATCAATCCATTTTTCTTCGGATATGAAATTCCAGCTCCAATTTTTCCATTTCTTATGCATTCCTTTCGCTTGAATATTGGCTAACGAGTGGCCTTCTTGGATATTCTTGTTCATCCAATTAATGGAATGATCCAGCATATGCTTAAATTTCATGAGATCATCTTTATTAGCAAGTGCACCATGACCTGGGATCACTTGGGTGTCATTATCCATTGATGCGAGTAATTTAGCGACATTGTCACGATAGCCAAGTACAGATCCGCCGCCCTTTAAATCAATATATGGAAAACGGTCTTTAAAAAACAAATCCCCCATGTGCACAATGTTGGCATTTTTCCACATCACAACACTATCCCCGTCAGTATGGCCAGGCCCGAGGTGCTTCACCACCAAAGTATCCTTGTTAAAATGAATTGATATATCAGTCGCGTAGGTGACAACAGGTAGCGCAGATTTTGGCGTATTTTTATCGGCGCTGAGCCGAGTTAGTACATTGTCATGGGCAAAAATAATCGCTTGCTCACCAAAGTGGGCATTACCCCCAGTATGATCCCCATGATAGTGGGTATTGATGACATACTTGGGGCTGCCGGGCTGGATTTTATTTAATGATTGGCTAATTTTGTTCGCCAGCGGCGCAAATTGATCATCGATTATCAATATGCCATCACTGCCGGCTGACACGCCAATATTACCGCCAGATCCCACAAACATATAAGCAGTGTCACTGAGTTGTGTTGAGCTAATTTGTACATCTTTGAAGCGGTCATCATCAGCCACAGCGCTAGATGTTATTAGTGATAATGCCAGTAAACTTGTTTTAATTTTATGCTTCATTTGTCGTCCTTTAATGTAAAGCGCCTCATTAATCGCTTAATGTTGCGCTTGCTTGCATCCTTATTACACTGTCCAAGGTAGCAGCTTTTTGGCTCGTTTGTCTGCAGAAGCTAATTTTATCGATGACTGATAACGTATGCGATAAAGCGCCTGATAACAAAGCGGCACCAAGTACAAACTGGTAACAGTTGAGAACGACAGTCCGCCAATAATGGCGATTGCCATTGGCGAATAAGGTGGTCCTCCGCCGCCAATTTGAGTGTCGCCCATTGCTAAAGGCACTAAGCCTAACACTGTGGTAGCAACCGTCATCAATACCGGGCGTAAACGGGTAATACAGATGGCTAAGATAGATTCAGATAAATCGGTTAATTTAGGCGTTTTTTGATTTATTTGGTCAACCAAAACAATGCCATTGTTTACTACGATACCCATTAAGATAAGGATCCCTATCATTGCCATTACCGACATAGGTGTTGCTGAAATCCACAGTGCCCAAAATACCCCAGTGATAGAGAACAAGATTGAACTGATAATGGCGGTTGGTAATAACAGTGATTCAAATAAGGCAGCCATCACAATATAAATCATGATTAATGCCAAAATCATATTTACTGCCATGACGGATTGCTCTTCATCTTGACGCTCAAACCCGCCACGTAGCGAGTAGTCATATCCATAAGGGAAGTTGACATTGGCCATTACCTTTTCAATCTGCTCTTGGGCTTCTTCAGTGGTAATGTCATTCACGTTTGCGCCAATCGACAGCGCAGTTTGGCGATTAAAGTGGCGTATGGTATCAAAGCGGGGCTGTATCTTAATATTGGCGAGATTATCTAAGCTATATAGGCGCTCACCTTTACGAATGATCGGTAATTGTTTTAGCTGCTCTAATGATCGCTGCCAGCTTTTATCATAGGCGAGCTCAATGCGTAATTCGCCATTAGGATCATGCCTATAAGAACGAAGCGGTGCACCGCGTAGCGCCATGGAAATGTGAGAGGCGATTTCGTTAAGTTTTAAATCTAATCTTGCCGCCATTTCACGATCGATTGTAATCACCACTTCTTGCTGAGCAGAACTGACTTCAGAGCGCACATCTTCAAGCCCTTCAATGGCGCTAAGCAGAGGTACGACTTGTTCACTTAAGCGAATTAACTCTGAGGTCGAGCGACCGGTTAAGGTGACTCTTAAGCCTGAGTTTTCATTGCCCCAACCAAATTGTGGCTTGGCTGCGGCATATTTAGGGAAACCTTCACGTATGGTTTCTTTCAATTCAGACATTGGCGTTTCAATATCTTTTTGCAGTAGTAGCGTGGTTTGAATATTGTCTGCTGAGTAATAACTGTAAACAGAATCAATCATAAAGGCCTCTTTATTGGCATAAAGATAATCTTCCATTTGATTGATCATCGCTTCAGTGACTTTTAAATTGTGGCGACCTTCTAATTGATAATTAATGTAGAGGCGATCTTTGCCTTCGCCTTCTGATTGATCTTGTTTTACTAAACTTAAGGGTAATGCGGTAGAGACTAAAATGACCACTGCAATAACCCCTGATAGCTTTGAGTGAGCCAGTACCCAGGTTAGGCTGCGTTGATAAAGCTGCTGTAACTTAGAGACTTTAGCTTCGGTCTCAATATGAAAATCAAACTTAGTAAGCATTAATGGGATTAAGGTTTTAGCAACCAGTAATGATGCCGCTAACGAAATGCAAATCGCAATGGCCACATGCTCAAGGAAAATCGTTAGCTCGACCTTAACCCCGACAATGTTAGGTAAAAACACGATAGCTGTGGTTAATGTGCCCGCCAAGACGGCTAGGGCGACTTTCTCTACCCCAGTAAGTACCGCTTTTTCATTGGCCGCTGTTGTTATTTCAGTTGCAGCGCCATCATCTGATAACGCAATTTTTTGCTTTTGTTGTAACACGCTTTCGGTCACCACCACGGCGTTATCAATTAACATGCCTACAGCCAGTAATAATCCCATCATCGACAGAATATTTAAGCTGTAACCAAGAAAATACATCCCAGCTAATGTCATACAAAGGGAAATTGGCACCGATGACACGACCACTAACGTCATCTTTAAATTACGTAAAAATAAATACAATACCCCAAAAGAAAGCAGCGCACCCAGTAAGCCAGATAACAATAAATCCTGCAGTGATGACTTAACTCCATAAGCTTGATCTTCCATGACGAATAACTTGATGCCTTGAAATTGCTGATCTTGTTTCGTTTTTTCAATAACGGCTAACACTCGTTCAGATACATCGACTAAATTTGAGCCTGATTCTTTAAACACATCTAAACCAACAGCGTATTTTTGGTCTAAATGACGCCCTTCAAAGGCTTCAGGGAGGGTAAATTTGACTGAGGCAATATCACCAACAGAAGTGGTGCTATTAAGCTTTACTGCCTTGATATCTTCAAGTGATAAAAACTCTCCCTTGGGCGATACCTGAAACACCTGATTATTATTTCTAAGTGTGCCAGCACTAATGACAAAGTTTTCTTGTTGTAAACGTTGCTGCAACTGAGCTGGATTAATGCCAGATGCAGCAAGTTTGTCGGCATCTAGTCTTATTTCAATTTGCTTTTGATCAACCCCATACAAGGTGACTTTTGAGACCCCTTCAATACGCTCAAGCGGCTTGCGAAGTTGTTTGTCTAACAGATCAAAAGCATTTGATAACTCACGTTCACTGGAGATTCGAATCGTTAACACGGGCATATCAGCGGTAGAAAATTGCTGAATGAAAACCCGTTCCACATCTTTAGGTAGCAGGTGTCTTACCGAATCAATTTTTTCCCGTGCTTCTAAGCTTTTTGTGGCGACATCTTCGCCCCATTTCATATTTAGCTGAATGTTAGCACCATCTTGAGAAGAGTTTGAGCGGACCTCTTCAATACCACTCATGGTGGCTAGCGACTCTTCTAATACGCGGGTTATCTCTCGTTCCACTTCTGCAGGGGTAGAGCCTTTATAGGGCACGTTAACCTGAATTTGCGGAATATCAATGCCGGGAAACATTTCTAATGGCAATAATCGACTAGAGGCTAAACCAAATAGTAAGATGGCCAAAAAAAACATACTGGTGGTGACAGGCCTTTTAATGGCTAGTTTTGTTAGGTTCATAATTGAGTCTCCAAATCTAAAGACTCAGTGCTTTTGGTTTGATTAATTGCGGTTTGTTGATAGTTTTTTTTATCAAATAAACCGTATAGGGCAGGAATAACCAATAAGGTCAGCATGGTAGATAAGCCAAGACCAAAGATCACCGTTATTGCCATCGGCGCACGGATTTCACTACCATCACCGACACCTATTGCCATTGGCAACAAGCCTAAGGTGGTGGTCATGGTGGTCATCATTATTGGGCGTAATCGAGATTTAGCTGCAGTGCTTATAGCGACTTCTTTATCATGACCTTCTTTACGCAGTTGGTTAATTCTATCAACCAATACAATGGCATTATTGACCACAATACCTGCCAGCATAATTAAGCCGATAAACACGACTACGCTGATATGGGTACCAGTAATAAACAAGCCAATAATACTGCCGCCAACGGCCATAGGCACAGCAAACAGAATAAGTAATGGATGTAATAAGGATTCAAACTGACTCGCCATCACCAAGTAGACTAAAAATACCGCTAATACCAAGGCGATTTTTAAAGACTTAAATGAATGTTCCATTTCTTCATTTTGGCCGCCAAAGCGCGCTTGGATAGAAGAGGGGAGCTGTTGCTGATTTAAAATTTGCTGCGCTTCTTTTACAGCTTCACTTAAATCACCATAACTTAAGTTAGCTGACACTATCGCAACCCGTTGTTGGCTGACACGATTAATGGCAGAGGGGCCCACTTGCAGAGACACATCAGCAACTGCGCTTAATGGGATTGGGTGCTTACTGTTTGGATTAATAATTAATGAGTTAATATCTGAGATATTATTTCGCTCGTCCAATTCACTGCGCACCAAAATATCTACTTTACGATCACGAACCGTATATTGGCTGGCAATGGTACCGCCAACACGTTGAGCAATACGATTAGCAACGGTGGGCGCTTCTAAATTTAATGACGCAAGCCGGGCATGATCAAATCTAATACTGATCTCAGGTTGACCATCACGAAGTGAGGTATTGATATCACTAAAGCGGGCTGACTCTGATAAAGCAGATACCAACTGTTCGCCACTGTGCTTTAGTTGCTGTAAGTCATAACCTGATAACTCGATCTCTAATGGGGTTTTAAAACTAAATAGCTCAGGGTGATCAATAGTGGCATCAAGGGCTGGAATACGCCTTGCTGTGGCCCTTAAGTCATTGGCTACAGCATTAAACTCTTGAGGATCTGCCAGTACTACCTGTAACCGCCCCCAGTTTTCGCCGCCTCGGGCGGTATCAGATGTCATTAAGCCGCCACTGCCTGCTTGGCTAAAGGTGTGTTTTACTTCTTCTCGACCACTAATGGAGTAAGCTAGTTGCTCTAATACAGCATCAGTTTTTTGTACCGCGGTGCCAGGTGGCAGTAAGATCTCAACATAGAATTCACCTTGATTCATTGGTGGAATTAGCTCTACACCCAGTCTTGGGAATAAGCTGCCAGCACCAACAGTTAGCATGATTGCGATAATGACAGTCAAAGCTTTATGCGTCATCGCATGAGCTAATACCCGGTGATAAATGCTTTCAACAAAACGGTAGCCAAAGTTAAATGCAGCACTTAATGGACGCATCACTAATGATAATGCCCAAGAAATGAATCGAGCTGAAATGATAATGAGGTTTAATAGTGCATTAGGTAGATAGCTGAGTAATAGCTTAAATGGGAAACCAAACACGAATTTAAGATAATGCACAGCTTTAGCTTTTTTAGTGGTTGGCAGGGCTTTTACTTCCGGCTCATTTTCGATGGGTAATTGTTTAAAACCCTGTCTTGATGCCAGCATTGGTATTGCCGTTAGTGCAACAAATAAAGACGCTAATAAAGCAAAAGTTACCGTTAATGCTTGATCTGAAAATAATGCCCCTGCGATACCATCAACAAAAACTAAGGGGACAAATACCGCTAAGGTGGTTAAGGTTGAGGCAAAGATTGCCCCTGCCACTTCTTTACTGCCTTTAAGCGCTGCAGCAACTTTTTTAAGCCCTTGCGCTTTATAGCGGTCAATATTTTCCAGCACCACAATGGCATTATCAACCAATAAGCCTATGGCCAGTGCAATACCGCCTAAAGACATAATATTGAGACTGATATCGGCAAAGTACATCATGTTAAAAGTAGCAATAACTGAAAATGGAATGGAAATAGAAATAATTAAGGTAGCAATAATGTCACGTAAAAATAAGTAGATAACTAACATAGCAAGCAAGCTGCCAAACAGCGCGGCGGCGGTTACTTCACTGACTGCACTTTGGATAAACTCAGATTGGTCATAAATAACCTTTAACTGATTATCTGCAGCTTCACTGTTAATCTCATCAAGCTCAGCACTGAGCCTTTTGGCGACCGATACGGTATTGGCATCACCTTCTTTATATATTGCCAGTTCAATAGACTCTACCTGTCCAATACGAGTGATATCACTGCGCTCTTTATAACCGTCAACAATATCGGCAACTTCAGCAAGCCGAATTAAGGTTTGACCATCACGATAGACAATGACATTTCTTAACTCATCTAGGTTATTAAATTGGTTTAGGGTGCGAACTAAATACTCTTTGTCACCTTGGATCACTTTACCCGCAGATAAATTGATGTTTTCTTCATTAATACGGCGCTTAATATCGTCTGCATTAAGGTTTAGTTGCTGCAGCTTTTGTTGATTTAGCAGGATATGAACTTCTTGCTCTAAGCCGCCAGATAATCTCACTGCGGCGACACCAGATAGTGCTTCTAGGCGTCTTTTTAGTTCTTCTTCTGCAAAAGTACGCATACTTTTGAGCTGTGTTTCACTGGCATCAGGTACTGACAGCGCCACACGCATAATTGGATCTAAGTTGGGATTAAAACGCAGCAATAATGGTTTATTGATATCCAGTGGCAGTTCGATGGTATCAATTTTTTCACGCACTTCTAAACTGGCCATATCCATGTTGGTGCCCCATTCAAACTCAAGCACCACATCTGATAAACCTGAGCGTGAAATAGAGCTAATTTTACGCAGCCCTTTAACCACACCGACGGCTTCTTCAATGGGCTTTGAGATTAACTGTTCAACTTCAACAGGTGCAGCGCCATCATAGGCGGTTCTTACTGTGACGCTTGGGTAACTAAGATCGGGTAACAGTTTTACCGCAAGGCGGGTAAATCCGACCATACCAAATAGCATGATTGCCAGCATAAACATCCACACTGACACAGGACGTTTTACCGAAGTATTAATTATCGACATAGTAGGCGCATCCTTGTCTATTTGCTGGCTAGGCTGTTTTTGGCGTAAGAAAGCGGACTGATGATTTCAACTAACGACAGGTCTTTAAGGTTTTGCTGACCACGAATGACGATTTGTTCACCAGATTGCACACCAGATAGAATTTCAACTTTATCATTTTCGCGATAACCGAGAATCACTTCACGACGGTTAGCGGTGTTATCTTTAATGACATACAGTGCTTGGGTGTCATCTTGGTTAATAATGGCGTTAAAAGGCACAGTAACAACATCATTGTGGGTATCATATTTAAGCTCAACACGCGTGAACATGCCGGCTTTTAATGTTGCGTCTTTATTGTTGATGGCGATAGTTACTTTGAATGTACCGCTTTGGGCATCAACAATTGGGCTAATTCGTAATACATTAGCGATAATATCTTGTTCTGTTGAGCCCTTGTTATTAGCGTATTGATTACTAATGCGCGCTTCTTGTCCTAAACGTAAGCTATTAAGTTGTTGCTCTGGTAAATGTACAATTCCGTGTAGTTCATCTTGATTGACAATATAAAACAACTCTTCAAACTCTTTGGCCATATTGCCTTTTTTCACATGCCTGGTGGCGACAATGCCATCGATAGGTGAAACAATGCGGCTTTCAATCACGTATAGTTCTGCGAGATCTCGCTGAGCCATTGCGGCTTGTAAGTTAAACTCCAGCTTTGCCATCACATCTTGACTTACAAATTCTTTGTTTTTCATCTGTTTTAAGCGGTTTAATTCTTGCTCAATAATCTGAACTTCAGCAAGCGCACGCTGATAATCAAATTGTTGGCGTTTGGCATCAATGGTCGCCAGTGCTTGGCCCTTTGTAACTCTATCGCCTTCTTCAACGTTTATTGAAGTAATTAAGCCTGCAATTCGGGTGACAACATGGGCTTCCTCGGGCGCTTCTAGCGTCGCGGTGGTGCTATAAAATGAAGACACATTTCCTTGAGTCACTTGTGATACCTCAACAGGTACCGCGTATTTTTCTTCTTCTGCAGCTGTTTCTTGTTCACCATTACAGCCACTAAGCATGATTGAAAATGCCGTAATACAAAAAACGGATGAGGTGAATTTTTTAATGTTGTTGAACCTTTCCATGGGATACCTGCCAATTAACTAAGTGTTATAAGTGACGTGACATGCCACAGAGTCTGAAACCAAAGCATGCAAACGTCACGTTATAACATGTAACAAATGTTGAATTTATGTTTACAAAGCACGTAATGTGCCAAAATAAATTATTGTTATTTTTCAGAGCTTTAATTGGGTGGCGGTATTTTAGGAACTTAAATGTTAACAAGGGGTAGTGGGAATGCTCAACAAATGGTGAAATTGCTTACTAAGATTTGAGTTAAGGGTTCTGATTTTTGTTGATTAGGATTGTGGGTAAATGGCCATTGAATTAATTTGGCTTTAACAAGAAAATTATTAATAATACAAATAAAATGAACGTGAAAATATTTCAAGGTGTAAAAGCATATAAAGAAGACCAAATTCTGGGTAAAAAGGAAACCAAATTGTAAGTTTTAATATCTCTAATGGCCATTTTTTAGAACAAAAAGATTTTCTTTATAGCGATATAATTTAAAAAGCAGCTTTTTATATCAGATTTAATTGATATTTTTACTCAATTTATTGTTTATTAGGGCCTAACGTGAATGAAAATGACTATTTTATGAATGTTTTTGGATGATTTACAGTATTTTTCTAGCTTAATCTTTAACTTCAAATGAATTAAAATCGGCAATATTTCTAATAGGCAGTTGTATTGCCTAGCACAAATCTGATGCAACTCCTTCTATAAACACAAATGTAATTGGGTTAATTAGGCCGATTTATGGCGTACTTTGGACATATTTTAAAGCTTATTTAATTCTAATTTGTAATACAAAACCAAGTGCTAAAGTGCCGGCGACCCTTTAATTTCGACTAAAATTAACCTGTGGCGGCTATTAGGATTTAGTAAATAATGAAGCGGACCTAGATAATGTGGCTTATGACCAATCTATGGTGAATGAGCTTTAAACGGGGATAAATGTGTTTGGTAGTTTTATTCATACTTGGCTGCTATGGTAACCAAAGTTCGCAGCAAGGGATTTTTGTGTTCATTGAGCGAGGCTGTCAACGCTAACAAAACAGCTTCTCTAGGCATTAAAAAAGCGCCTAAATAGGCGCTTTTTTCACAAACGATTAAGTTATCGTTTATCTATGCTGACAAAGTCACGCTCGTCTGAGCCAGTGTATAACTGACGTGGACGACTGATTTTGTGACCTGGTTGGTCAAGCATTTCTTTCCAATGTGCAATCCAACCAACAGTACGAGAAAGTGCAAATAACACTGTAAACATACTAGTAGGGATACCGATTGCTTTCATGATGATCCCTGAGTAGAAATCAACATTTGGATAAAGCTTTTTAGATACGAAATAATCGTCTTCTAAAGCAATGCGTTCAAGTTCCATCGCTACATCTAGCAAAGGATCGTTCACATTTAGCTCAGCTAACACTTCATGACATGTTTCACGCATCACTTTAGCGCGAGGGTCGAAGTTTTTGTAAACGCGATGACCAAAGCCCATTAAGCGGAATGGATCAGCTTTGTCTTTCGCACGAGCAATAAACTCAGGGATGCGATCAACACTGCCAATTTCTTCAAGCATATTTAGACAAGCTTCGTTAGCACCACCATGAGCAGGACCCCATAGTGAAGCAATACCCGCTGCGATACATGCAAATGGGTTAGCACCAGATGAACCCGCTAAACGAACCGTAGAGGTAGAAGCGTTTTGTTCATGATCAGCGTGTAATACAAAGATTCTGTCCATTGCTTTTTCAACAACTGGATTGACTTGGTATTGTTCACACGGAACAGCGAACATCATGCTAAGGAAATTACCTGCATAACTTAGGTCGTTGCGTGGGTAAACAAAAGGTTGACCGATTGAATACTTGTAGCACATTGCTGCAATGGTTGGCATCTTAGAAACAAGGCGGAAAGCCGCAATTTCACGATGTTTTTCATCATTGACATCAAGAGAATCTTGGTAAAACGCAGATAATGCACCCGTAACACCACATAGCATAGCCATTGGATGTGCATCACGACGGAAACCTCTGAAAAACGAAGCTAATTGCTCGTTCACCATGGTGTGATTCTTAACCATAGCCACAAACTCTTCGTATTGAGTTTTGCTTGGTAATTCACCATAAAGCAGTAAGTAACAAACGTCTAAATAGTTAGATTCAGTAGCTAGTTCATAAATTGGATAGCCACGGTGTGTAAGTACACCTTTTTCGCCATCAATGTATGTAATTGCAGACTCGCAAGATGCGGTCGCTAAAAAACCTGGATCGAAGGTGAAATGACCTGTCTTTCCAAGTTTACTGATATCGATTACATCAAACCCAGCAGTTCCCTGCTTGATAGGTAATTCGATCGAATCTGTCCCCGGTAACTCTAATTTGGCTATATTGTCAGCCATACCCCGTTCTCCTTACTTCATTCTTTTCTGTGAGTGCGGCATGTTAAGCGGACATTACTTTACAGTGAATTAGTGTCACATTTCAATTTAAATAAGCGTTTAAATTTATTAGACCATGGTATAAAGCTTGCTAGACGCCTTGTTAGCAATGGTTTTTTTGCAAAAAAAACATCAAAAAACAAATTTTACATAGTGTGATGTTTGTATTTGACAATTGCCTTGAGTATACTTGCCTGCGTCCTGAAGGGCGACAAACATCACATTTTTGAAAACATTTTTACGTTGTCTAAATTAGTGAATTCTCAAATGGTTAAGTGTTTGATAGTAGTCTGTTAAGTTTCAACATTTTGTTTACATTTGTAGTTTGGTGTAACAAATAGAAGCAAAGCAAGATGAATAATAAAAATAATGCTCAATGGAGCTGAGTGAGCAGAACGTGAAAAAGCAAAGACCTGTCCATATAGACCTACAGACCATTCGCTTTCCTGCAACAGCGATTGCGTCAATTCTTCACCGTATTTCCGGTGTTATCATGCTGTTTGCTGTCGGTATTCTTATTTGGATGCTAAATGAATCTTTAGCATCGCCTGAGAGTTTCGCTGGCTTACAATCTCTTTTTGATAACCTGCTAGTTAAGTTTGTTATTTGGGGAATTCTAACCGCGTTGGGTTATCACTTAATCGTTGGCGTACGTCATCTGATTATGGATACCGGTCGTTGGGAAGAGCTTGCCTCTGGCTTAGCGTCAGCAAAAATCGCCTTTGTGTTATCAGCGGCGTTTTCTATCATCGTGGGGATTTGGGTATGGTAACAAATGCAGCAAGCCTTGGACGCAGTGGTGTTCATGATTTTATTTTAATTCGTGCTAGTGCCGTAATTTTAGCCTGTTATACCATTTTTATGGTGGGTTTTATTGCGTGTAGCGCTCCATTGACATACGAAATTTGGCAGGGGTTATTCAGTACCTTACCAATGAAAGTATTCACTTTATTAGCGCTTGTTGCTGTACTTATCCATTCATGGATTGGTATTTGGCAAGTGTTAACTGATTACGTTAAAAACGTATCAGTGCGTGGATTACTTCAGTTCGTTTTTGTCGTAGCAGCTTTTTGTTATCTAGCTGCAGGCATATTAATTGTGTGGGGTGTATAAGTGAGTATTCCAGTTCGCGAATTTGACGCAGTAGTGATTGGCGCTGGTGGCGCTGGCATGCGAGCGGCATTACAAATTTCTAAAGAAGGTAAGAGCTGTGCGCTTTTATCTAAAGTTTTCCCAACCCGTTCTCATACAGTATCTGCGCAAGGTGGTATTACCGTTGCGTTGGGTAATGCTCATGAAGATCACTGGGAACAGCACATGTACGATACCGTGAAAGGTTCTGATTTTATCGGTGACCAAGAAGCAATCGAGTTCATGTGTAAGACAGGTCCAGAGGCGGTTATTGAACTTGAGCAAATGGGTTTACCTTTCTCACGTTTTGAAAACGGTACTATTTACCAGCGTCCGTTTGGTGGCCAATCAAAAAACTTTGGTGGCGAGCAAGCGGCACGTACTGCAGCTGCAGCTGACCGTACAGGTCATGCATTACTTCATTGTCTTTATCAGCAAAATGTTAAACACAAAACTGAAGTATTTTCTGAGTGGTATGCACTCGATTTAGTGAAAAACGATGACGGTGCAATAGTTGGTTGTACGGCTATTGAAATTGAAACTGGCGAGATTGTTTACTTCAAAGCGAAGGCAACCATTTTAGCAACCGGTGGTGCAGGGCGTATTTATGCTTCAACCACCAATGCACATATTAATACTGGTGACGGTGTTGGTATGGCAATGCGCGCTGGCGTTCAAATGCAAGACATGGAAATGTGGCAGTTCCACCCAACGGGTATTGCTGGCGCAGGTGTGCTTGTAACTGAAGGTTGTCGTGGTGAAGGTGGTTATCTTTTAAATAAAGATGGCGAGCGTTTCATGGAACGTTATGCACCAAATGCAAAAGATTTAGCATCACGTGATGTTGTTGCTCGCTCGATGATGACAGAAATTCGTGAAGGCCGTGGATTAGATGGTCCATTAGGGCCGCATTGTTTACTTAAGCTTGATCACTTAGGTAAAGAAACATTAGAAGCTCGTCTTCCTGGTGTTTGTGAACTTTCTCGTACTTTTGCGCATATTGATCCAGCAGATGGCCCAATTCCTGTATTGCCAACATGTCATTACATGATGGGGGGTCTACCCGCTAAAGTGAGTGGTCAAGTTGTTCGTCAAAATGCTGATGGCACTGAACAAGATATCGTGGGTTTATTCGCTGTAGGTGAAATTGCTTGTGTATCAGTACACGGTGCAAACCGCCTTGGTGGTAACTCATTACTGGATTTAGTGGTATTTGGACGTGCTGCTGGTCAGCATTTAGGTAAAGCACTCGATGCGACTGCGGATCCAAAAGCGCCATCTGAAGATCAAATTTCAGCATCACTTGAGCGTCTTAATCGCTGGGAAAGCAATAAAGACGGTGAAGATCCTGCTGTTATTCGTAAAGACTTACAGTTATGTATGCAACTTAACTTCTCTGTATTTAGAAGTGGTGATGCAATGGCTGAAGGCCTTAAAGAGCTTAAAGCAATTCGCGATCGTTTAGCGAATGCTAAGTTATCTGATAACTCTTCAGAATTTAATACTCAACGTATTGAATGTTTAGAGCTTGATAACTTGATGGCGACAGCAATTGCGACAGCTTATGCTGCGAACTTCCGTACAGAAAGTCGTGGTGCGCATTCTCGTGAGGATTTCTTAGACCGTGATGATGATAATTGGTTATGTCATAGCGTCTTTGACCCCGTCACAGAAGAAATGACTAAGCGTGAAGTCAACATGGAGCCTAAGCTTCGTGCGGCATTCCCGCCTATCAAGCGTACCTACTAGGAGAAGCCCCGATGAAATTGGAATTTGCAGTTTATCGCTACAATCCTGATGTAGACACTAAACCATATATGCAGGATTACAGTTTAGATGTGGAAGAAGGTACCGATATGATGGTACTAGATGCACTGATGAAGCTGAAAGAGTTAGATCCTGCATTATCATTTAGACGCTCATGTCGTGAGGGTGTATGTGGTAGTGATGGTATGAACATGAATGGTAAAAACGGCCTTGCGTGTATTACGCCTGTTTCTACTTTTAAAGGTAAGAAAATTGAAATTCGCCCACTTCCTGGCATGCCAGTTGTGCGCGATTTAATTGTCGACCTGACTCAGTTCTACACTCAGTACGAAAAAATTAAACCGTTTCTTATCAATGATGAGAAAACACCGGCTCGTGAACATTTACAATCACCTGAAGAGCGTGCTCATTTAGACGGATTATATGAATGTATCATGTGTGCTTGTTGTTCTACTGCTTGTCCATCTTTCTGGTGGAACCCTGATAAATTTATCGGACCAAGTGGTTTACTGCATGCATATCGCTTCTTAATTGATAGCCGCGATACGGCAACTGAAGAGCGTTTAGATGGTTTAGACGATGCTTACAGTGTGTTCCGTTGTCACGGTATTATGAATTGTGTTGATGTGTGTCCTAAAGGACTAAACCCAACTAAAGCCATTGGCCACATTAAGTCAATGTTACTGAAGCGAGCAGTGTAAATGCGCAACATAGAGCTGGGATTTATTGTTATATAGCTCTATTGGGGAGTCATCTTCAACTATGGGGATGACTCTTTTGTGTGTGTTAGAAGACCTTTGTAATTAACTGTTTAAATTATATAGTTATATCGCTATTATCCGTAGTTGATAAACAGCGTTAAACGAAAGAGTTAATACGATTCGATTGTGGTGCAACCAGGTATCGCAATTATGAAATTGGCGAAGCACGTGTATCAAGTTTGGAAGGAAAAGTAATGCACCAAGGCATCATGAAAGCTTGGCTCGAATCGTCACATTTAAGTGGCTCAAATTCGACCTACGTAGAAGAGATGTATGAAGCCTATCAAGAAGATCCAAGTTCAGTTACCGCTGATTGGCAAGTCGTTTTTGATAATCTCCCTGCGGTAAATGGTACTTCTCAAGATCTACCTGAAACTGCACACTCTAAAGTACGTGATTATTTCCGCAGTTTAGCATTAGAAGGTCGTGCCAAAGGCGCTAGCCGTGTTACTGACCCAGAGTTAGATGCTAAACAAGTAAAAGTCCTCCAGTTAATTAACGCTCACCGTTTTCGTGGTCACCAAAATGCTAACCTTGATCCGTTAGGTTTATGGCACCGTGAGCCAGTATCTGAATTAGACCCATCATTTCATGGTTTAGATGCCGAAGATATGCAACGTGAGTTCAATACCGGTTCATTTGCATACGGTAGTGACACCCTTAAATTAGCCGACATAGTTCATGCATTAAAAAGTACCTATTGTGGTTCTATTGGTGCTGAATACATGCATATTACCGATACCGATGAAAAGCGTTGGATTCAGCAACGTCTTGAACCGTCTTTGGGTAAAGCAAATTACGATAACACCACTAAGAAACGCATTCTAGAAGGCCTAAATGCTGCTGAAGGTATGGAAAAATACCTTGGCGCAAAATTTCCAGGCGCAAAACGTTTCTCGCTTGAAGGTGGTGATGCGTTAGTGCCAATGATGCGTGAGATTTTATATCGCGCAGGTGAAGCAGGTACCAAAGAAATTGTCGTCGGTATGGCTCACCGTGGTCGCTTAAACGTCCTTGTTAACGTACTGGGTAAGCGTCCTGCTGAATTATTTGATGAATTTGCCGGTAAGCATGATGAAATCCAAGGTTCTGGTGACGTTAAGTATCACCAAGGCTTTTCATCTGATTTCGAAACGCCAGGCGGAAACGTTCATTTAGCACTGGCCTTTAACCCATCACATTTAGAAATCGTTAACCCTGTGGTTATTGGTTCAGTACGAGCGCGTCAAGACAGACGTGGTTGTAGCGATGGTTTACAAGTTATGCCAATTACCATTCATGGTGACTCGGCAATTACTGGACAAGGTATTGTGCAAGAGACATTTAACATGTCTCAGACCCGTGGTTTTAAAGTTGGCGGTAGTATTCGTATCGTTATTAATAACCAAGTGGGTTTCACTACCTCTAATACTGCCGATGTGCGTTCAACGGAATACTGTACTGATATTGCCAAAATGGTCCAAGCGCCTATTTTCCATGTCAATGCAGATGATCCTGAAGCTGTTGCCTTTATTTCGCAGTTAGCGGTGGATTACCGTAACGAATTTAAGCGTGATGTGGTGATTGATTTAGTGTGTTATCGCCGCCATGGTCATAACGAAGCTGATGAGCCAAGTGCAACGCAGCCGCTAATGTACGCAAAAATTAAGAAGCATCCTACGCCGCGTAAGATTTATGCTGATCGATTAATTCAAGAAGATAGTATCTCTGCTGATGACGTTACTGGCCTTGTCAATAACTACCGTGATGCATTAGATGCAGGTGATTGTGTAGTGAAAGAGTGGCGTCCAATGACGTTACACACTGTTGACTGGTCGCCGTATCTTAATCGTGAGTGGGATGAAAGCTATCAAGGTGCAATGAACTTTGACAAGCTGATTGGTCTTGCGCAAAAGATGGTAGATATTCCTGAAAGCCACAAATTGCAATCACGGGTCGCTAAGATTTATAAAGACCGTGTATCGATGGCAAACGGTGAAAAACCGGTTGATTGGGGCTTTGCTGAAACCTTAGCTTACGCCACCATTTTGGAAGATAAAAAACGCGTTCGTATTACCGGTCAGGATTCTGGTCGTGGTACTTTCTTCCATCGTCATGCAGTTTTACATAATCAAAATGATGGTACGACTTATTTGCCGCTTCGTAATGTCGCTGATGAACAGGGCGAGATTGATATTACTGACTCAGTATTATCAGAAGCCTCGGTACTGGCATTTGAGTACGGTTATGCCACAGCAGAGCCGGGCGGATTAACCATCTGGGAAGCGCAGTTTGGTGACTTTGTTAATTGTGCTCAAGTGGTTATCGATCAGTTCTTATCTTCAGGTGAGCAAAAGTGGGGCCGATTATGTGGTCTAACGATGCTACTTCCCCATGGTTATGAAGGCCAAGGCCCAGAGCATTCATCTGCTCGTCTTGAGCGTTTCTTACAGCTTTGTGCAAACCACAATATGCAAGTGTGTGTTCCTTCTACACCTGCACAGGTTTATCACATGCTACGCCGTCAAGTTGTACGTCCTATGCGTCGTCCACTGGTGGTGATGTCGCCTAAATCATTACTACGTCATCCATTAGCGGTTTCTACACTTGAAGAGCTCGCTGAAGGAAGTTTCCAAAGTGTGATTGGTGAGCTTGATGCATTAGACGCGAGCAAGGTTGATCGCGTTGTCTTCTGTAGTGGTAAGGTGTATTTCGAATTACTCGACAAGCGTCGTAAACAAGAAATTACTAACGTTGCTATTGTCCGTGTGGAGCAGCTTTATCCGTTCCCGCAAGAAGAAATGCAAGCCGCACTTGCTGACTATCAGCACGTTAAAGATTTTGTTTGGTGTCAGGAAGAACCTCAGAACCAAGGTGCTTGGTATTGTAGCCAACATCATTTCTGGGCAGCTATCCCTGCCGGAGCTGAACTAACCTACGCTGGCCGTGAGGCATCTGCTGCACCAGCTTGTGGTTATCCTGCTCTGCATGCACGCCAACAAGAAGCATTAGTTAATAGCGCATTAAAACTGTCGTAATAGAAAATTATAAAAGGAAAGCTTTCCATGAGTATCGAAATTAAGGTACCCGTTCTGCCAGAATCAGTTGCAGATGCAACAATCGCGACATGGCATGTGCAACCTGGCGAACAGGTTTCTCGTGACCAAAATCTAGTTGATATCGAAACTGATAAAGTTGTACTAGAAGTTGTTGCGCCAGAAGATGGTTCTATTAGCGAATTATTATTCCAAGAAGGTGACACTGTTCTTGGTGAGCAAGTGATTGCAAACTTCGTTGCTGGTGCAGTTTCAGGCCAAGAAGTGACTAAAGCAGAAGCAGAAGCTGCATCACCAGTAGCTGAATCTACAGATGAGTCAAATGATGCATTAAGCCCATCTGTACGCCGTCTCATTGCTGAGCATAACCTTGATGCAAGCAAAGTAAAAGGCACTGGTGTTGGTGGACGTGTGACTAAAGAAGATGTTGAAGCATTTGTGAAGTCAGCACCTGCGGCTAAACCTGCTGCAGCGCCTGCGCCAATTGCACCACTTGAAGGTCGTACTCAAAAACGTGTTCCTATGACGCGTTTACGTAAGACTATTGCTAATCGTTTATTAGAGGCTAAAAACTCTACGGCAATGCTAACAACGTTTAACGAAGTTAACATGCAGCCAATCATGGATATTCGTAAGCAATACCAAGAAGTATTTGAAAAACGTCATGGTATTCGTTTAGGTTTCATGTCTTTCTACGTAAAAGCTGTGACTGAAGCATTAAAACGTTTCCCTGAAGTTAACGCGTCTATTGACGGTGATGAACTGGTTTATCACAACTACTTTGATGTCAGCATTGCGGTATCAACGCCACGTGGTCTGGTTACCCCAGTATTACGTGATACCGATACCATGAGCCTTGCTGAAATTGAAAAAAATGTGCGTGAATTAGCAATCAAAGGCCGTGATGGCAAGTTATCTGTTGCTGATATGACCGGTGGTAACTTCACCGTGACTAATGGCGGCGTATTTGGCTCGCTAATGTCGACGCCAATTTTAAACCTTCCACAAAGCGCGATTTTAGGCATGCATGCTATTAAAGATCGCCCAATGGCTGTGAATGGTGAGGTTGTTATTCAACCTATGATGTACCTAGCATTATCTTACGATCATCGAATTGTTGATGGCCGTGAGTCGGTTGGTTTCTTGGTCGCTATTAAAGACTTCCTTGAAGATCCAACTCGTCTATTGCTTGACCTCTAAGAGTCAACTAGACAATACCCTCGTAGCTGGCTCGTTAGAGCCAGTAGGATTTTATAAAGAAGTATATGGATAGATCATCATGAATTTGCATGAGTATCAGGCAAAATCCTTATTTGCCGAATATGGTTTACCAGTTTCAGAAGGCTTCGCTTGCGATACAGCCCAAGAAGCGGTAGAAGCTGCTGGTCACATTGGCGGCGATATGTGGGTTGTTAAGTGTCAAGTACACGCTGGCGGCCGTGGTAAAGCAGGTGGCGTTAAAGTCACTGGCGATAAAGAAGAAATCAGAGCATTTGCTGAAAAATGGTTAGGTAAGAACTTAGTGACTTACCAAACTGATGAAAAAGGCCAGCCTGTTGCTAAAATTTTAGTAGAAAGCTGTACTGATATTGCAAATGAACTTTACCTAGGTGCTGTTGTTGACCGTGCGACTCGTCGCGTTGTGTTTATGGCATCAACTGAAGGTGGCGTTGAAATTGAAACTGTGGCTGAAGAAACCCCAGAGTTAATTCACAAAGCAATTATCGATCCTTTAACAGGTCCTCAACCATACCAAGCACGTGATCTTGGCTTTAAGTTAGGTTTAAACCCAACTCAAATGAAGCAGTTCACTAAAGTGTTTATGGGTCTTGCAAAAATGTTCGAAGACCATGATTTCGCTTTATTAGAAATCAACCCGCTTGTGATCACTGACGAAGGTAATATCCATTGTCTTGATGGCAAGATTGGTATCGATGGAAATGCTTTATTCCGTCAACCTAAAATCCGTGACATGCACGATCCATCACAAGATGATGCTCGTGAAGCACACGCAGCCAAGTTTGAACTTAACTACGTTGCATTAGACGGAAACGTGGGTTGTATGGTTAACGGTGCAGGCCTAGCAATGGGTACTATGGACATCGTAAACCTACATGGCGGCAAGCCAGCTAACTTCTTAGACGTTGGCGGCGGAGCAACTAAAGAACGTGTAGCAGAAGCATTTAAAATCATTCTTTCTGACTCAAACGTTAAAGCTGTTTTAGTTAACATCTTTGGTGGCATCGTACGTTGTGACATGATTGCAGAAGGTATTATCGGCGCTGTAAAAGAAGTCGGTGTAGAAGTTCCTGTTGTTGTCCGTCTTGAAGGTACTAACGCTGAATTAGGCCGTGAAGTGCTTGCAGGTTCTGGTCTTGATATTATCGCAGCTGCGTCATTAACTGATGCTGCTGAGAAAGTTGTTGCTGCTGCGGAGGGCAAATAATGTCCGTATTAATTAACAAAGATACTAAAGTTATCTGTCAAGGTTTCACTGGTGGCCAAGGTACTTTCCACTCTGAGCAAGCAATTGCTTACGGTACAAAAATGGTTGGCGGTGTATCTCCAGGAAAAGGTGGTCAAGTTCACCTAGGTCTTCCTGTATTTAATACTGTTAAAGATGCTGTAGCTGAAACGGGTGCAACTGCGACTGTTATCTATGTACCAGCACCTTTTTGTAAAGATGCAATCCTTGAAGCAATCGACGGTGGCATTGAGCTAATCGTATGCATTACTGAAGGTATTCCAACTTTAGACATGCTTCAAGTTAAAGTTAAACTTGAAGAAACTGGCGTGCGTATGATTGGTCCTAACTGTCCAGGTGTTATCACTCCTGGTGAGTGTAAGATTGGTATCATGCCTGGTCACATCCACAAGCCTGGTAAAGTCGGTATTGTTTCACGCTCTGGTACATTAACGTACGAAGCTGTTAAACAAACTACTGACGAAGGTTTTGGCCAATCTACTTGTGTAGGTATTGGTGGTGACCCAATTCCAGGTACTAACTTCATCGACGTATTGGAAATGTTCCAAAACGATCCACAAACTGAAGCAATCGTAATGATTGGTGAAATTGGTGGTACTGCTGAAGAAGAAGCTGCTGAATTCATCAAAGCAAATGTAACTAAGCCTGTTGTATCTTACATTGCTGGTGTTACTGCACCAGAAGGTAAGCGTATGGGTCATGCTGGCGCAATTATCGCTGGTGGTAAAGGTACTGCTGAAGATAAGTTTGCTGCATTAGAAGCTGCTGGCGTAAGCACAGTTCGCTCTTTAGCTGACATCGGTAAAGCACTGCGTACTAAAACTGGCTGGTAAATTCTAGTGAGTTAATCAAAAGGCGCCATTTGGCGCCTTTTTTGTTTTTTCGTTTCCTATCGCTAAATATGTTCTTCAAAATTATTAATTTAAAACTGTAATCATATGTTTTACTGAGTATTAATCTGTGTTTAACTAGCCATATTAGTATTTAAATGATTAAGGATAATCATGAGTAACGTCATAAAACCGATTGGTATTATTACTGAAACCCCAAGGCTTATCATGCGACCTTTTGTTGAAGAGGATGCAGAAGCATTATTTTTAATGAACAGTATTCCAGAAATATTAACTTATATCCCCCAAGAGCCACTTACTAGCATAGCTGAAGCAAAAGAGATTTTTACCTCAATTATTCAAGCTGATTATCAAAAGCATGGTTTTGGTCGTTGGGCGGTGCATCATAAGGAAGATAATAAAGTCATTGGCTTTTGTGGGCCTAAATATCTTCCTGAATACGATAAAGTAGAAATAGGTTATCGCTATTTACCAGAATATTGGGGCAAGGGCATAGGCAATGAGGCAGCGCAAGCGGTAGTTGATACACTAAAGCCACAGTTCGATATTGATTTAGTCATAGCCCTTATTTTACATGGCAATACAGGTTCAGAAGCGATAGCGAAAAAGCTCGGTATGAGCATACATGAAGAAAGCGAATATCTCGGCTCGAAAGTACATGTGTATCAAATGGCTTTATAAAGGCATAACTTATGGCGAGTGTAAAAACAAAAAACCAGCAAGTATGCTGGTTTTTTAATGACTATTTATCAGGCTTGGCGATAATTATTCGTCAGCGTGATCACAGCTGTCATTGGTGCAGTGACCGTATAAATATAAGCTGTGGTGAGTTAGCTTAATATTATGACGCATTGCTATTTCGTCTTGACGACGTTCAATGACCTCATCAGAGAATTCAATTACTTTATCGCAGGTTAGGCAAACAAGATGATCATGATGCTTTTGAGTCGACATTTCAAAAACCGCTTTGCCACTTTCAAAATGGTGACGATTAAGGATACCCGCATCATCAAATTGGTTTAATACGCGATAAACAGTAGCTAAGCCAATTTCCTCACCAATATCGAGTAATTTTTTGTACAGATCTTCTGCACTGATATGTTGGTTTTCAGGGGCTTGCATTAATTCTAGAATTTTAACTCGTGGCAGTGTTATCTTTAAACCTGCTTTCTTGAGTGCTTGATTTCCATCTGTCATCGCTAATCTCTTGATTACAGAACCTTATCGGTTCCTCCGTGGATAATTAAGATCATTATATGTGTTGCAATCAGAAACTGGAACCTTTCAAATGAGTTAATCGTCATATAAGCAGTGATTTTGGCCAATGAGCCATACAATATTGACCAATAGGTTAAAATTCACCTAATAAACTTACTTATACTAAGGGATTATTGAGCATTAACGGCTTTTATATCACTATAATGTTAAATAGGGTTATCAAGCTTTGTACCCAGTAATGATAATTATAATCAAAACAAGGAATTCACATGTATCAGCAGATTGTGGTCTTAACTGGCGCAGGTATTTCCGCTGAATCGGGGATAAAAACATTTCGCGATGAAGACGGTTTGTGGGAGCAACATCATATTGAAGATGTGGCCACCCCTGAAGGTTATGCCCGCGATATCAATTTAGTTGAACGTTTTTATAATAGCCGTTGGGAAAACCTCCATAGCGGTGAGGTTCATCCTAATGCCGCTCATGCAGCATTAGCAAAATTAGAAGCTGAGTTTCCTGGCAAGCTACTGGTTATCACTCAAAATGTAGATGATTTACACGAGCGGGCAGGTTCAAAACGTTTATTACATATGCATGGAGAATTATCCAAAGGACGCTGCCCACAGTCATTGCAAACGTTTGTCCTTAGAGAACCTTTTGGTGAAGACAATTGCTGTACCTGCTGTATTCCTGCCAAACGATTAAGGCCGCATATTGTCTGGTTTGGTGAAATGCCATTTGGTATGGATAGAATTCATGATGCGCTGGATAACTGTGATTTATTTATCGCTATTGGGACTTCTGGGACGGTTTATCCCGCAGCGGGCTTTGTCGACAGCGCTAATCATCATGGTGCACAAACAGTAGAAGTTAATCTGTTAGCGGCAGATCGCCATAGCCAATTTCAATATCATTTTACCGGTAAAGCTGGTGATGTTGTGCCTGCGTTAGTAGAGTCAATTTTAGCCGGTAAAACCCTTGGCAGTGAAGTCGCGACAAAGGAAATGAGTGCTTGAGTAGGGATAAAGTTGCGATAATCATGCGCGGTTTACCGGGTAGTGGTAAATCAACTTGGGTTAATGAATTCATTGAACAGTTAGGTGTAGATAACGCCATACACATACGGCAATATGGTTACTTCTCTACTGACAGTTATTTTGTTCGTAATGGCGAATACCGCTTTAATCCAAAAAAACTCGCCCAGTATCACCAGGCTAATTTAAGCGCATTTATTAATGCGATGGCCCATAACGAGCCTTACGTTATTTGTGACAATACCAATGTATGCCGTTGGGAATATACGGCTTATGAAGCCGCAGCGAAGGCCTTGGGTTATCAAGTAAGAGTCGTGGTGACTGGTGAGCCTAAAAGTGTTGAACATCAAAAATTATGCGCTAAACGTAATCAACATAAGGTGCCATTGGCACAAATTGCTAAAATGGGATTAATGTTTGAACTTGATGATTAGACTTGTTTTAAGATTAACTAAAAAGGCGCCGCGGCGCCTTTTTTGATGTTAAAGGTTGATTATTTAGCTTTAACAGCGGATTGCAGGTCAATATTATAAATCGCAAAACCAAATTCATCTGTGATATCAGTGCGCTTTGTCATAGGTCGCACTTGATAGCCGCTGATAAATTTATCAGCAAGTTCACTGTTTTGGGTTTCAAAGCGAATATCTAACTTTGTTGCCGAATTAATGGTCACGAAATCCCAGTTATTATCAGCACTTGGATCAACTAAACCATTGGCTTCAGTTTCATCAGTGATGTACTGAGCTAGGGCTTCACGGTTTGTGTCTGGTAGTTCCATTACCACGAATTCAGAACCCGTTCCGGCGAATTTACCACCAAATGCGCGATAATTATTGGTTGCGATTATAAATTCTTTGGCATTAAATTCAGCACCACTGATAACAGTGTCGCCGTGAGTGTAACTTAGCCCGACTATTCGGTTAGCATCGGCATTAACTAATGCACAATCGCCATCAAATTTATTTGGTTGAGTTACATCAATGTTGTAGCTGACACCATCTATGACATCAAAGTTATAGGTGCGGTGGGTATTCCAGTTAATCAGGTATTGAGGCTCAGTAGAGTTAACATCAATTTGATTAAATTGATTTGCACTGCATTCCAACCAATCTTTAATTTGAGCGCCACTTAACTTAACAGCAACCAAGGTGTTAGGGTAAAGATATAAATCTGCCGCATTTTTATAGGTTAGCTCACCACTTGGGACTTGCACATAAGACTCGGCATCTGCTGCAGTGCTATGGCGGCCACCTGCTTTAAATGGCGCAGCAGCGGACAATACCGGAATATCTTTTAAAGCCTCCGTTAAGTTAGCTTTCACTTTAGCAATTTGTGCATCTGACACAATTTGCACTGTGGGATCATCTTGTACTAAGGTCAAAAAGCTAAACATATCAGCCGATGCTTTACCTATGGGCTGATCGACATAATCTAATGTCGCTTGATGCTCTGTGGCAATAGCATCACGGATGGCTTTATCTGCCGTGACTAGCTCTGGTTTAGCCGCACTTTTATCAAAGATAGGTAAGGCTTTGGCCATACTATCTACGACAGTCCAGTTACCGTTTTGTAATGCTAATTTAAAATCGATGACGCCTAAATTATCACCCCAACGTCCTGGCATAACCGCCGCAACGCCATTTATGGTGCCTTTGTTTATATCGGCATTTTTAAGGTCTGAAAAGGTGCTTGAAGGGAATATTGAATGACTATGACCAAAGGTAATGGCATCAATACCCGCTACTTTTGATAATGCCCAAGTGGCATTTTCATCATTAATGTCGATGGGGTTTTCAGGGCTGCCGACCCCAGAGTGGGGAATAGCGACGATAATGTCAGCGCCTTGAGCTTTCATCATAGGCACAAACTTTTCAGCCGCTTCTATAATTCCCATTACGGTGACTTTACCCGTAAGGTTTTGTTTGTCCCATAAAAGAATTTGTGGTGGTACAAAGCCAATATAGCCGATGTTAATTATGTGTTTATCGCCATTGGTGTCGACGACGTTTTTTTCTTCAATGATATAAGGGGTAAATAGGTTATCGCCTTTGACTTTGTTATCCCAACAGTCGGCTTCACATAATACGTTGGCGTTAATATAAGGGAAATTGGCTCCAGAGATAGACTGGTGTAAAAAATCTAAACCGTAGTTAAATTCATGATTACCAATATTTCCTACTGAATAACCCAGGGTATTCATTGCTTTATAAGCTGGGTGAGTATCACTGTTAGCGCTTTTTTGTTTAAAATTATTGGCAACATAGTCACCCATAGGGCTGCCTTGAAGCAAATCACCATTATCAACTAAGACAAAATTATCAGCACTTTGACCTTGTTGTTTTATCAAACTTGCAGTGCGGGCTAAGCCTATGGTCGGATCATATTTTGTTTTGTAATAATCAAAATCCATGATGTTTGCATGAAGATCCGATGTTTCTAGAATACGTAAATTGACGGTGAGGGGCTGAACATCATCAGACTTAACTTCTGTCGCCTGATCATGCAATGAATCACAAGCGCTGACGCCTAGTACGCCAACTATAATAGTGACTATTAGCTTTTGGTTTACCATTATTTTTCTCTCTTATTTTGACCCTGAGCTTGATTTTTGTGCTCTATTATTTTTGTTAACTCATCGGGTTTGATTTGTGAGTTAATTGCAGTGGATTATACAGAAACTATATTGCAAAGTTATGATTTGATTGGTGATAAGTTAACTAAAATGGTTATAGAAGCAGTTTGTTGAATATTTTTTGATTGTTATCGGCTTAGTGTTTGATTAAATGGGCTGTAAATTGATCGTGCAGCGCTTTAATGACGATAAAGTATTTCTTTATCAGCATAAAAAACACCGCTTAGCTGCGGTGCTTTGGATGAGAACGATGAGCTTTTTCAGATAGCCTGATGTTAACACATCAGGCTTTGTTCTTTGCAGGCAGTGGATTGTCTACAGATTTACTCTGATAAAGTTACTCTGCTGCGTTATCTTCTAATAAGCCGCGGCTTCTTAACAGTGGCTCGATCCCAGCATCTTTACCACGGAACTGACGGTAAAGCTGCATTGGGTCGGCGCTGCCACCTTGAGACAAGATATTGTCTCTAAAAGCTTGGGCTGTTGCTGGGTCAAAAATACCATTTTCTTTAAATGCTTCAAAAGCATCGGCGCCTAAAATATCAGACCAAAGATAGCTGTAATAACCTGCAGAATAACCACCGGCAAAAATATGCGAGAAGTAACTGCTGCGATATCGTGGGGCAATTTCTTTAATTAAGCCCATATTGGCAAGTGATTCAGCTTCAAATTCGGCGGCATCTCTTAGTTTGGTGTCCGTTAATGTATGCCAGTCTAAATCAAGCTTAGTGGCTGCCATATATTCAACGGTAGCAAACCCTTGGTTGAATTTACTGGCAGCTTGAATTTTCTTAACAAGTTCAGTGGGGATCACTTCGCCGGTTTTATAATGTTTTGCAAACTGCGCTAACACTTCAGGTTGCGTCATCCAGTTTTCCATCACTTGTGAAGGGAACTCGACATAATCTCGCGGTACTGAAGTACCTGATTGAGAAGCATATTCAACCTTTGATAGCATTCCATGTAGCGCATGTCCAAACTCGTGGAATAGGGTGCTAGCCTCATCAAATGTGAGTAGTGAAGGCTCATCACCCGTTGGGCGAGGGTAGTTAAGTACATTGACAATAATTGGCTTTGATTCAACGCCGTTCATATTAGATTGTGAGCGGAAGGCATTCATCCACGCACCGCCACGCTTGCTATCGCGCACGTAGTAGTCACCCAAGAAAATAGCCATTAAAGAACCGTCTTTGTCATAAACTTCCCAGGTTCTGACATCTGGGTGGTACTTAGGTAAGTCGGTGCGCTCTTTCATTGTGATGCCGAATAAGCGATTAGCGGTATAAAATACACCTGATAATGTTGATTCAAGTGAAAAATAAGGACGAGTCTGTTGCTCATTAAAGTCGTATTTTGCAACGCGGATTTGATCTGAGTAATACCACCAGTCCCAAGCTTGTAGGCTAAAGTCACCGCCTTGTGAGTCAATAACGGCTTGCATATCAGCAACTTCAGCATTAGCTTGTGCGAGCGCTGCAGGCCATACTTTATCTAGTAAGGCGTAAACATTTTCTGGGCTTTTAGCTGTGCGTTCTTCTAATACAAAATGAGCATGAGTTTTATAGCCCATTAAGTTAGCTTTTTGTGCGCGAAGTGCCGCAATTTTCGCTAAACCTGCTTTGTTATCATTGGCATTATTATTATTGGCACGCTCAATATAACCTTTGAAAAGCGCTTCTCTTAAATCGCGATTTTCAGCATAGGTTAAAAATGGTGTAATTGAAGGACGCTGCGTGGTAAACACCCACTTGCCTTCATGGCCACGTTTTGTAGCTGTTGCTGCCGCAGTGTCGATTACGTCTTGAGGAAGCCCGGCTAAATCAGCTTTGTTATCGATAACTAACTCAAAGGCATTGGTTTCAGCCAGTAAGTTGTCACCAAACTCTAAGTTTAGTTTACCAATCTGTTCATTAAGGGCACGCAAAGTGCTCTTGTCTTCAGCTGATAGGTTTGCTCCGCCGCGAGTAAAGCGTTTGTAGGTATCTTCTAAAAGCTTTGTTTGAGCGGTATTAAGTTGATATGTGTCAGCTTGGTTGTAAACTGCTTTTACCCGCTGAAATAATTTATCATTTAAATAAATGTCATCACTAGCAGATGACAACATAGGTGAGACTTGTTTTGAAATTGCTTGTATCTCTGGGTTTGTGTGGGCACCGGTTAAATTATAAAAAACGCCCGATACTTTAGTGAGCAGCGCACCAGAAAACTCCATCGCTTCAATGGTGTTAGCGAAAGTCGCAGCATCAGGGTTATTGGTAATGCTATTAATTTCAGCTTTACGTTCAGCAATGCCTGCTTCAAAAGCCGGTAAAAAATGCTCATTTTTGATGTTATCGAAATCTGGGATTTCCATAAAGGTATCATAGGGTTTGAAAAAAGGGTTGTTAGCATCTTGGGTGATGCTAGTCGTTGCAACCGCATTGGGTGCTTGAGACGTTTGGACGGTTTCAACGTTATTATCTGAACATGCACTTAGCGCTAAAGTTAACGCCATGGCAGAAAAAAGTGGTGTGAGGGTTAGTCCCTTCATAATTATTTCCCTGTTTGCTTTGAAATGGTTGTCTAAATAACCCTATGCCGATGTATAAACCGTTAAAGAGTCACAAATCATCATTGTTATTTGTTTATGATTTGCTGCTAGATTAACAAATTTTTATCATACTTTCGTATACCTTTAGGTTACTTTTGTAACAAAACATAAAAAAAGGACCTAACGAGAGTTAAGTCCTTTATTTATTACTAACTAGTGATATGTAAACAAGGCTTATAATCTATGTTTAAGTCACACTATTTCGAGCAATGTTATGGTTTTAGAATTACTTTCACGCTGCCATCAACATCGGCTTCGTCAATATAACCGATAGCATTAGCATCTGCTGCTATTGCAGCTTTCATGCCTGATGCGTCACCAATGGTTGCTGGTGGTGTGCCTTTACCAGTAAATACCTGCTTTGACCAAAAAGCTTTAAGCTGAGCATCAGACTTACCCGTTACTGCGCTATGAAATTCAGAGCGGATAGGGTTGCCTTCTTCAAGTTCATAAACGACAAATGAAGAACCTTTGCCTAAAAAGGCTTTTTTAGCATCGGATTTGCTTATATCAGCAGCGGCTGGATTACCGATCACTACTACGGCAGCATTAACAGAAAACACACAGCTCACACTGAGCGCTAAAATAGATAATAATTTTTTCATTTCATCACTCCTAATTAAAATACTGCGTCAAATTGAACGGTATACACGGTAGTATCATCAAATTCTTTTGCTATGTTAGTCTCTAATCCACCAGATGTTTCGCCAAAATCATTAGAGTATGTGACGTCGAATTTTATGGCTAAATTATCAAGTGCATCCCAACGTAGGCCTGCACTGTATGACTTTCTTTGGCCATTAAAAATTGCGGCTTGAATTGCTGAAGCCTCATCAATAATAGTTCTGCTATCGTTATCTTTAGTTTCGAAGAAAGAAGCTGTTACATAAGGTGTGAAGTCATTGATACGGTAACCCAAGGTTAAGTAACCTGAATCAGAATCAGGATAAGCGCCATCCACTTCGATGCGTGTTAACTCTGTAATGGCTAAGAAAGATCCATTATCGTAACTAGCGCCAACGCCCGCGAAAGTGCCTTTTTCTCGATCTATTTCTAGTAGCGTAACAGTGACATCGATCTCGGTATTTGGCATTAGTTCTTGTGTAATTTGACGCTTAACATCACCGTCTAAAATTGCTTCACCGTATAAGCCTCGTAGAGTCCAAGTTTCATCAGTCCAAGTAACATTGACACCTAAAATATTTTTCATGTCAACGCCAGCAGCTTCAGATTGTCCACCAAAAGCTTGAATGGTCATTGTTGAATCATCAAATTCAACATCGTAGCTAACATCTCCACCTGTATAGGAGGTAAATGGCACTGGGTCGTATACATCTGATGGTGGACGTACAAATGGCTGGGCATAACCAACATCAAGATAATCTGAGTACATATACAGTGGTATACGTAATTTACCTGCACGAGCTTGGATATTATTTTCAAAGCGATGAGAGATATAAGCCCATTCAGCTTCTACATCCCAATCATTTTCGCCTCTCATCATCAACTGCATAACAGCTTGAGTCTGATCTGTAATTGCAAACGTACCTTGTAAACCAAATTTGCTGCCTTCATTGAAGTTAGCTGAAGTGGTTGCTCCGGCATAACCTGCGTTGTTATCGGAAGTGATGAAAGCGCCCGTCATAAATCCGTTGAATTTGAAGCGTTCGGTCAAATTGGCAGTTTGATTTGCTTGTAATGATTTAACTTGTTGTTCAAGTTTGGCTAATTTTTCATCGGTAGCGTCATTGGCCACTGCAAGTGCTGGTAGCATTGCGACTGAAATTGCTAAAGGTAGCGCTTTCAAATTAAAACTCATAGTGTTACTCCTGGTTATTATTCTTAAGGCAGAAATAGTGTGATTTTCTACCTTTATATTTCTAATTATTAGACTTTAAATTGACCTGTAATGGATTGAAGCTGTTGGCTAACCCCTTCAATATCATGACTAATCCCGCCCATTTCATCCGTGGTAATTTTTACTTTAGCGGCATTGGTTTCAATATCTGCGACATATTGTTGAATGAGTTCTGAAGTGTTGTGTTGCTCTTCAGTGGCCGCGGCAATTTGGTCATTAACTATGGATATAGCACTGACTTTATTAGTGATATTGATTAATGCATCTCCTGCTAGTGAAGTGGTTTTTACGCCTTCTTCTGCGGTTTCTATTCCACGCTGCATTGCATCAACCGCTTGTGTTGAAGTAGAGCGAAGCTCTTGCAATACTTGTTGAATTTCTTGTGTTGAGGCTTGAGTGCGTGAAGCAAGCGTTCTAACTTCATCTGCGACAACGGCAAAGCCTCGGCCTTGTTCGCCGGCTCTTGCTGCTTCAATCGCCGCATTTAGTGCCAGTAAATTAGTTTGATCTGCAATCCCGCGGATAGTATCCAAGATGTCATTCACATTACTGGTAAAGGCTTCAAGTTGATTGACCACAACGGAGGTTGTTCTGACTTCTTCAGAGAGCTGGTTAATGGTAGTAATGGCTTTACTGACCACTTGCTGACCTTGTAAAGCTTCTTCATTGGCATTATCAGCTTCCGATGCAGCATTGGCGGCATATTCGGCAATGTGGGCCACGCTAACGAACATTTCTCTCATCGCATGGGATATTTGTTCGACAGATTGATTTTGCTCATTGACTGTTTGTTCACTATTTTTACAGCTATTGAGTAATGTTTGTGAAGCGAGCCCTAAACTGTCAGTAGTTTGCTTGGTATCAGCAATGCTGAGCTGTAATTTTGAAACAAATTGGTTAAACCAATGGACTAAATCTGCAATTTCATCTTTACCTTGGTAATCAACTCTTGAGCGTAAATCACCTTCACCTTCAGAAATATTACGCAGTGACTGAGTAACACTTTCAAGGGTAACAATGATTGAGCGGTTAACTAATAAACCAACCACAATCAGAAACATCGATGCAATGATACCGATAGCAAGCATTGAACTGGCTGCTGTATCTGAACTGGCCAGCGTAGTATCAATGCTTGATTCAAACTGCTGAGAAAAAGTTAAGTGTTTCTGACTAAATTTTTCAACAAGTTGCTCATAGCGTTTGGCATTGGCTGCCGCTTGTATGGTGATTTTATTAAAATCAACATCACTTTTTAAAAACTCAGCGACCAAAAGTTGTGCATTATCAAAATACAGTGATAAATCATTTTGCATATTATTAGCGTCAAATGACTCAGCAGGCAGTAAGCTTTTAATTGCGTCTAAGTTGCTGATAACTTGTTTGACCATATTGGCGGCAGTCTCTAAGCTTTCTTCTTCGCCAGTGGTTACCGCTGTTTGTATATTTTGTTCCAATTGAAGTAACAGGCCTTCGTTAATAGTGGCTAAATTTAACGCAGGATATAGTTGAGACTGAAGATCATTTAACCGTTGCGCATTTTGTTGCACGCTTTGATTGTTAATTAATATCGAGATAATAAATGAAAATATTGCGACAATGGTTAATAACGCGATCCGATGCTTTATTTTTAAGCTATTTAATTTCATTTCGAATAATCCTACTTATCTAGCTAAAGGTGAGTCATTAAAGTTTCGGTTATATAATGATTGGCTGTTGTAAATAGCTGATATTAAAAATGAAACTTTTACTTTTTGTTATCTTTGATTGCAAATCGCTATTGCTTGTGTGCGATAACTTCATTTTCTCAAGTTGTAAAACGTTTTTAGTATTTAAAATTAATGCCTTTCATATTGACTTATTGCCACCTTAGAGCTGTGGCATCCATCATTTGCTTAAAATTACCTATAACGGATATTGAACTATAAATAAAAATTGTTACCTTGTGGTTATTATAGTTGCTACGATGTTTAAGTCTGTTCTTGTTGTTACAATATCGGCAGTAATGTTCAAATACTTAAGTTTTATTTAATGTTTTTTTGAGTTGTTAAAATATTGATATAAAAATCTGCTGCGAAGAAGTGGAATTTAATTAGTTTTTGTTGTTGGGTTAACTTATTATTAACATTGCGTTTGGGTTTTAAGTTGATAATACAATCTTGCGTATAAATAGAGCTGTAATTGCATAAGTTTGAACATCATCATTAGTAGAAAGTTAGGAGGATTGCTGGGATATATGAAAAATAGCGGCAGGCTTAATCTACAAAGCTTGAGTGATTTTATTGTTTATAGCGGTGTTTAAATAATAAGCACAATGAATGTTAGCGCTACAAAGGCGCATTAACTATTTATGTTGTAGCTGATTGTCCATAAATAGTTAATGCAGATGTTTGAGGTTTATTTTTAGTGCCCTAGGGTTTCTGAACCTGCTCGTCGTGGATCAGATGCGCCAAACAACCCCTTGTCGGTTATCACTATGGATTGAGTGCTGCCCATTGCGCTACTGGTTTTAACTTGATGGCCTTTGGCTTCCAGTAAAGTCACCGTATCGTTATTTAAACTGGTTTCAACACCAATGTAATCAGGCAGCCATTGATGGTGAATTCGCGCTGCGGCAGTGGCTTCTGCAATATTGAGTTTATGGTCAATGACATTCATGATTACTTGCAATGTGGTGGTGATAATTCGTGAACCACCAGGGCTGCCTGTCACCAAAAATGGTTTACCGTCTTTCATCACAATCGTTGGACTCATTGAGCTTAGTGGCCTTTTATGAGCATCAATTGCATTGGCTTCACCGCCGATTAAGCCATAGGCATTGGGAATACCGGGTTTTGCGGAAAAGTCATCCATTTCATTGTTAAGTAAAATGCCGGTACCTGCAGCAACCAGCCCAGAACCATAACTGAAGTTTAGGGTATAGGTATTTGATACAGCATTGCCCCATTTATCGACCACAGAGTAATGAGTGGTTTGATTACTTTCGTAAACGGATAAATCACCGGGCTTAATTTCGGCACTAGGCGTGGCTTTGTTATAGGCAATTTGTTTAGCGATTGAATCAGCATACTTTTGACTAGTGAGTTTATCTGTCGGCACGTTATGAAAATCAGGATCGCCCAAATACTCACTTCTGTCAGCATAGGCATGCTTCATGGTTTCCGTCATTAAATGCAGTGTTTGTGCAGTATTGTGACCCAACTCTTCAATAGGATAGTGCTCGAGTACATTAAGCATTTCAATGATATGAATACCACCAGAAGAAGGGGGTGGCATGGATACCACTTTATAGCCGCGGTATTCGCCTGTTACAGGTGTTCTTTCAATGACTTGATAGTTTTTCAAATCATTCATGCTCATTATTCCGCCAGCAGCTTGAATCGCAGCCACAATTTTCTCAGCGGTTTCGCCTTGATAAAAGCCTTTACTGCCATGCTTAGCAATTAATGATAATGAATGAGCTAAATCTTTTTGCACTAAGGTGTCGTTAACGGCAAAACTGTCGCCATTACTTTTATAAAATATTTTGGCAGAACTTGGCCATTGTGAAATACGGCGTTTTAATCCATCAAGTGAATCTACTAAGTCTGAATTAATTAAAATGCCTTTTTGCGCAAGTTCAATAGCAGGTTTAACGACTTCGCTCATACTCATGGTGCCATACTTGTTTAGCGCAAGTTCAAACCCCATCACAGTGCCTGGCACGCCAACCGCTAAACCATGTTCACGGCTAAGTTTTTTTACTACATCACCTTGTTCATTTAAAAATATATCTTTGTGGGCTTTTGCTGGCGCGGTTTCGCGGTAGTCGATAGCAATGGTTTTATCTTCTTTTTCAAGATGAACTAACATAAAGCCGCCACCGCCAATATTACCGGCTCTAGGTAAGGTGACCGCTAATGCAAACCCTACCGCGACAGCAGCATCAACAGCATTACCACCTTGTTTGAGAATATCGACACCAATGCGGGTTGCAAGTGATTCTTGGCTGGCAACCATGCCATGTTTGGCCCAAATTGGTTGTGAAGTATCAGAACGGCTATAAATCGATTGTTCATTTGCAGCATGCAGTTGTAGGGAAGTAAAAGATGATATGCTCAACGTCAGCGCAATACTTGTTGATATGACGATCGGTTTTAGTTTTGAAAAGAAACTCATTTTCAATCCTTTATAATTTTAATCATGTGTTGCAATGTGCCATAACTATGATCTAATACACAATATGTAACTGTGCTTTTTAAGGGAATATGTCTATCACACACACTATTGACTTGAATATTGGCTTTTATGATTCGGTGTCTGTTATTACTAAAGCTGAGTGGCAACGTATTTTTTCAGATCAAAACCCCTTTACTTCATTTGATTACCTTAATGCATTAGAGCAAAGCCAATGTGTTTCAGAGCAATCGGGCTGGTTGCCCAAACATATTGTGGTAAAGCAAGCAGGTGTTATTGTTGCTATTGCGCCTTGTTACGAAAAATCTCACTCTTGGGGAGAGTACGTGTTTGATTGGGCGTGGGCTGAGGCTTATGAGCGTAATGACTTAAGCTATTACCCAAAGTTAGTGCTAGCGGTGCCATTTACACCAGTAAGTGGTGAGCGTATTGGGTTTGATTGCTGTCAATCAAGTTTAAACAAAGCCGAGATCATCGCTGCAGTGAGTGAATTTCTAAATCAGACACTTGGGCAAGGGTATTACTCTTCTTGGCATTGTTTGTTTTTACCCAAGGCTGATTATTTGAATTTAGCTCAAGATAATATTTCAAGGCTAGGCACTCAGTTTCATTGGCATAATCATAGCTATCAGCACTTTGATGATTTTTTGCTGCAATTAGTGTCACGTAAACGCAAAAATATCATTAAAGAGCGCAAGGCTTTAGCTAGGCACAATTTGGATTTTGAGTTTATTGATGGCGATAAAGCCAGCGCTGCGCAATGGCAAGGCTTTATTGCTTGTTATCAACAAACCTATTTAAAACGCTCAGGTCATGGCGGTTATTTATCTGCTGAGTTTTTTTATCAAATCGCTAAGACTATGGGCGCAAGTATTAAGTTGCTGTTAGTGACAAAAGCGTCAGATGCAACAACGCACCAGCCGGCACAATTAATCGCTTCTGCATTATACTTTGCCACTGATACGCATTTATATGGCCGCTACTGGGGCTGCTTACAATTTATTGACGGCTTACACTTTGAAACCTGTTATTACCAAGGTATTGAGTACGCCATAGCGAACGGGCTTATGGTGTTTGATGCTGGGGCGCAAGGTGAGCACAAAGTGGCCAGAGGTTTTGTCCCCATTGAAACTTATTCTAATCATAACCTTACTCATCAAGGCTTTAGCAATGCTATCGAAGATTATTGCCTGCAGGAGCAACGGCACATAAAGCAATACATACAGCAGTTAGCTGAAAGTTCGCCTTATAAATAGCGTTTTGGCTAGCTTTGACAAACTAAGCCAAATGGTGTGCTTTTTATCAACGGATATTGAATGACTGCTTTGCAAGCCGCTATTTAATCCTTGATGAGGCTATTGAATTGATAGTGACGGCTGACATTTTTACTCACAAGGGCCCAGTTAGAATGACTTGTTCTTTGCTGGTGGTGATCAAAAGCTTGTTGGTTTTTGAAGGTTTCAGAGACGTAAAACTTAACAGGGTTGCTTGCATCTTGTGTGACTGAAAATGATAAGCAGCCAGGTTCTTGTTTTGTGAGTTGGCTATGCACCTTAAGTGCTTCAGTCACCGCTTTTAATTCAGCCTCAGGGACTAGTATATAGCCTGTTAAGCTGACTTTATTCATGCTATTACTTATAGCATTGCTCATGTCATTACTCATGTTCGTAGGTCTTGTACTTATCTGTTTTATAAGATTATCCCAAGGCCAACCATAAGCCAACACCGACCATTAAACTGCCCGCTATGCGATTCATTAATTTAATATTATCCCCACGAGATAGAAAAAGTCTCAAGCTCTTTCCTCCACTGGCGTAAGCTAACATCGAAGCTGATTCTGTGAGCATGATAATCGACAATAACCAGAAAAGTTGCGTTCCAACAGCTTGGTCTACATTAATAAAAGGGGGCAGCAGTGAAATCATAAAAGCCCAGCCCTTAGGGTTGGCAATAGCGGTTATAAAACCTTGTGACATTAATGCGGAATTACTGATGCTAGTATCTGTTTGCTGGCCTTCGATAATGGCCATTTTTCCTTTTGAACGGCACATATTAATGCCAATATAAGCAAGATAAGCGCCGCCCAACCATTTTAAGACTGCAAATATATCAGGGTAGTTTAGCATCACGCTAGCCACGCCCATCACCGCCGCAATAGCCACCAATGCCACGCCAATAAGCTCACCTAGCATCATCCAAAGGGTGCGTTTAACGCCAATGCTCATACCTAAGGTCATTGCCAGTGTCATACACATACCGGGAGTGATCGATACAAAAAAGAAAGTGGGAATAAATACAGCTAATACGGTAAAATCTGGCATGAAGGTTCTAATGTCATTAAAGAAACAAGCGAGTAAGGAAGAGCAGAGTGTAAGGCTTTAAGATGTGAGTGTAAATGTGGCTGTGTTTTAATTTATTGCTATTTGAATACAACCCATAGCAAAGGTGCCGATGGATTGTATTCAATGCTATTTTTAAAATTGAGTGGCTTAAATATAGTGGTTTAAATTTAGTCACTTAAATTTAGTCACTTAGATTTAGTCACTTAGATTTAATAAGTTAACTTGGGTCAACCACGATATGTTCAAGTTCTATGGCGCACACCGCTTGCAAGGTATCCATAGACGCATTGACTAAGCTTATCTTGCCCTTTGATGACTCAATGAGCACAACGCGGTTGATATCACTGTATTCACGGTTATGGCGAATTAAATTAGATAGCGCCATTTGCATTGGCATCATAGATGGGTTGAATGCCGCATTTTCAGCATAACGTCCACAATAGGTTTTGCCGTCTTTGGTTTCTAGTACCACTGCAGCATAATTATTGGTATAAGGCGCATAGCTTAGGCCTGCTTGATCTATGGCTTCAATTATCATGGGATCATCAGAGTTTAAACTAAACTCAATGTTACTTTTTGATAATAAAGGTTTTGTCACCTGCAAATCAGCAGGGCCAAAGGCATAGGGTAAATAATGACTAAGTAACTGTGATTGCTGACCTGGCAAGTGAATTTTAATACCAATGCCGTCGACCAATTCATTGATAAACTGACGACAATGACCACAAGGGGTAAAGTTGACAACAATATCAATAATTTTTTGCTCGCCATTGAGCCATGCATGGCTTATCGCGCTTTGCTCGGCATGGACGGTATGAAATAGAGCTTCAGAAGCTAATTCAAAATTGGCTCCCATATAGATATCACCACTTTCACCCTTGGCGATTGCGCCGACATAAAATTCACTAATACTTGGCTTGGCGAGGGCGGCAGCAATTGGCAACAAGCTCAGTAGTAATTGCTCTTCATCTATTTGCGATGCTGTGACGAGCTGAGCTAATTGGCTTGCATCAATATGGCCACAAAAATCGTCATTAAGTAATGGTATTAATGCGCTTGCCAGTGGCTTGGGTAGTTGGGTGATGCTATCAATAAAGCGATTTTGCATGACCAATTCCTTTATAAAATGATTAATGACTAAAAGCTTGCGTTATAAGGCTTGTAAATACATGCACAGTGCTTTTAGTAATTTCTGCTTATGTTCATTGTCGCTGGTTTCTTCCAACAAGTTTTCGAGATTAATCACATAATCGGCATCTGATAAACGTTGTTGGCAAAACTCTCGCCATCTTAATGACTCATCGTGGCTTAATGTTTCTGGGTAATTACGGCCACGATAGCGAAATAGCATCTGCTCAATGCGGGGATCGTCAAATTCTAGATTAAGCGCGGCTAAGTTTTCGGCTTTGGTATTGCGGATCATTTCCATTTTGGCTTTATCGGCGCGGCTAAAAAAACCGCCGCTATAAAGCATTAAATCAGGATCTGTCGCTGCAGGGTGATTATTCGCCTCGAATACCGCCTGCATTTTTTCTCGTAGCTCAGGGTGCTGTTTGAACAGTTTGTATTGCTGACGGGCAAAGTCCATATCAAATTGGTGCCTTGCTGCCACTTCTTCAGTGAGTAACTTAGGCGTACCAATAAATGGACATTTATTGACGTGGATTTGCTTTAACGGGATCGGTAATTCATCTGGGGCTAAATCGGCACGTGAGGTATACATGCGCTCGACGATATCTTCTACCGATAAGTCGATCAGTGGGCTAATATCCATTGCCAAATTAATACAAATCATGGCGTTTTTATTGGATGGATGCGGCGCAACAGGCGCGATTAAAGTGACACATCCTTTAGCTGCACTGATTTTAGAACTCACATGTACCAAAGGCTGCATAAAGTCGCCTTGGATTAATTCGGCAACTTTATTTTTATTACGAAGGTTAAAGTAATAATCATATAACTTAGGTTGTTTCTCTTTGATGAGTTTTGCAATGGCAATGGTGGCGTAAACATCACTCATAGCATCATGAGCTTGTTCATGACTTAAGCCATTAGCTTGGGTTAACTGTTCTAATTTAAAGCTTGGCGAGCCATCTTCTTTTAATGGCCAGTTGATGCCTTCTGGTCTAAAGGCATAACAGGCTCTGACTAAATCAATGATATCCCAGCGAGTGTTGCCGTTTTGCCATTCACGGGCATAAGGGTCAATGAAATTACGGTAAAAACCATAACGGCTAACTTCATCATCAAATCTTAGTGAGTTGTAGCCAACGACACAGGTATTGGGCTGGCTGAAAATGGTATTAATGCGCCCCATAAACTCTGATTCAACCATGCCTTTTAAATTGGCTAATTGCGGCGTGATCCCTGTAACAAGTATTGCTTCTGGTTTAGGAAGATAATCAGTTGCTTGCTTGCAATAAAAGTTTTCAGGCTCACCAATGATGTTTAAATCATAATCACTACGGATGCCTGCAAACTGAGAAGGGCGATCTTTTGCTGGGCTTACCCCGAAGGTTTCGTAATCGTGCCAGAAGAGAGTAGGTTGTAAAGCGCTTGCCATAATTAACTATTGTCCTATAACTCATGTTTTGCCATCTTAGCACTGTTAATTACGAATGTTTACCTGTGGTAACTTGTTTGGCTGGATTTTAACTCTAGCATCGAGCATTTTTGCTGGTTTAAGGGACGTTTGAGCAAATTATTAAACCTTGTTGATGGTATAAAAACCGCTTTGTCATTAAAGCTGAATTATGTAAAAAGCACTTAATTTTATAGGCTTAAGTATTAATTGGTGACGCAAATCATTTTGCTGGTTACAATTTAAAAAAATCAGAGGTAAGTACATGTATAACCATTTATTAAGTCAGCCCGTTAAATATGAAGTGGATCAGCATCAGACTTTACATCTTAGCCTACCTGATGAAGTAAGTGATTTTGCGATATTACCGGCATTGAGCCAGCCTATTGCTGAGGTCATAGTAAAAGAGCTGAAGTTTAATAATGCGAATGTGCTGCAAGGTGCGACTATCATTTTAACTTGTCAGCCACTTTTTAAGGTGTCTGTTCAAGAGCAAGTCAATACGATTGTAGATAATGATCACAATCTCATTAGCCAGCTAAAACGTGGCGTAGGCCAAGGCTTTCGTTTGTATACTCGCTCAGGTGTCGCACCGAAAAAATCCGCGACCATGTTAAGGCAGGGAACCACATTAGTCTTTTCATTTGCTGAAGCTCTACAAATTAAGGTAAAAGGGCAGCTTGGTGATGCCATTAAACTTGAAGATGATTTTAGACTTAATCAAGAACCTAAAGCATTAATGCATGCAAGGGCGATATTAGCCCGCAGCTTTAACTATGAAGACGCGCCGGCAACCATTGCGATAAATATGAGTGAGATCGAACAAGTGCGAGCTGAAATAACCGCTTATTTGTCATCAGAGCATAATAAGGTTAACGCAGTGATTGCCGCTCAGCTGATAAAGTTAGATAATCTACTCAGTCATAAACACCGCTGGTTACTCAGAACTTATAGTCAATCGCAGCAGCGCACTAATTTTGCTACTGCAGCCAATGAGTTATCAAAAAATGTTGAAGATCTTCAGCGTAAACTTGAATGCTTTAGCTTGCTTGCTCCGGCGGATGTTAGCCAAATGGTTGATAAATTAACTGAAGAACATGAGTAGTTATTTGCTACAGCGGATCAATCGACACTATTTGTAAGTAACTGCATTGTAAGTAACTGCATTGTAAGTAACCGAGACTATTTTTGAGTTTTCGGTGCTATTTATATTAGTTGTAGTCTTAACTAATCTCTAAATATAACTTAAATCACAAGCTAGAATTCAACTTAATCACCTTTTTCATTTCTATAGAGTTATGTCATGCAATATATTTGTCCAATCTGCCAAACAGAGTTATCACTGCACCAAAAATCATGGCATTGTCAAAATCGTCATCAATTTGATTGCGCTAAAGAGGGCTATGTGAACCTGCTTCCAGTGCAGAAGAAAAACTCCAAAGACCCCGGTGATAATAAAGACATGATGCTAGCGCGCCGAGAATTTCTGAACCAAGGCTATTATGAAAAGCTCAGTGAGAAAGTGAATCAGCTCGCGGTTAAGTATGCTGCTAATGCACAATGCGTGCTTGATATCGGTTGTGGTGAGGGGTATTACAGTAACAGGCTTCATAGCGCTTTAAATGAAAATAGCGCCTTAAATGCAAGCAATAATTCGCTTGATACCGCCCCAAAAGCCAATGTTGAACAAACATGTCACTTACAAGGGTTAGATATCTCAAAGTCTGCGATACGTTACGCCTCTAAACGTTATCCACAAATGGACTTTTGTGTTGCTAGCGCTTATGAGATGCCGTTTTCAGCGTCAGCGTTTGATTTGGCTATTCGTATTTATGCACCGTCAAAAGTAGAAGAGTTGCAACGGGTACTTAAAAAAGGGGCTATTTTAATTACCGTAGCACCTGGGCCAATGCACCATTTTGCAATGAAAAAAATTATTTACAGTGAGCCCAAACCCCATGATGAAGCCAAAGCGCAGATTGAGGGCTTTAGCTGCTTACATCAGGATCGATTACAGTATCGGCTTGAGTTATCTAAAGTCGTTGATATTGAAAACTTTTTGAATATGACTCCCTATGCATGGAAATTAACAGCTGAGCAAAAGGCTGAAATTTCAAATCAAGGGCTTAGCTGCGAGTTAGACTTTAGTATCGAAATTCACATCCGTAATTGATTTGTCATATAGAACTGGTATTTTACTATTTGAATCTGATATTTAGTTGTGAATTTTGTTAGTCCGAGCACTGAATATTGTTGTTGTAGCATCTATATCAAATTATATAGCGATTTAGTTGACATACCCGCAAAAAGGTTCATAATCTATCGGGCTTGAAGGTTGGGCTTAGTTTATGTGTTTCAATACGACCAGTTTCGTCCTGTGAACATAAGTAAAACCGGCATTTTCAGCTCTACTGCCGTTAAGGCTTTAATTTATATATACAGGATTTATATCATGTCTCAAGTTACTGGTGTTGTTAAGTGGTTCAACTCTGATAAAGGTTTCGGATTTATCGAGCAAGAGTCTGGTCCAGACGTATTCGTTCACTTCCGTGCTATCAACTCAGACGGTTTCAAAACTCTTGACGAAGGTCAAAAAGTACAGTTCACTGTTACTCAAGGACAAAAAGGTCCTCAAGCTGAGAACGTTACTGTAGTTTAATTATTTCTAGCTTCGGCTAGTATAATTAATAAAGCTGTAGTCTTTGACTACAGTTTTTTTTTGCTTTTTTTAACTATCCTTTGTTTAAATACCTTTATTTCAATAACTTAGGTTGATAAGTTGTTTTAACCCTTGTTGTTGCAGTATGCTCTGCTAGTTTAGATGTTGATTTGGTGACTCTCTCTTTAGTTGCATTCCATCAGCTTAGAAGCATCAATCCACTCCATTTTTTGCCTCGCTTTTATCTGCATCTGAAATACTTTTACTATTTATTTACTGTGATTGCTATTTCGTTACTGCCGATTTCTTAGTGTTTTCCCAGTCTGTTTCTCACTCTATTTTCGTTATTTGAACCTTGGATTTTGGGCGTTATAGCCACCTATGGAAATCTACAATTTGCTGATTTGTCCTAGTCAGCCAGTTTCAGCTGTATGTTTTCTTATGTTGATTTGATTTAGCTAATTGCAAAATGTATACGCTTCTATCAGGTTTACTAAGCAGATAAAGTCATCGTTCAATGTTGTTTTTACAGTTAAAAAATCGACATTTTTATTTTGGGAGCAAGTGCAGATTAAGAGCGATTTGAAATTATTGAGGGTGCTAGGTGTGACGGGGGTCACGTTTTTGTTAATTGTTTTTAAAAATTAAAACCCAGCAATAATTGCTGGGTTTGTTAGATTTAATCAACTTAATGCTGCTTAATTTGAAAACAGTGTTTCTTCTAAGCTTCGTCCTTTCATCATTGCTTTATATTGCCATCCTTGCTCGGTAAATAATGTTAGTAATGACAACTCTAAGCTAAAGCTTACATCTATACGGTGCTCAATAATTATTTGCTCATCGTTGTTAATTTTCACATTGAGGATATTAGGCAGTAAACGCACCTTATCACTTAGTGCACTAATGTCTGCTTGCTGCATCGTCAAGGTTAAAAAGGCGGTTTCAGCATCAGCTTTCATTGACACCGATTGTTGTAGCTGACCGTTCTCTAAATAGACAACTTGATCGCACAGTTTTTCAAGCTCTTCTAAATTATGGGAGCTAATAACAAAAGTCGTTTCTACTGATAAGTCTTTTACTATTTGACGGATTTTTTTTGCGTTAACAGGATCAAGCCCTGCAGTGGGTTCATCAAGTAACACCAGTTTAGGCGAACCTATCAGCGCTTGAGCGATCGAAACTCGTTTACTCATTCCATGACTGAGGCTTTTAGGTAACATTTGCGCTGAGCTAGTTAAGTCAACTAATTCAAGCACTCTAAGTGCTTCTTGCTTAGCTTTCTTACCTGACATACCTTGTAATTTACCAAAAAAAGTAAGTTGCGACACTATACTAAAGTTGGGGTCTAACGCGGCGTCTTGTGGTAAAGCTGAGACAATATTTTGTAATTTAGCACTGCCTGGCTTTTCCCCAAAAATGCTTATTTCACCATTACTGGGATGAATAAAACCACAAAGTAAGCTAAAAAGGGTAGTTTTGCCGGCGCCATTAGGGCCTACAAGCGCGATAGGCGCACCAGCATCAAGTGACAGATTGATATTAGATAGCGCCACTTTATTGCCATATTGCTTAGAAATATTAGTACAGGTAATTAACTTCATAGTGCACTCCTTTGCATGTAAATTCGGCCAAGTGCAAGGATAACTATGGCTTGAATGATTGGGATCGGGGCGTAAATAAGCGAGCCAATACCCTGAGTATTAATCATTAAAGATAACTGTGAACCCGGCAATACCCAGCTAATGAACGAAACTGCAGGTAGCTGACTATTAATAATGGCTATGACGATACCGCTGAGTGCCCAAAGGATTACCGCATAAATGCTGGCCATTCTGGCAGAGTTGGCGTACCAAGATAACACTGCCATCACTGCGGTATAGGGTAAAAGGACGATAGTGATACTCAAGAATACCGCAAAGCCGCTAATTACTGCATCGCCAAGTAAACTGGCATCACGACTTATTACCATCACAAGAGTGGCGATAATGGTCAGTAGTAATAGGCTTGATTGAATAAGCATTTGCCCTAAAAAACGGCCAAAGAAAATACTGTCTCTACTGACTCTGAGGCTTAAAAATCGGAATGATCCTCTTTGTTTATCAGAACTAAATTGATCTGCAGTAATGAAAATACTGAAAAAAGGAAACAGATATAAAGCAATACACCAAAACACTGCAAATTCAGCCACAGACCAATTAAATAATTGATCTAAGGTGCCAGGGCCGTATAGACCTTGGACCAAGTCTTTGGTTGCGGGTTCGAGTAGGTAGCTAGAGGCACTATTAACTGGGTATAAAAGGATAATCGCCCAGATCAAGGAAAAGGCGATTAATGCTGCAATGCCTTTGGTATTGGTAAAACGTTTACTGACCTCATAGGAGGCAATGAGCCATAATTGGCGTATTGCTGAAGGTCTTTGAGTTGAATCCATTTAGTATCAATCCTTGCAAATACAATAATATTTTAGTCATCATACTTTATCGCTACTATTTATCAGATTAATTTTTGTTAAATTACCGGCAAGCTGTGCTCAACAGTGTTGTTTGCTGAGCACGCAGTATAAAAAGTGGCTTGAGTGTAGATGCTTATTTATTAACAGTGTTAGTTTAATAATTGCTCGAGTTCTTGAAGGCGCTGAGTTAACTCACTGACTTGGGTTTCAAGTTGCTCCACTCTAGCGGCTAAGGCTTGTTTATCTGCTGCTGATGATGGCGTGCTTGCAACACTGGCATCGAATGATGTTGTGCCTTGTTCAAGGTATTGCTTATCAGAAAATAATTGTGCGTAACGATTATCACGACGGCCAGCTTCGCGGGGCAATTGGACGATTAACGGCTCTTCACGGCTGGCTAGCGCTTGTAATGTGGATTCGACTTGCTGAGGCGTTTCAAAAGCATGTAGTCGATTACAGCGGGTTTTGAGCTCACCGGGCGTTTGTGGCCCACGTAGCAGCATCACAATTATCACTGCAAGTTGATCACTACTAAGCTGTAAGTCACTGAACTCGGTATTACAAAAACGATGCTTGTATTTTACCACTCGACTGCCAAAACCTGACTGCTCACTGATAAGTCGCTTCTTGGCTAAATCATCAATAATGGTTTGTACTTCAGTCTCGCTTAATGCCATGACGGGTTCACGACTACTTTTTTGGTTACAGGCAAGGGTAATTGAATTGATTGAAAGCGGGTATTGCTCAGGGGTAGTAATTTCTTTTTCTAATAAACAGCCAATAATGCGGGCTTCCAGATTGCTAAGTTCCATAAATTACTCCAAATAAAAAAGCATGGTTTGTTATAACAGAACCATGCTTTTTATCAAATAATTTGGCTATTTAGGCAGCTATTTAAGTAATCTAATGCCGTCAGCTTCAATGCTAATTTGTTTCGCTTTGAATAAACCGCCAATGCTGCGTTTGAAGGCTTTTTTGCTCATGGCGAGTTGCTCGTAAATAATCGCTGAATCAGTTTTGTCATTTAATGGTAAAAAACCACCTGCGCGGTGCAGTTTATTAATAATGGTTTCAGCATTTTTATCAAAGCTTTGTTGGCTGTCTTTTTGTAAAATTAAATCCACTTTGCCATCTTCACGAACTAGCTTGATATAGCCTTTGATTGATTGACCAAAGCTTAGGCGTTGGAATACTTCATTTTGATAAAGCACGCCCCAATGGGCATTATTAATAATGGCTTTGAAACCTAAATCAGTGGTGCCACCAATGATTAAGTCAACTTCTTCACCCACTTGATATTCAGCAGGTGTCTTGTCTAAAAACTTATCGACTTTTGCTGATGCCATAATGCGTTCATCGGCTCTATTGGCATGAACATAAACTAGGTATGACTTACCTTCTTCAATGTGTCGATGCTGCTCACCAAAAGGCAGTAATAAATCTTTATCTAAGCCCCAATCTAAAAATGCGCCAAAAGGACCAGTAGCAATGGCCTCTAAATAAGCAAATTCACCCACTTGTGCATAAGGTGTTTGGGTGGTCGCAATAACAATATCTTCAGAATCGAGATAAAGAAAAACATCTACCATATCGCCGACTTGACAGCCTTTAGGGGCAAATTTATTGGGTAACAGCACTTGCCCAAGTTCTTCAGCATTTAGGTAAACGCCAAAATTAACTTGTTTAACGACCTCTAGGGAGTATTTCTTTCCGATCTGTATCATTCGCGACTCTGGTTAACTTAGGTTATGAAAAAACAGTTTGATTATATACGCAATCAGCTTGCTTGTAACTTGGGTTTCTAAACAAACTCATTGAAGTTAATTTTAGGTGATGACGATCATCTATACTGTCAGATAACATGCTATTGCTATTGGTTAGTAAGTTTTTGTTATTTAACAAAAAAAACATCATCAATTTGCAGTGGCTAAATATTAAGATATTTTTATATTAAAATGGATTTTTCTTGCTTGCATTTAACCGGTTAGCAGGGTTTAATTGCGCCGCTTTTTTATTTGCACTTTTCAAGTTTCTGTTGTGTCATAACCGTGAGACTGTTTGCTATGTTTATGGCTAGCGCACAGCAGGTATTGAGGCTTGATTGTTTGCTATTAACTGAGTCGTTCATGACCACATCGTTTTGGTCGCTTTGTATGACTCTTTTTGCTCACTTATTTCTACGTGGTGTTATTACAAAAATAACCACGTTGGACTTTTATAACATGATAAACAAATCAGATATTTATTACGAAACATTGCACGCTGGCTATGGTCAGTATTTTGAGGTTGAGCAGGTTTTGTTTGAACAAAAAACACAGCAGTGGCATTTAAGTATTTTTGAAAATAAAACATTTGGCCGTGTTATGGCGTTAAATGGTGCGATTCAAACCACTGAAAAAGATGAATTTGTTTATCATGAAATGATGACTCATGTACCTATTATTGCCCATGGTAAAGCCAAACGAGTACTCATTATTGGTGGCGGCGATGGCGGTATGCTAAGGCAAGTGCTTAAACATAGCGCGATTGAGCAGGTTACTATGGTTGAGATCGATGCTAATGTGGTTGAGATGTGTAAAACCTATTTCCCGCAGCATTCTCAAGGTGCGTTTGAAGACCCAAGAGTAAACTTGGTCATTGATGATGGCATGCATTTTATTGCCCAGTGCCAAGACAAGTTTGATGTGATTATCTCTGATTGCACTGATCCGGTGGGGCCTGGTGAAGTACTGTTTAGTTCACCATTTTATGAAAATTGTAAACGCTGCTTAACTGAGCAGGGGATTTTTGTGGCCCAAAACGGTGTGGCTTTTTTACAGCCTGAAGAAATACAAGATACGGTTCGTAGAATGAGCCCTTATGTAAAAGACTGCTGGTTTTACACTGCAGCAGTACCGACTTATATTGGTGGCACCATGGCATTTGCGTGGGCTACCGATAATGTGTGTGCCAGACAGCAAGATTTAGCAACATTAACCCAACGGTTCGAGACGGCAAACATTAATACTCGTTATTATACGCCTGCTCTTCATATGGCAAGTTTTGCATTGCCAGCTTTTGTAGAAAATGCAGTCAAAAGTGCGCAAGTAACCACTGCATAATTTGCTTGATATAGACGGAATAAAAAATATGAAAGATTGGTCTATCGAAAATGCACGTGCAAGCTATAACGTGACTCATTGGAGCCAGCAGTATTTTGGTATTGCAGATGATGGCGAAGTGACTGTTACTCCAGATCCATCCAAACAAAACTGTACCATTGGCTTAAATGAACTCGCCAAAGATATGGTTAAAGCTGGGGTGTCGTTACCTGTATTAGTGCGTTTTCCGCAAATTTTGCATCGCCGAGTTGAAAACTTATGTGATGCGTTTAATGCCGCTATACAAAAATACGAGTATCAGAATGACTATTTATTAGTTTATCCGATCAAAGTGAATCAACAGCAAACCGTAGTTGAAGAAATTCTTGCCAGTCAAAAGTCTAAAGAAGTGCCACAACTTGGCCTTGAAGCAGGTAGTAAACCTGAATTAATGGCGGTACTGGCGATGGCGCAAAAAGCCAGCTCAGTTATTGTTTGTAACGGCTATAAAGATAAAGAGTATGTTCGCTTAGCCTTAATTGGTGAAAAGCTAGGTCATAAAGTTTATATCGTCATTGAGAAGTATTCAGAGCTTAAACTAATTCTCGAAGAGTCAGCAAAACTTGGAGTGACACCACGTTTAGGTTTACGTACCCGTTTAGCTTTCCAAGGTAAAGGCAAGTGGCAAGCCAGTGGCGGCGAAAAATCCAAATTTGGTTTATCTGCAGCTCAAGTACTAAAAGTGCTCAATGAGTTAAAGCGCGTCGATAAGATGGAATCATTGCAACTTATCCATTTCCACTTAGGTTCGCAAATTGCCAATATTCGCGATATTCGCCAAGGTGTGAGTGAAGCCGCACGTTTTTATTGTGAATTACGTGAAATGGGCGCCTTGATTGATACTTTCGATGTCGGTGGTGGTTTAGCCGTAGATTATGATGGTACCCGAAGCCAAAGTAATAACTCGATGAATTACGGCTTAGCTGAGTACGCTAACAATATCGTTAATGTGTTAACCGATATTTGTAATGAGTACGACCAACCTATGCCACGAATTATTTCAGAATCAGGTCGCCATTTAACCGCGCATCATGCCGTGTTAATTACTGATGTGATTGGCACCGAGTCATACTATCCTGAAGAGATCCTTCCGCCTGAAGAGAGTGCGCCGCAGTTACTGCACAACATGTGGATGTCATGGACGGATATGAGTGAGCGCCCAGATAGCCGCGCCATTATCGAAATTTATCATGATACGCAAAGTGATATTGCTGAAGCGCATTCATTATTCTCAATGGGTCAATTGACCTTAATGCAGCGCGCTTGGGCTGAGCAAACCAATTTACGTGTTTGTCATGCACTTAAAAGCTTATTAAGTAATAATAACCGTTTCCATCGCCCTATTATTGATGAGTTGAATGAAAAATTAGCAGATAAGTTCTTTGTTAACTTTTCATTATTTCAATCAATTCCAGATGCTTGGGGGATTGATCAGGTGTTCCCAATATTGCCGTTAAGCGGTTTAGATAAGCCACCTGAAAGACGCGCGGTCATGCTTGATATTACCTGTGATTCAGACGGTATTGTTGATCAATATGTTGATGGCCAAGGCATTGAAACGACGTTACCTGTGCCTGCATGGTCAGCTGAAAGTCCATATTTGATTGGCTTTTTCATGGTCGGTGCTTATCAAGAAATTTTAGGTGATATGCATAACTTATTTGGTGATACCAATTCTGCGGTTGTGCGTGTAGAAGACAATGGCTTACCTAATATTGAGTCTGTGTTGGCTGGCGATACCGTTGCTGATGTGCTGCGTTATGTCAATCTTGATGCAGTTGCATTTATGCGTACCTATGAAGAGCTTGTGAATCAGCATATTGCTGAAGATGAAAGAACATCAATTTTGGAAGAGTTACAGTTAGGTCTAAAAGGTTATACCTATTTAGAAGATTTCTCGTAAAAGTGTTTTTGCGGCGCGGATAATGCGCGCCGCTGTTTTAGGTTTAATTTATGTTTTTTGAAGGTTCAGAAAAGAAAATTGAAGTCATCATTGCTGACTCCAATGTTAGATTACGGCATTTGGGCCAGCCTTTTTGGGCTGGTATCGTTGCTTGTGCCAATGCTGAAATTTTATCTTCAGTGAGTAATGATTATTGCGACGCCTACTTGCTTAGCGAGTCGAGCTTATTTGTTTGGGATGATCGCTTTGTGATGCTAACGTGCGGCACGACAACCCTTGCTGATGCGGTTATGTCATTTATCGACCACGTTGGGGAGCAAGCAATTGCTTTTGCCAGTTACCAGCGTAAAAACGAGTATTTGTCGCATTTACAATCAAGTTCATTTAAAGAAGATTTGACTAAAATTCGTCAAACAGTAACCGGAAATGCCTATCGCATTGGTCACTTAGACTCGCATCATCATTATTTGTTCAGTACTAAAAAGCCATTTATTGCGCCAACAACTGACGTCACTAATGAACTATTGATGTATCACATTAATGGCGCTGCAGCGAATTATTTACGTGGCGTAGATCAGTCTGCACAGGGTATTCGTGACTTGCTTGAATTGTCGGTGCTATTTCCTGATTTTATTATTGATGACTTTTTATTTGAGCCTTTTGGTTATTCCATCAATGGCATCAAAGATGAGTCCTATTTCACCATTCATATCACCCCGCAAGAAAAAAGCTCCTATGTGAGCTTTGAAACGAATCTCAATCTTGCAGATTATCCTGTTGATGTTTATGGCAAGTTATTGGGCATTCTCAACCCTGGTAGCTGGGATGTGATTGGCTTTAACTCCCCGAGAAATACTCAGGGGTTCCCTGAACATCTATGTTTAGGAAGTTGCTCATTAGCTACTGAGCAAGGCTATACCATTGATTTCAGTCATTATCAGCAGCTTTGTCATGAAGTGTTGATCCCAGAATATTTGTAGTTATTGGCTTAAGCCATTACGGAGATTTTTATGAGCACTTTTGCTGAAAAAGCAGATTACTCTTTGTATTCAAATGCATTTGGCTACTTACGTCAGCCATTAGATTTTAAACCCACTGAAACCGATGCCGATGTGGTGGTTATTGGTTTGCCTTTCGATATGGCCACCACGGGTCGCTCTGGTGGCCGCATGGGCCCTGAAGCCATTCGCCGTGCATCAGTCAACCTTGCGTGGGAAGAAACTCGTTGGCCATGGGATTTCAGCTTAAGCGAAACCATCAATATTGTTGATGCTGGCGACTTAGTGTTTGATTGTGGCGATCAAGAAGATTTCACCAGCCGTTTAGAAGCGTTTGCCACCCGTATTCTTGATGCAGATAAAGCACTACTCAGTTTTGGTGGCGATCACTTTGTGACTTTACCACTGCTGCGTGCTCATCATAAAAAGTACGGCAAAATGGCTTTGCTGCATTTTGATGCACATACCGATACATATAGCCAAGGCAGTAAATACGACCATGGCACTATGTTTTATCATGCGCCTAATGAAGGTTTAATTGCGCCTGAAAATTCAATTCAGATTGGTATTCGTACTGAATTTAATGCCGCCGATCATCTATTTAAAGTGATTGATGCTGCACAGGCCAATGATTTAACTGCTGAACAAATTGTCGAACAAATTAAAGCGAGAGTGGGCGATATGCCGCTTTATGTGACCTTTGATATTGATTGTTTAGATCCTGCTTACGCGCCAGGTACTGGTACGCCAGTTTGTGGTGGCTTAACCAGTGATAAAGCGATGAAGATCATCCGCGGCTTACGTGGCATGAACATAGTTGGTATGGACGTAGTTGAAGTAGCACCAGCCTATGATTCTGCTGATATTACCGCTTTAGCTGGGGCAACCTTAGGGCTGGAAATGCTCCACGTTTGGGCTGCAGGCAAAGGTTTAGTAAAAAAATAGTCGCAAATTAGTCTTAAATTAACGACTAAACACTTTAAATGCTCCTTTATAAAACCAACGTTCATCGTTGGTTTTTTTATCGGAAATGAATTGTTTTTCAATGCTGATAATATTTGTCAATATTGTCATGATCATAAATCAGTGTTCGTGAGTATAATGGCAACATATACAAAGACAGTTGCATCTAACGAGGTTTAGCAAAGATATGAATGATTTAACAGATATCCGCCGTGAATATACTCAAGGTGGTTTAAGGCGCAATGATCTCCCTGCTAATCCAATGACGTTATTTGAAACTTGGATTGAGCAAGCCAAAGACGCGCAATTAACCGATCCAACCGCTATGTGCGTAGCCACTGTTGATGAGCATGGGCAACCTTTCCAACGAATTGTGCTATTAAAAAAGTTTGATGATGATGGCTTTGTTTTCTTCACCAATCTAGAAAGCCGTAAAGCCACTCAATTGGCTCACAATGCCAAAATCAGTTTGTTGTTCCCATGGCATCCATTAGAGCGCCAAGTCGCCGTCACTGGCGTGGCAGAGCCGTTATCCATGCTTGAAGTGACTAAGTACTTTATGAGCCGCCCTAAAGACAGTCAAATAGCTGCATGGGTGTCAAAACAGTCCAGTAAAATTAGCGCAAGACAAGCCCTTGAAGGTAAATTTAATGAGATGAAGAATAAATTTGCCAAAGGTGAAGTGCCGTTGCCAAAGTTTTGGGGCGGTTACCGCGTAAAAGCTGACAGTATTGAGTTTTGGCAAGGTGGCGAGCGCCGCTTGCATGACCGTTTTATTTATCAAAAACAAGATAGCGATTGGCTTATCGATAGACTTGCGCCTTGATAAACGGCTTAAATTGCGTGCAAGTTTGATGTGTACTGATAAAAATTGACGAGAAAATGAATGAGTAAAACAATTTGGGTTGATGCCGACGCCTGTCCTAATCCGGTTAAAGAAATGCTATTTCGCGCCGCCGACCGCAAAAAAGTGCCATTAATATTAGTGGCCAATCAACTGATCCGCGTGCCAGCATCGGCTAATATTTCTGTGGTCAGAGTCAGCTCAGGTTTTGATGAAGCTGATAATTACATTGTTAAGCAATTAAATAGTGGTGATTTAGTTATTACCGGTGATATTCCGTTAGCGGCAGATGCCATTGAAAAAGGCGCCGTGGTGTTTAATCCCCGCGGTGATATCTATACCGTTGATAACATAAAACAACGTTTGACCATGAGAGATTTTATGGAAGAGCTAAGAAGCAGCGGCGTGCATACTGCAGGGCCCAATAGTTTTTCACAAGCCGATAAACACGCTTTTGGGCAAGCATTAGATAAATGGTTGAGTCGCTTGTAAAAATTTCTTGAGTCGTTGTATAGAGCAAGGTTTCACCCTTACCGGAATCATGGTGATAATAATAGCGTTCCAGCCAGTTAAGAAAATTTAATCTATAATTTAACTGTTTTTATTCACAAAAAGGATTAATGATGAAAAAATGGATCGCAGTATTACCATTAGTATTACTCAGCACCTCAGTGTTGGCCGCAGATTGGCAAGTGAAACAAGCGCATTCAAAAGTGAGCTTCATTTCAATTAAACAAGCCGATGTTGCTGAAGTACATGATTTTAAACAAGTCAGTGGTAATTTGACCTCAGCAGGGGCCTTTAACTTAACGATTGATTTGGTCAGTGTTGATACCGGTATTGAAATACGTGATGAACGCATGCAGGCCATGTTATTTGAAGTGGCTAAATATCCGCAACTACAGTTAAGTTCGATGGTTAATCCACAACTCGTGGCTGATTTGAGTGTTGGCTCAACGTTAGTGACCCAAATTGATGGCACAATTGAGTTACATGGTAAAACCAAGAAACAATCATTTGATGTGTTGATCGCTAAATTATCAGACACAAAAATGGTAGTGACCAGTATGTCTCCTGTCATTGTGCAAGCGGCAGATTTTGGTTTAACTGACGGGGTGAATAAGTTGCGCGAAATCGCTGGCCTTGGCAGTATAAGCTTAGCGGTACCCGTGTCGTTTGTATTAACGTTATCGCAATAAAACGAATTGTGGCTTTTGTGTGAATCACATACAAAAGCCACCTCATTAAGGTAAGTAATGGTCACAGATAAAGACGGTTATATTCATCTAATTCAATATTTAACTGAACATTTAGGCCTATTTGAAAAGTCTGAAGCCAGCAGCATTAACAATCAAACGGTTTTAGAATTATTTGAAGATCAGTTATCAGCCCAAATCATCATGGTATGTGGTCAAAACCCCAAGCTTTCATTTGAACAAAGAAATGACATCATTCGAGAAATTGATGCCATTGTTTATGATCTTGAAGAAATTCTCGCCAGTGTCGCTAAGCATAATGCTACGGCGGAGCAGAGTATTTTTATCACTGAGTTCTCAGGGCTTATTAAGAACTTATTCGATAAAGAAATCGAGCAACTTCTCAGATAAACCTATTTTTAACGTCATTATTTTAATTATTTATATTCATTATTAGGAACCTGCATGTTTAAATCTCTTGTTGGTGCAATGCTATTCATTTGTATGTCTTTTTCATCAGTGGCGGCTGAAAAACAAGTGTTGGGGCAAACTGAAATGATGTCAGTGAGCCAAGGCGGCATTGTATTTGAGGCTCGTATGGATACTGGAGCGGTAAACTCTTCATTGCATGCACTTAATATAAAGGTGTTAGGCGGCAGTGCAAAGAAAATGAAGGATAATGTGGGTAAAACCGTTTCGTTTACCACAGAAAACGAAAAGGGTCAGCAGCAGCAAGTTAGTGCCAAAATTGTTGGTACTTCGACCGTCAGTAACTCCCAAGGCACTGAAACCCGCTACGCGGTTAAGTTACCTATAACATTCGGTGACAGCACCCGTACGGTAAAGGTTAATCTTCGTAATCGTGCCTCCATGGATTATAAATTACTCATAGGTCGCAATTGGTTAAAAGGTAAATATGTGGTTGATGTTTCAGAGCAAAAACTAATTGGCCCTACTGCAGACATTAGCATTGTAGAGTCAGGGTTAATATTTGATACCCGCATTGATACCGGCGCCGTTGAGAATTCATTACACGCTACTAACCTGCATATTATTGGTGAAGACAAAAGCAACATGGAGAACAATGTCGGTAAAGATGTCACTTTTACCACCATGAACGAGAAGGGTGAAAAAGCACAGGTCACAGCTCGAATTCATAGCACTTCCTTAATCCGTAATGCACAAGGCAGTGAAATCCGTTATATGGTGACCTTGACGCTAGGTGAACCTGGCCAAGAGTTCAAAGTTGATGTTAATTTACGTGATCGCAGTAAAATGACCTATAAATTGCTTATTGGACGTAATTGGCTGCAAGGCCACTATATTGTCGATGTGGACATGTAAGCCTGTTTACAGATTCAATACCGTTCAGTTGAGCGGTTTTTTTTTGTCGATATTATTTAAACGATTAGCGTTAAGTTGTTATTTTTACATCAGCATTTAGTGTAACGCTTGTATCTATCATAAACTTCAAACTTAACCCTTGCCCCCCCAAAAAAAAGGCCAGCATGTCTGAATTTATTGCACCGCCGTGTTCAGAACACATCACTATTTTGTATCAAGATGAGCATTTATTACTGATAAATAAGCCTAGCGGTTTACTGAGTTTATCGGGTAAGAACCCGCTTAATAAAGACTCTGTTCATTACCGTTTAGTGCAGGACTTTCCCAATGCGACATTAGTCCATCGACTCGATTTTGGTACCTCAGGGATCATGCTGGTGGCGTTAAATAAAACCATTAATGGCTTACTGACCAAACAATTTCAAAATAAAACTGTGAGTAAAACCTACAGTGCGATTTTGTTCGGCCATGTTTTTGGGCTGCAGCAACATGATAAAGAAATTGGCTATATTGATGCGCCAATTGCTAAAGATGTTGATAATTTTCCGTTTATGAAGATTTGCCATGAAAAGGGCAAACCATCACAGAGTCAATTTGAAGTGATAGAGCGGTTAGAGATAGAGTCAGTTCATTTACAAGAAGCGATACCAATAACTAAAGTGAAATTTGTGCCTATTACCGGTAGAACACATCAGTTACGGCTGCACAGTCACTATGTTAAGCATCCTATTTTGGGCTGTGATTTATATAAAAATGCCACTTCAGAGGCGCTTGCAGAAGAAGTCTTTGGCCCACGACTATTATTACATGCCCAAAGGCTGCGTTTTCAGCACCCAGTAACTCATGAAATGATTGATATGGTGTGTGAAGCACCGTTTTAGCATTCCAGTAAAATTCAGATATGAAAAAGCCAGCAGTTAAGCTGGCTTTGTTTACAAATTAAAACTGCTGAACAGGCTTTAAAGCACACCGCGTTTCATTTGATCACGCTCAATTGATTCAAATAGCGCTTTAAAGTTACCTTCACCAAAGCCTAGGTTGTTCTTACGCTGAATAATTTCAATGAAGATTGGCCCAAACAGGTTTTTAGTGAAAATTTGTAATAGGTAACCATCGTCATCACCATCAACTAAAATTTGGTGATGCTTGATGCGATCTCTATCTTCAGTGACTTGTGGTAGCTTGTCAAAAATAGTGTCGTAATACTCAGGAATAATATCCAGCGTTTTAATTGCGGTACCTTCCATTGCATCTAAAGAGCCAACAATATCACGGCTTCTAAAGGCTAAATGCTGAACCCCTGGGCCATTATATTCACCTAAATATTCATCAATTTGGTTCTTGTCATTGCCTTTACCTTCATTAATCGGAATACAGAAGCTGCCATCAGGTGAACGCAGGGCGTAAGATACAAGCGCAGTTTGTGAACCACTAATATCAAAATAACGCACTTCAGTGAAACCAAAAATATCTTTATAAAAGTTGGCCCATTTTTCCATGGTGCCTTTATAAACATTGTTGGTCAGGTGATCGACTTCCATAAAGCCTTTTTCTTCTACAATAATAGGTTCAGCTAAATCTTCAAAATCATTAGCATAAATATTATTGTCAGTGCCAAATACATCGATGAAGTAAATTAAGCTATCACCAATACCGTAAATAGCAGGGTAAGGCATATCTTTAGCCGTATCATCAGCCGGTTTTGCGCCGCGCGCTACAGCTTCAGTGTAAGCAAATTGTGCATCTTCAACACGCCAGCCCATAGAACAAATAGCGGGGCCATGAGACTTAGCAAATTCAGCTGAGAAGCCTTGCTTAGATTTGTTCAATAAGAAGTTGATATCGTTTTGTTGGTAGTAAACGATATCGCTATGTTTAGCTTGTTTAAGCATTGAAAAACCAAAGTCGACAAACACTTGATGCATAAAATCAGTATCAGGACTGGCAAATTCAGTAAATTCAATACCTAGTAGTCCAAGTGGGTTTGTTTCGCTAGCCATGGTGTTTTCCTTAATAATTATCTTTATTTTTCATCACTCTATGGTGATGTGTAATAGGGATGCTGTTGGTGATTAATCTTCAATCCAAGAGCGGTTGTAATCATCACTCATGCAGTTTTTGACATGGGTGGTTAAATTAAGTGGCGCAAAGGTATCAACCATTACGGCATATTCGTAAGTTTCGGTTTTGCCGATAGAGGCTTCGGTGCGCCCAGGTTGTGGCCCATGTGGCACGCCTTTTTGATGCAAGGTCATGTAACCTGCTTCAATACCTGTGCGGCTCATAAAGTCACCGTCAACGTAATACAGCACTTCGTCGCTATCGATGTTGTTGTGGTAATAAGGCGCTGGAATTGATTCTGGGTGGAAGTCATAGGGACGCGGTACAAAGTTACATATCACAAAATTGTTAGCCGTAAACACGATATGGTCAGAAGGTGGTAAATGAATTTTTCCTACTTTAGGTGCATATTCGGTGATATTAAATGCCCAAGGATAGACGCAGCCATCCCAGCCCACTAAATCAAATGGATGCCACTCTAAGGTGGTGAGTTGATACTTATCGCCAAACTTGCTGACTAAAGGAAACTCACCTTTTTCAACGGTAGCATCAGTAAGTTCAGGGGTGCGAATATCACGTTCACAATATGGCGCTGACTCCAGCATTTGCCCATAGTCATTTCTAAAATGTTTGGGTACTTCAACCATTGAGTTTGATTCAATAACGAATAAGCGTACATTACTGTAATCATTAAACTTGAGCTGGTAAGTCGTGCCTCTCGGAATGATTAAGTAATCCCATTGCTTAACTTGAAGTTGACCATATTCACTTAACAGCGTTCCTTCACCTTGGTGGACAAAGACCACTTCATCAGCATAGGCATTACGGTAAAACTCAGCCGTATCTTCAGTGACTTTGGCTGTGTACATGGCCACATCACTGTTATAAAAAATCTTGTTACGGGCACTGAAAAAGTTGCCGCTGCAATCAGCTTGGCGCGAATCGAGTTTGTAGTTTTGGATTAACGAGTCTTGCCACTCGTCGCCGTGCTCAAGAGCATAGGGAGCCACCGCTAATGCCTTAGTCGGCATATTATGGTGATATTTATTGGAGTAAATATTGGCAAAGCCGTGAGTAGAAAACAGTTCTTCACGGTAAAGCTCGCCAGAGTCTTTTTTAAAAGCGATATGGCGTTTAGAAGGTATTTGTCCTTGTTGAACATAAACCGGCATCGTAACTCCTCAACTCTTATTCGTTTGGTTGTCGTTATTGAGCTTCATTAATCTGCTTTGTTAATGTTTTTCTAGCGCAGCGTTAATAAACTATTTGTGATCTAGTTAACAATTTAGTTGCTAGGATGGACAAAAAAAAGAATAATAAACCACTTAACTTAATCTAATTTTTAGATGGTTAATAAAAGTTTACATAAGTGTCACGACTGCAGAACACTTAAAGGCAGAATAGGGACATGGAGGCTTAAATGAAAATCGATGTAGAAGCATTTAATGTGCTACAAGTACTTGTTGAAGAAGGAAGTTTTGCTAAAGCCTCTGAGCGGCTACACAAAGCGCAATCAGCAGTAAGTTATCAAGTAAAAAAACTCGAGCAACACCTAGGGGTGACTTTATTTAATCGGTCTCAATATCGGGCTGAATTAACCCCAGAAGGCAAAGTGATTTTGGCTGAAGGCCAACGGTTACTGCAACATTTAGCCAATATTGAACATTTAGCCAGTCGTTTTAGCGAAGGTTGGGAGCCAAAGCTTGAATTGGTGATTGACGGCGCGCTGCCAATGGAGCCTATCATGACAGCGTTAAAGCGCATGTCTGAGCATAATATTCCTACCAAGATACAACTTAACATGGAATTTTTAGGCGGCGTTCAACATCGTTTTGAGCGAGATAAAGCCGATTTAATGCTGGTTAAGGATTACCTTGCAGGGCCTTATTTTTCTGCCCAACAACTGCCACCAGTGACCAGTTTATTGGTTTGCTCATCGCAGCATCCTCTTGCTGAGTTATCCGGTGTTACCCTGACTGATCTGCAGCAACATGTAGAATTAACCATTGAAGACTCATCGCCGCAAAAACTACACCGAGACGAGTTACAGTTTGGCGGCGACAAAGTGTTTTACTTATCAGGCTTTATTATGAAGAAAAATGCCTTACTAAAAGGGCTAGGTTTTGGCTGGATGCCGGAGTTTCTTATTAATGATGAGCTTACGGGCAAGAATTTAGCCATAGTAGATTTTGTTGGTGGCCATAGATTTAGATTTACCCCGCAGTTAGTATCTACCCTAGAAAGGCCACTTGGGCGGGCGGGTCGATTATTTACTGAGTTAATTTCAGAAGAATTTGCAACTTTTAATCAATCAACTAATGATCAAAAAATTAGTCATTCGGCCATTGGTTAGTTATGGATTGCATAAGTATTATCGTTTTACTGTTAAGGATTTAAATGAAGTATTGGTTAATGAAATCGGAACCTGATGAGTTCAGCATTGACGATTTAGCAGCATGTTTACCACAGTCAGAACCCTGGCAAGGGATACGTAATTATCAGGCGAGAAACTTTTTACGGGATGAGGTAAAAACAGGAGATTTAGTGCTGTTTTACCATTCCAGCTGTAAAGTTCCCGCTGTTGTGGGTATTGCCGAGGTGACCTCAGATGCGGTGACTGATTTAAGCGCCTTTGATAATCAAAGCCCTTATTTTGATCCTAAATCAGATAAACAAAAACCGAGATGGGTTGCAGTAGATATTCGTTTTAATCAAAAGTTAACCCGCATTATTACCTTGGCGCAGTTAAAAGCTGATCCAAAACTTGCTGACATGGTATTGGTAAGTAAAGGCGCTAGGTTGAGTGTTCAGCCTGTGACAGAAGAAGAGTTCAACTATATCGTTGCCTTATAAATGCTTTATAAATGCTTTATAAATGCCTTAAACATAAAAAAGGAGTGCTAATAAATTAGCGCTCCTTTTTTAACATTCAATAGTAACAGCAATTAAAATTGGTTTAGATTAATAGCTTTCTTTTGCCACTATGGTTTGTCCAATCGGCGTGAGGCTCAATAAAGCCAGCTTCACATGTTGTATAGCAAACGGAATACCAATGATAGTGATAAAACAAGCTAGAGCATGGGTGAGGTGACCGATGGCCAACCAAATACCGAAAAATAAAAACCAGATTACATTACCTATCATCCCTAATGGACCGGTACCAAAGTCTTCTGTGCCTGATAGGTGTTTACGATTTACATTTTCTTGGCCGAATGGCCAAAATGCCATTTCACCAATGACGAAACAGGCTCGGCCAAAGGGGATACCGATAATACTAATAAAACATAAGAGCCCAGCTAGCCACCAAGCTAAGCCCATTATAAAGCCGCCCATGATGAACCAAGCGATATTAAAAACTAATCTTAATACTGACATCTAAAATCCCTTACTTGTTGTAATAACTTACTATTTTTAATCGTGCTTTGTACAGTTTGTTAGTCGAACTATGCACTATTGAAGCGAAATCTGTGCCACATTATATATATTTTTTATCTTGCTGAATTTAAACGATAATTCTATAAGGTATATTGTCTCTTAAACTCTCAGCATAAATAGGTTAGTTAAAAACAACATTTTTTAGTTAAAATAATAACTCTACTCATTGATGTTGAGATAAACATGTTTGCCACCACACCAGTACAAACCATTCGATTTGCAGAGCAGGCAATATTTGTAAAACGCGATGATTTACTCCACCCGGATTTCAGTGGTAACAAAGCGCGAAAATTTCAATATTTTCTCGAGCAAGATTTCCCTCTAGTAAAAAAACTGGTTGGCTATGGCTCAGCGCAAGCAAATTCGCTGCACTCTTTAGCTGCCTTAACCAAAATGCGCGGCTGGCAACTTGATTATTATGTTGACCATATAGCTGGCTATCTTAAGCAAAACCCCCAAGGAAACTATAAAGCGGCCTTAGACAACGGCGCCAACATCATTGAAAAGCCAGCGGGTATTGAGCTGAACCTAGAGACTTATGTACAACAAGATATTCAAGCGCCGTATGAATCGAACAAACAGCTTGTCGTTAAGAGTACGGTGTTTGTTCCCGAAGGCGGGCGTTGTGAATATGCTCAGCTAGGGCTTGATCAACTAGGGCGAGAGATTATTGAATGGCTTAAACAAAATAATATGAAAAAGTTAGAGCTATTTCTTCCTTCAGGTACAGGTACCACGGCACTTTACTTACAACGTTTTTTTGTCGAATTCAGTAAAACAGCCAGCAGATCAGACCTCTCGCTGCCCAGTGTAACGGTATTAACCTGCAGCTGTGTTGGCGGTGATGAATATCTCACTAAGCAGTTTTATCAATTAACCGATAATACTGACTATCATCCAAGGATCATCTCTAATGGTAAAAAGTATCATTTTGGTAAGTTGAACCGTCAGTGTTATGACATGTGGCAACACGTCAATAAGCAAGGTATTGAATTTGAATTGTTGTATGACCCAGTTGGTTTCATCATGCTGGAGCATTATCTAAATACTGCAAACCTAAGCGGCGATGACTTAAACAAAGGTGCTGCTGTTCCTGTGATGTATTTACATCAAGGGGGCTTGCTGGGTAATCCAAGCATGTTAGCGCGCTACAAAAGGAAATATCAACAGCAAGGATGATAGCGGGTTTATATCTAGGCTAGATAAGCATTCATTAGAGACAATATTGAAAATTGATTTGAATTATGACGTTGGAGAGTTGCTTAGAGAAGGATTTGAAAAGTGCTCTTGGGTGAGGGTAACTTCATGTTGCTCAGTTCTAATAAACGTCCGGTAAGGTGTGAGAGGAAATACCGAGAAGCGATGTCTATTGAGTAACTGAGCAAATGAATAACGCAAGCGTTAAAAGTCTTACTTGTTAGCCGTAAGTAACCATTTCATAAATGTTAACGCTTCAGTGCGCTTAGAAAAAGTTGTTTTAGTTTTACCTTGGCTATCGGTAAAAGCTATTGAGTTTTTATTTGATGATATTGAATTAACAGGGAAATTAACTGTAATTTCATGACCATTTATGTTGTATGACATGTGCCACACTCCTTTTTAATTTTCACCTTTTTGGTGAGTAAGTAATAACAATATTTATCCTTAAGCAGTTGTGTTGCGTAAGTTTAGATTTATGTGCTTAAGTTCACTGTGCTTATTACACTTACAAGTAGGCTGGTTTGATCAATTCTATTTTTAATCGCCAATTTACTTGCTGTAGTTAGTTGAACATAGGCATATGACAAACAAATGACAGAGAACAACTTAGCAAATGACTTGTAGTGTGGGTTTACTGCATGTAGTGAGTGACTAACAGAAGGGTAAACAAATAATTACAAGAAAACTTAAATACACAGAGGATATTAGTCATATATTTTTTATATAGCAATACATTTTTTACAATTCAGGACAATTAATGGATAAAAGGTGAACTTAATCGCCCTTTATCTGAATATTTATCCAACAAAAGCAGCAACACACTGTACTTTGTGGCGACTTATCCTCAGTTAGGGTAAATAATCTAGCTAAGTCGACGATAAGCATAACTGTTATAAAAACCGCAAAAAAAAGAGTGCTTTGTGTCATTAAAGCACTCTTTTATCTTTAAAATCAGAGTCAGTGTTAAGCCGTTGATTAATAAATCAGTTCGCCTATTGGGTTGAGTAGCTTACTGATCCCTTTAGTAAAATATAAAGGCGCATCAACAACGGTATAACATAAACACCCCTCAACTGTTTTAGGGCTGTGCTCATGGTCACTATTAAGTAACAAAAAGTCACCTGCGCTGTAGGTGTTGTATTCATCGCTGAATTCGCCTGCTAACAACAAGGTCAACTCTTGGCCTTTATGGGTGTGCTGTGGGATTTCGCCGTTTTTATCAATATGCAGTAAACTCGCTCTTGCTTGTTTCTCGCCGGTGTCGAGTCTTAACCGACTGACTTTACCTATACCTTGCCAATGGTTTTCTACTTGCTGGCGAAATGCAGCCGGTAAATTGTATTGCTGACCTTTGACCTTGACTGCGACCTTGGTTTGCTTTGGCGATACATCAACGGCATCATCCATTTGCATCATAGTGTTAAGCATGGCTTCAAGCTCTGCATCCATAGCTTCATTTATGCTTGAATCTAGTGATGCTGTGGGTTGCGCATTTAAGCTGTTTTCAGCAGCAACCAAAGTTAGTTGCTCAATTTTATCGGCGCAATGACGACACAGTTCACAATGGGCTGACACGGCCAATGATAGAGACAATGGCAGTTCTCCTTTGGCATGGAGAGAAAGTAATTGCTCATCGGGGTGATAATTAATCATAATGTTTCTCCATGAAGCCTTTTAACTTCTCTAATCCTAATCTGAGTCTTGATTTAACCGTGCCAATGGGCACTTTTAATTTATCTGCCAGTTCTTGCTGAGTGAGCTCTTGCATGTAAATGCCTTGCACCACCTGTTTTTGCAGCGGCGGTAGTGACTCAACGTGTTTAAGCAAGGTGGCAGACAATTTGAAGTCATTTTCAGTTTCATCGCTGCCATCAGAATCGAATAGAGACCAAATATCGTCACCAAACGCATCTTCACGGTTATGTTGCACTTTACGCAACATGTCAAAGCACTGATTACGCATGACTGTGAACACCCAAGTGCTTACTGCAGCTTTATCAACATTATAAAGATGGGCTTTAGTCCATACTCGGGTCATGGTTTCTTGAACTAAGTCCATGGCTAAGCCTTGTTGGCTCAAACGTTGGATCCCAAAAGAACGTATTTTGGGCGAAAAATGAGCAAACAGCTTAGCAAAAGCAGCTTTATCTCTATGATTTGCAACACGTAGCATTAAGCCTGCAAGCATCTGGGCTTCGTCATCATTGTTATCGGTTGATTTCATGGCAGTATCTATTGCTTTTGTATTTTTAGATAACATACCTTTATCATAACGACTTTGAACCGTTTGTGATTGAAAATTTTGCATTTATTTTCACTCGCATCGTCAGTGTTAAGAGAGCTTTAGTCACATATATTGCATTAATCTGTTTTATATAGCAGGTTAAAAGCTGACTAAATCCGAAAGTTACTTGTTGATACGCAAAAGGATGAAAGATGGTTCAAAAAAGGCTTAAAAATGTGCAACTTTTTTATCATTTATTACTAAGAGTTAAAAATTTGAGTGGTTTGCTTTGAGTTAAAGTCGCTAACCACCTGATTTTGAATGCGTTAAGATTACTTAATAATGCTGGTGATCAAGGCTTGGGTCATTTCGTGATTATGACTATTAATGCACTGGTACTTTTCCTCTGGGCTAATGGGCATTATCTCTAACCAGCGCTGACAGACCCATGACAAATTATTAAAGTCGTCATCTTTATAGTGAGATAATTGTTGTGGGTACTGCTGTAAAATCTCTTGTAAGGTTTTCTTTAAAAAATGTTGTTTGGGCTTTATATCTGTTTGCGGCCAATCGGGGATTAAACTGACATCACCTCTTTTTAAACCATCAGCTTCAGTATCGAACTGATTGATTTTAAACCGCTGTTTACCTTCGATACTAATACCTAATAGTCCATCGTCTAGCGTTTCAAAATCGATAATATGAACCCAAGTTCCTAAAGGCATGAGTTGGTTGTCACTGGTTAGCATGCATAAGCCAAAACCTTCACCTGATTTAAGTGATTCAGTCACTAAACGTTTATATCTTGGTTCAAAAATGCGCAATTGCGTGAAGCCTTGAGGTAACAAGCAAATGGATAATGGGAACAGAGGCAATTTCATAACAGCACCTTTATTACTAACTTAATGATGAATGTAGTATTCATGTTTTCAATAGTTTATACGGTGATATTGAGGGTAATGATCACTATTGTTTTACCCAAATTAATTGCTGAGTATCAATGCCTAATGCGGTCATTTTTTCTGTGAATCTGAGTTTATGCTCGGCAGAGATGTTAGGTGTGCGCGATAAAATCCACGCATAATCATTGTTTGGACCTATCACTAACGAACTTATATAGTTTCCGTTTTTATCTTCCATCAAATCATGGATTTGATAGGCACCATAAAACGGCCCAAAAAAAGAGACTTTTAAACGGCCAATATTGTCCGTTTCAATGAAGTAGGCTTTACCCTCTGCTTCACTCCAACGTGCTTTTTCGTCTGAATAACCTCGATTGATGACCACAACTTTATCGTCATCAACAGAATAGTTGGCTGTGACTTTTGAAAGGCCTCTTTCAAATGAATGGTCAAGTCTGGCGATTTCATACCAGCTACCGAGGTAATTGTTGAGTTTAAAGTTTTCAACCACAGTCACTTTTTTATCGAGCATAGTGCAAGCGCTTGTTCCGCTAACTAGCAAGGCACACAAGGCGATGCTTTTTATGTTGTTATAAACCTTGGTCGATGTCATTTGTTGTGATCCCTATAGTTTTATCTTGAGTTGAATTTGCACTAATTACTCATGTTACGTACGATGCTGCCGATAAGATCTATATTAAAATTTATTAGGTTAATATCTGTTCTAAATGATGTTTTACAGCCAATCTTATTTAGTCAATGTCGCTGTTGTATCCGCTAAAAATTTTTTAATGGCTAGTAGAACCAAGGTCGAGTTAACGAGAAATAATAATGAAAAAAATGCTGGATTCAGTCGATCAACGTACTAAATTAGTCGGTGAGAACCGTTTAGAGTTACTGTTGTTCAAAATTAGTGCCACCCAATTATTTGCTATTAACGTGTTCAAAGTCAAAGAGGTCGTTAAGCTTCCGCCTTTAAGCGCATTACCTGGCAGTAACCCAAACATTAGTGGTGTTGCCAACATTCGTGGTATGTCTATTCCAGTGATTAATTTGCGCGGTGCTATTGGCTTTAGCCCTATGCCAGTCTCAGATGACTGTAATTTGATTATTACTGAGTATAACCGCAGTGTGCAGGGCTTTTTAGTTGGCAAGGTAGAGCATATTGTCAATATGACCTGGGGCGATATTATGCCGCCGCCAAAGTCTGCTGGGGCTAATAACTATTTAACGGCTATCACTAAACTGCAAGATAATGATGTACAAAGATTGGTCTCTATTATTGATGTCGAAAAGGTGCTAGCTGAGATCATTGATTACGACATTACCTTATCAGAAGGCGTACTTGATCAACAATTAGTGGCGCACATGCCGGGCCGAAAAGTATTAATTGTTGATGACTCCGCCACGGCTAGAAAACAAGTACGCGACACCCTCAGTCAACTGGGGATTAAAATCATAGAGGCCTCTGATGGTTTGCAAGCATTGAATATGCTTAAAGGTTGGGCAGCAGAAGGTAAAAGCGTTGCCGATGAGTTATTGATGATGATTACCGATGCAGAAATGCCTGAAATGGACGGCTATAAACTCACAGCTGAAGTGCGCGCCGATGAGCGCATGGCGTCACTGTATATCACCCTTAATACCTCGTTAAGTGGCAGCTTTAATAATGCTATGGTTGAAAAAGTGGGCTGTGACAAGTTTATTTCTAAATTCCAGCCAGACTTATTGGTTGATGCGGTGCAGCAGCGCTTAAAGATGATCCTTGACTAAGTGTATCTTCAGAGCGATGCGGTTGTTAGCGCTCGCTCTGTTGTGGCTTACTGTTTTAGTCGCTCAAATTTAAGTAAACTCTTCTTGAACCTGTTCGATAAGCAGCTTTTGATGCTCTTTGGTAATGCCAATGTTCATTCGACATAACCTTACCGCATAAGAAAACTTGTCTTTGCCGACAATATTGAGTATTTCACATAACAGCGATTTGTTGAGCGCTAAGGTGTCACAATAGTGATTAATTGCCTTATTTAGGCTATTAAACTGTAAACCATCAAACTCAAATACCGCGCTATAACCTTGTTCAATATCAATGCCATTGAGCACCAAGGGCCAACCTTTTGCATTAATGCGGCCTTTGGCAATGTTGTACATCATCCATGCGCTTTCTTTAAAGCCAGATAATATTCGACAATCAAAACCTGACTCAGCCAACTCTTCTTCGGTCCAATTAATGCCAATGGCGAGATCTTTATGATAAATCTGCATTAAGTCATCTTTTACTGCGTCTCTGCAATCCCAAATAGAAGTCAGTAAATTCTTTTTAGCTAACCTTGCACACTCACTGCATGCTGGCAGTGTTAATGAAGGGTGCGGGGTTGATGCTTTAGCATAATAACTGAACACATCGTTACTAGGCTCGGCGCAAAACCAGCATTGATGGCGAAGATCGAAAGGGATATCAATTAGGGGAGGTAAATGATTCAAAACAGGCCTTTAAGTTATAACTGGCAAGTAAATTTTTCTTATAAAAAAGCTGCTTTAGTTCGTAACGAACTGCAGCAGCTTAATTTAGCCAAGAATGTAATTATTCGGCTTCAATATCAACTAGCTCTTTAGCTAATTCAATTGGATCTACTTCTAAACATTCTTCGTTTGCAACCCAATCAAGACCGATTAATACACCGTCTTCATTTAAATCGCCAACCCAAAATTCTAAAAAGTCATTCACACTGATCTCAACAGCGACATAGTCTGCCCACTCTTCAGTACAATGGCTTGCCGCCGCAGCTTGTGTTGACCATAAAGGCATCACATCAGTTTGTTCAAATTCAGAAGAGTCACAGACAACCCAACCTTCACCAGTCTCATCCGCTAAGCCCCAAAGGACTTGATGCTTTTTCACATTTTCAATAAAGCTTACAACTGCAGGGGTTAGTTCAATCATGATTAGTCTCTTAGAAATTTCAATTAACTGATGCATTATACGTTAACGCTAAACAATACAAAACACTATTAATCTTCTATCGCAAAATGAAATAAACAAATACAAATTATCACAGTTTTAGCGGGTTTTGATCTTGTTTCCTTTTGCTTGATAAGTCAGGATGTGGCTATTCATTGATTAGTCGAAGTATTCTTTTTATGGTGAGTTTCAAATTTCCGGCGTTACTAAAATCGGCTGTAGTGGTTTCTAGCTGCTTTGTTAGTCTTCAAGCAATTGCAGCGTCCGATGATTTTTCCCAGTGTGTGGATAAGCTTAAAGTTACAGCCCGCAGTGAAGGCTTATCCGAGCAAACGATAAATACTAGTGTCGCTAATCTAAAGTACATTCCTAGAGTGATTGAGCTTGATAATCAGCAGCCAGAGTTTAGCACCACCTTTGGTAATTACTTCAATAAGCGTGTGACTGATTGGCGTGTTAAAGAGGGGCGGCGTTTATTAGCCGAGCATCGAGAATTATTAAATAAGCTTACCCTTGAGTATGGGGTACCAGGCCAATATATCATTGCTTTTTGGGGGCTGGAAACCAACTTTGGTGGCTATAAGGGCAAAATGTCAGTGTTAAATTCGTTAGCGACATTAGCCTGCGATCCTCGTCGTAGTAGCTATTTTACCAATGAATTGATGCAAGCTTTAAAGCTTAAAGAAAAGTATCAATTTGATGATGCGACTATGGTGGGCTCTTGGGCTGGCGCGATGGGGCATACTCAATTTATGCCAACCAATTACGCTAAATATGCCGTTGATGGTGATGGTGACGGTAAAGTCGATTTGTGGAATAGCACTGCCGATGCCCTAACGTCTGCGGCAAACTTTTTGCAGCAACTGGGCTGGAAAGCGAATGAACGCTGGGGCAGAGAAGTATTATTGCCTGAAAATTATGATTACCAATACCTTGGCCGCAAGCACCCTAAACCGTTAACCGATTGGGCTGCATTAAACCTCAAGCAAGCCAATGGCACACCGTTGACGACTCCAGAGATGGAAGCCTCATTGTATGTCCCGTCTGGTCATACCGGGCCAGCATTCTTAGGTTACGATAACTTTGATGTCATTATGCGCTGGAATCGCTCTGAATTTTACGCCATTGCCGTGGGCCATTTAGCCGATAGGGTGAATGGTGCAGCGCCGCTGAGAGTAAGTGCGCCGGATCATGGTCTATTTAATCGCAGCGACATTAAGCTTATGCAAGCAAAATTAAATGAACTGGGTTTTGATGTTGGTAAGCCAGATGGTGTACTCGGGCGAAACTCGATTGCAGGAGTGCAGGCATTTCAGCGCAGTAAAAACTTGATTGCTGATGGCTTTCCCGATCAAAAAACCTTCGCCGCGTTAGGTATTAAGATCAGTTTATAATCCGTAGCTTCAATTAAAAAATAATGATTGCATCGCTGAGAGTTTATTCTCTGCCAGTTCGCAGGCTTAGTGCTTAAACTCAGTTCATAAGCTTAAAGAATAAGCTAAAAGCATAAGCTAAAAGCATAGCAATCGATTATCTCGGCTTTTACTGGCAGCTTAAACGGGTATTTGTTAAGCTGCGGAAACTATTGATATCGAAGTAAACTAAGGACATTCGATGAGCGCTCAAGACAATATGGTAGTTCGATTCAACTACACCCTTCGTGACGAACAAGGTGAAGTGATTGAAAGTAACGAAGGTGGTTCTCCAATCGCCTATTTACATGGCCATGACAACATGATGCCAGGTGTAGAAAATGCCATTGCTGGCAAAGATGCGGGTGAAAAGTTCACCGTTACATTACCAGCTGCTGAGACCTATGGTGAGCGTATGGAAGGTGCTGAGCAACGTGTTTCAGTAAAACACCTACAAGGCGCTAAAGTATGGAAAGTGGGCATGTCTGCTATTGTCAATACTGAAGAAGGCCAACGCCAAGTGACTATCGTTAAAATGGGTAAATTCATGGCGACCATCGATACTAACCACCCATTAGCCGGTCGTGAGTTAACCTTTGATATCGAAGTGGTTGATTTTCGTGATGCAACTGATGAAGAAATTGCCCACGGTCATTCACACGGTGAGGGTGGTCATCAGCACTAATTTATTGCTGCATTACCCCAAATGTAATCCCAAGTGTAGTTAATATACTTGGGATTTTTGTTTGAAATAAAAGAAGCATCCGAATGATAATTGAATTTTCCCAAGGTAAATTAGTGGTCACGCCATTTGAAATCCAGTGTCGATTAAATACCAATAACATCGTCTTGACCGCAATGGTCGATGACATGAAATGTCTTAGTGACAGTTTAATGTTAATCGCAGATGCTGGCGCTGTGCGCTGGAGTTTAAAATTGGATAATGCCCAGCAATTTTATGAAGCCATCGAAATAATGGGCATTGCAGCCGAATAATCTGATTCGGCTGCGACAAGCTTCACTACAGGAACACCTAGGCTAGTGAATCTCGGTTATGGGGACTGCTATAGTCAATCTCTGGGCCAACTGGCACGATTTGGGTTGGATTAATTTGTTGGTGGCTAAAGTAGTAATGCTGCTTGATGTGCTCAAAGTTTACCGTGTCAGCAATGCCAGGCTGTTGGTATAAGTCCCTGAGGTAACCAGAAAGGCAAGGGTAGGACTCAATGGTTCTAATATTGGTTTTAAAGTGGCCTACATAAACACAATCAAAGCGAATTAAAGTGGTAAATAAACGCCAATCTGCTTCAGTTATCACATCTCCCATTAAGTAGCGTTTTGTTGCTAAGCGTTGTTCTAATTGCGCTAAGCTGGCAAACAGTGGCGTTATTGCTGCTTCATATGCTTGTTGAGTAGTAGCAAAACCACTGCGATATACACCATTATTAATGTTGTCGTAAATCATGACATTCAGTTCATCAATATCTTGACGTAGTGCTGCTGGATAATAGTCGTCATGGTTAGCCGTAAGATGATTAAACGCCCGATTAAACATACGAATAATGTCAGATGATTCATTACTGACTATGGTATTAGTGTGTTTATCCCATAATACGGGCACAGTGACACGACCGTTATAATCAGCTTTGGCCATTTGGTAAATTTGATACAGGTAATCTTTATTAAACAAAGGATCGGTATTAGCGTCTTCAATGGCATTAGCAGCTGCCGACTGATTAGATCCTGCAAACTCCCAGCCGTTACTGAGCATGTGCGGCTCAACCACAGTGACATCAATCATTTGGGTTAACTGTTTAAGTTGTAGAAAAATTAAGGTTCTATGAGCCCAAGGACAAGCCAATGAAACGTATAAATGGTAACGTCCAGCTTCAGCTTTAAAGCCTGCATCACCACTTACTTCAGCACTGCCGTCTGGTGTGATCCAATGCCTAAATTGTGCATCTTCTCGGTGAAAATTGCCGCCATTTTCCTTCGTTGGGTACCATTGATCGACCCAGTGTCCATTTTGTAATAACCCCATCATTGCCACCTGATAATTTCAACTTCTATGACTGAGTTTAAGTGATAAATTTTAGCAAAAAAAGCGGATTAAATGGGCTATATCGTTCGATTAATTCGAAGCTGCTTGAGCCTAAATGTATTTACTGTTACTGAAAATATTGAATTGGAATAGCGAGTATTGGTTGCTTTAATTGCGGTGCTTTTAACAAAAAACTCACATCAATAGAAAAATATGGCTATATGGGTTCAAATATCAACCAGATACAATTTGTGTTGTTACAGCTTGAAATGTCTGACTTGTTTTGTTTTTTTTGTGCGAGTGTTTTGTTTTTGATTTTAATGTTTGCCAAGATGTATCTTGTTGTTGTGGCTGGGTAAATTGTGGTTTTTTGTAATCAAACTGACATGAGATTTATGCAATGTTTGCTAGCATTCAGCAATGGGCTGGATAGCTCGTACATTATAAAAATTAAATTGATTAAGGGTTAGATCATGAAAAACATCTTGTGCAAATGCTTAGTGGCCTCTGCTGTACTCGCGACATTGTCAGGTTGTAGTAATGACGATGATAAAAACCTAACAGCTTGTGAAGCTGCTGGTGATGCATGTACTAGCTTTACTGTTATTCATACCAATGATAATCATGGCCGTTTTTGGGAAAACAGCAATGGCGAATATGGTATGGCTGCGCGTAAAACTGTGATTGATCAAATTCGACATGAAGTAGAGCGTGCTGGCGGTGAAACCATTCTTTTATCTGGTGGTGATATTAACACTGGTGTACCTGAGTCAGACATGCAGCAAGCCATTCCTGACTTCATGGGGATGAACCTATTAGGTTATGACGCTATGGCAGTGGGTAACCATGAGTTTGACAATCCTCTAAGCACACTTGATATGCAGTCAACATTGGCTAATTTTCCAATGCTTGCAGCTAACATCTATGACAAAAATGCAGACGCGCGCTATTTTGAACCTTACCGAGTGTTTGATATTAATGGCGTAAAAATTGCGATTATCGGTTTTACCACTGTTGATACCCCCAAAATTGTTAATCCAGAAAATGTCGACAGACTGACATTTACCGATCCTCAAGACGAGCTGCCTATTGTTCTTGCTGAAATCGAAGCCAATGAAGACGTTGATATGGTGTTTGCTGTAACCCATATGGGTCATTATGCTGACGGTAATCATGGTACAGAAGCCGCTGGTGATGTGATGCTAGCTCGCTCAGTTGAGCAAGGTCAACTGCACGCGATTATAGGTGGTCATTCACAAAACCCAGTATGTATGGAAGGGGATGAGTACGCCGACTTTGCTCCAGGTGATGACTGTAAACCTGATCAGCAAAATGGGACTTATATCATGCAAGCCCATGAATGGGGCAAGTACGTTGGACGTGCTGATTTTGAATACATGGATGGAGAGCTAACGCTGGCAGAATACTCACTCATCCCAATTAACTTAAAGCAAGAAGATGAAAGTGGCGAGTTAGTTTTCATTACTGAAGAAATTGAAAAAGACCAAACAGTATATGACACCTTATTGCCATATCAACAGCGCGGTCAAGAATTGTTAGATGTGGTGATTTCCTATACTGATGGTAAGTTTGAAGGCGATCGTGAAGTCGTACGTGTTGAGCAAACAAACCTAGGTAACCTGCTCACTACAGCTTATTCTGAATTTGTTAGCAATAACTTCAATGTCACTGCAGACTTTGGCGTAATGAATTCAGGTGGTGTCCGTGCTTCTATCGCTGAAGGTGATATTTCATATCGTGATGTGTTAACTGTACAACCATTTGGTAATTTCGTATCTTATGTCACTATGACGGGTGCGGAAGTTGAAGACTATTTAGCTGCTGTGGCAGTTAAAAGCGGTGGTGGTTTCCCACAATTTAACCATGTAGCTATGGATGTGAATTGTGATGCTGAAACCGTCGATATTGCTTCTCTTGGTGGCCGTAGTTTCGATTTAGAAGATGATTATACCTTCTCGTTAATCCATTTCAGTGCTGCTGGTGGTGACGATTATCCAGTTATTAATCAACATAAAAACTACATAGATACCCAATTAACCGATGCAGCAGTTTTTCGTGAGTACTTTGTGGCAAACCCTGTATTATCAGCTGCCGATTATGCACCTGTAGAAGGTCAATTAAATTTCTACCGTAATGGCGCGTTAGTGAAAAGTTGTGCTCAATAATTTCTTTTGATTAACTAATGAGTAAGTTAAAAACGGTGTAAATTGAAAAAGGTAGCTACGGCTACCTTTTTTGTTTCAAGCTTAACGGTGCTTATGGATTGGTATAAGATAGCCGCAATTCATCATAAAGGATTTAATTATGTCGTCGGTGACAACCCTACTAGAACGTATAACAGTTGAACCAGCTACACCTGCGAAGTCATGTGTCATTTGGTTACATGGCTTAGGAGACTCAGGAGCCGGGTTTGCGCCCGTCGTGCCTGTTTTAGGTTTACCAAGTGATCATAGTATTCGATTTGTTTTTCCCCATGCACCAGAACAAGCGGTGACCATAAATGGCGGCTATATCATGCGATCTTGGTATGATATTAAAAGCATGGATTTACATGATCGAGCCGATATCAATGGGGTGTTAACCTCTGAAATCGCAGTAAAAGCGCTGATCAATGAACAAATTGAATCGGGTATTAGCGCTCAAAACATTGTGCTGGCAGGTTTTAGCCAAGGTGGCGTCATGAGTTTATTTACTGGGTTGAGGTTTGAGCAAAAACTTGCAGGCATTATGGCATTGTCATGTTATTTACCCGCAGGAGAGGCTTTACCTGAGGGCTTAAGCGAAGCTAACAGTGATACGCCGATATTACAAAACCATGGTGAGCAAGATGAAGTGGTGCCATTATTTGCTGGAAAAATGGCCCATGATGCCTTAATTAAAGCAGGCTATTCGAGCAAGTGGCTTACTTACCCTATGGCACATAGTGTTATACCTGCGCAGTTGTCCCACATTGGTCAATGGCTAACCGATAAACTCGGGAAAGCATAACTGGCACTTTAGTGTGGCTGTTTCAAATTAAGTACAATGTCACTATTAACTTGTGATAGTTAAATGCTATAAAAAACAAGAGGCTTAGCGCTGTTATGGCGCTGAGCCTTTTTTATATTCGAACAGCTCAATCATTTGGCTAAATCCCTTTTTATTATATTGGACAATCTGCGTGTATTAATAAAAACTAAATCATTGTTATTTAAAGTGATAACTTAAAAATAAATCACAATATTTAGTAAACTTTTGTTAAAATACAGCTCGTTTTATGTAGTGAAACTAGTTGCAAACAAATTGCAGGCAACTTGTATTAAATTGAAGGTTTACGGATAACATAATGATAAGAAAAATTCCGAGTCTACTGGTCGTCATCGGTGTATTAACCAGTTTAACTGCGTGTGATCGAAAACCTGACTGCGAAGATAATAATTGCACTAAATTTACTGTGGTGCATACCAATGATAATCATGGTCGTTTTTGGCATAACAAAGCGGGTGAGTATGGCATGGCAGCGCGGTTTACTGTCATTGATGGTATTCGTAAAGAGGTCGCCGCAAATGGTGGGCATACCTTAGTGTTATCAGGTGGCGACATCAATACGGGTGTACCAGAATCCGACTTACAAAACGCCATCCCCGATTTTATTGGCATGAATATGATTGGTTATGATGCCATGGCGGTGGGCAATCATGAATTTGATAACCCATTATCAGTATTAGCTGAACAAGCTGAATTGGCGACATTCCCAATGCTCGCTGCCAATATCTATGATAAAGAATCTAATCAACGTTATTTTGAACCTTATAAAGTGTTCAAAGTGGGTGATATTGACATTGCTGTAGTGGGGTTGACCACTAACGACACACCAAAGCTAACTAATCCATTGCATACAGAATCGTTGATTTTTACCGATCCTATCGCGGAAATGAAGCAGTTGTTACCGCAAATAAAAGCCAATGAAACTGTAGACTTAGTGTTTGCAGCTACCCATATGGGCCATTATCAGGATGCAGATTTTGGCAGTAATGCCCCTGGTGATGTCACGATGGCTAGAGCGTTAGAGGAAGGGCAGTTAGACGCCATTATCGGCGGGCACTCGCAAAATCCAGTGTGTATGGCTGGTCGCAACAGTGAATATGATAAAACCTTCACCGCGGGTGACTCTTGTCGTCCAGACAAACAAAATGGCACTTGGATTATGCAAGCCCATGAGTGGGGACGCTTTGTTGGCCGCGCTGATTTTGAATACATTAACGGTAAATTGTATTTAGTGGACTACCGATTAATTCCAATTAACTTAAAGCGAATGGCTTTTGGTAAAAAGCTTGCTTGGCCAGTAGGTGAGCATGTTGAGCGTAACCCTGAGGTTGAAGCGGCGTTATTACCTTATCAGCAAAAAGGCAGCGCAGAGCTTGATGTGATCATAGGTAAAGTAGATGGGCTATTACAAGGCGATCGCAAGGTGGTGCGTGCCCAGCAAACCAATTTAGGTAGGTTAATTGCGAAAGTACACAGTAATAAAGTGCGCGCTGACTTTGGTATCATGAACTCTGGTGGCGTCAGAGCCTCTATTCCGGCAGGAAATATTGCTTATCGTGATGTGCTCACGGTGCAACCATTTTCAAATACTATTGGTTTAGCAGAAATGTCAGGTGACAAATTAATTAGCTATTTATCAAAAGTGGCTACCAATACCCGAACTAGCGGTGCTTATGCGCAATTTTACGGTATTGATATGACTGTAAAATGTCGTGATCAAGACGTTGAAATTCATAGTATTAATGGTCAGCCTTTTGATATATCGGCAACCTATCAGTTCTCTATTCCAAGTTTTAGCGCAGCAGGTGGTGACAATTACCCTAAGATTAATATTCTTGAAGCGGGTTATGTAGATGCCATTGAGCTTTATGAATACGTTAAGAAAGAGAAAAATATTCAAATTGAGGATTATAATCCGAAAAATGAAGTGAAATTTACCCAATCTAAAAGTTCATTAGGCTGCAGTATTTATTAGTATCCATGAGTTAATGTTAGCTTCTGTTAGCATTTAAACCTAAAGGCAACCACTTGGTTGTCTTTTTATTTGAAAATTTTTATCTTTTTAAGATATTGATTATTAATGGTTATATTTAAATTTATTGGCTGAAGGAAAAATTATTTTTGCTAATTTACTTGAAAAATAAAATATCGTTCTCATATCTAGTTGTAAGTTAGGCACGCTCAATAGAGGTACTAACTAGCATTACGCCGCAAGGGTAATGACAAACAGCCAATAATGGCATTTTATTTTTCACATATTGCTTTAGACAAGGATATGACAATGCGTAAATTTAATTTAACTCCAGATTTAACTCCTCTTTATCGTAGTGCGATTGGTTTTGATCGTTTAGCTAAAATGGCTGAACACGCCGCAGTACAAAATGGTAACACCGGTTACCCTCCATACAACATCGAATTACTTGGCGAAAATCGCTACCGTATCACTATGGCGGTTGCTGGATTTAGTATGCAAGAACTTGATATCACTAGCGAAGGTGACAAGTTACTTATCAAAGGCAGTAAAGTGGCTGCAGTAAACGATGAACGTAAATACTTACATCAAGGTATCGCAGAGCGTGGATTTGAGCGCACTTTCCAGTTAGCAGACCATGTCAAGGTTGTTGGTGCTGAATTAGAAAATGGTTTATTAAATGTTGATTTATTAAGAGAAATCCCTGAAGCGTTAAAAGCACGTAAAATTCAAATCAATTCTGCGCGCAGCGCTACCAGTAATACGATTGAAAGTTAATGCGTTACCGCCCTTTAGGTAAATAATAAAGGGCACTAGTTTCATCTCTTCCCTGATTTTTGCCCAACTAGATTCATTTTCCTAGTTGGGCTTTTTGCCTTATGACTGTTTATAAAGCCCCTCACAACAAATTGACGCCACATTATTGATCCCACATTAAAGTCACTCTCAACAAAAGCACTTCGCGATAACGTCGCTTTCAATAAAAGCACTGCTCGTAAAAGTCACAAGCCCCTATTTAAGCGCTCTATCTAAAATGACCGCACCAGCATCATTGTTACCCAGTTCATCATTAGGATTGTATATGGGGCAGTTTTTCATTGATAAACATCCACAACCAATACAGCCATCTAGAGAGTCACGTAAATTAGTCAAATAATTGATTTTTCTAGTTAACTGATTTTGCCACTTGGTCGATAGCAACGCCCAGTCTTCAGGGGTTGGGGTGCGTTCATTGGGAAGGTGGCTAAATGCCTGCTTGATATCCTGCAAGCTTATTCCCATGGTTTGGGCGGCTTTTATCACGGATATCCGCCTGATCACATCTCGGCGATAGCGGCGCTGATTGCCTTGATTGCGCAAACTGGTGATCAAGCCTTTTGATTCATAAAAATGCAGGCTTGAGACTTTTATGCCGCAACGCTTGGCCACTTGCCCGACTGTTAAATCAATTTCATCAAGCATCAAAATATTCCTATTACAGTAAAAATAATACTTTACCTCAACCAAGGTTGAGGTTTTATAGTGGCACTATATTACAACAAGTTGATTTAAAAATCGTTGCAATGCAGGAGGCAAAATGACGTATTTAATTTTTAAAACTGAACAAGTGAATACATTCAGTCATCGAACAACAACTCCGGTTACCACAGTAATCAAACCCTCTAAGGAAGTGGTCACTGAGCAAGCTTATGATGCTTCAGATGACCCAAGCCGCTCCCCAAGTGGCGCTAAGAATCATGATTTGTCAGCAGAAAACGCAATCACAGCGGTTATTGAACTAAGCCGAACCCTATTCAATCAAGTGATGATTAATAAGTAATGTCAGCTTTTTAAAACAAGGAATATGATTATGCGATTAGAGCATTTAAATTTAGTAGTACAAAATTTAGACGCTAGCTTAGCGTTTTATCGGGCAGCTTTTCCCCATTGGCAAGTTCGCGGCGGTGGTGAAGGTGAGTGGCATGGGGTGCAGCGTAAATGGCTGCACTTTGGTGATGAATATAATTACTTATCGCTTAACGATGGCGGTAAAGGAAAAATGCGTCCCAATGAAGGTTATGATTTAGGCTTAGCCCATTTTGCTTATGTGGTGTCAGATCTTAAAAGTTTAATGGCAAGAATGGAGCAAGCTGGTTTTGAAATAGCGATTAAAGGCCGTGAAGATACTTACTCTGACAGTGTTTATTATCTTGACCCTGATGGCATTGAGGTAGAGTTTGTCCAGTATTTAACGGATATTCCCAGTGAACGAAATCGTTATGTTTAAGTTTCATTGGCGCTTATAAATAGTATAAGCAACAGTAAAAACGAACAGTATTAGTTGGAGATTTATCTTAAGTCGGAGTCAGTATGCATCTTAATCAAGTTACCTTAACGGTTAATAATATGACTAAAGCCTGTGAGTTTTATTTAACTCTCGGTTTTACTCAAATCGTTAATACTGCCCATTACGCTCGTTTTATGTGTCCTGATGGTGAGGCCAGTTTTTCATTAACCTTAGATGAGCTGCAATTGAATATGAGTGATAACCGAACCGTTATCTATTTTGAACATGAGCAACTAGATGAATGGGTTAATCAGCTGATTAAAAAAGGCATCGAATTTGAAACTTTGCCCACAGATCAAGACTATTTATGGCGTGAAGCAAGGCTGTTTGATCCTGCAGGTAATAAGATAAAGCTGTATTGGGCAGGAGAGAATCGATTAAATCCACCGTGGCGAGTGACTATTCGTGATAAATAACCATCCACAATTAACCATTAACCATTAACCATTAACCATTAACTACAGATACTCATACTGAGGTAATCAGCATTAAAAAAGCGCCGCTATTAAATTAGCGGCGCTTTAAACAATATTGACCAAGTGTGGCTTTTAACCTAGCGGCTATAAAAATATCAGCCTATTTACCCCAAGGGTTTACAGCACCAGTGCCATTGGGCACTGATCTGCTGGTGTTATTTTTACTAGGCTTGCGAGAGTCTGAGCTTCTATTCTCGCCGCGGTCACTAGTTTTATATGGGCTTTTAGCTGCGCTTTCTTTGTTAAAGCGTTTGGCTTTATTTTTATCGTAATGATTATTCTTTGGCTTATCTGACTTGCCACGAGAAAGCGTTGGCTTGTCATCAGTTTTCGCTTTTGGCACTTTGGCATTCTTAGGGACAAAATCTAAGATTGAAATCGGTACTTCTTTACGCGTAGTAAAGCCTTCAACTTCTTTACGGACAATTAAGTGACCCAAACGGCGCTCAATTGCGCAGAGATTTTTAAAGTCATCTTTTGACACCAATGACACTGCAATACCAGACGCCCCAGCACGGCCAGTACGACCAATGCGATGCACATAATCATCAGCAGGGTATGGTAAGTCGTAGTTAATGACGATAGGTAAGTCATCAATATCAATACCACGAGAAGCAACACCAGTGGCAATAAGATAGGTGATTTTTCCATCTTTAAAATCTTTAAGTAATTGCTCACGTATCGGCTGGCTACGACCACTATGAAAAGACTCTGCAATAATGCCGCGCTTTTCTAATTGAGTCACCAGCTTTGCTGCACCGTGTTTAGTTTCGATAAAGATCAGCGCTTGTTTCCAATCGTTGTCTTTAATTAACTGGCTTAGTAATGCTGACTTCTTTTCTTTATCAACGGTAACTAACCATTGATCAATTTTTGGCGCTGCGTCAGCATCTTCAACCACTGAAATTTGCACTGGGTTACGCATAGCTGATTTAGCCAGAGCGCGAACTTGGTTAGACAAAGTGGCTGAAAACAACATGTTTTGACGTTCATCAGGCAACAATTCGATGATGCGGTTAATGTCTTCAATAAAGCCCATATCCAGCATTCTATCGGCTTCATCAAGCACTAACACTTCAAGCTCGTCAAAGTTAACGGCACGTTGAGTATACATATCCAGCAAACGGCCAGGCGTTGCCACCAGGATATCAATGCCTTCAATGAGCTTTTGCTTTTGGGCATTACTGTCAACGCCGCCATACATGACCATTGAATTTATTGATAAGTTCTGGCTGTATTTTTTGATGTTTTGCTCAACCTGAATCACCAGTTCACGGGTAGGTGCTAATACCAGTGCTTTGACGCGTTTGCCACGTACCTTATGGGGGGCTTTAAAGCGTTCGATAATAGGCAGTACAAAGCTGGCTGTTTTACCGGTGCCGGTTTGCGCCGCGGCAATGATATTTTTACCCGATAAAGCAACAGGTATAGCCTTAGATTGAATGGGAGTCGGCTTGGTATAACCTAAAGAACTAAGTGCACTGATTATTGGATCGCTTAATCCCAGCTTCGAAAATGGCATGTGTAATCTCGGGTAAAGTAAAATGATAATTAACAACACTGTCAGCAATGATTAATGTTTGGCTTAGCGTTAATCATGGCGCAGTGGTAAAGAATAGCTGGTTAGTATAACAGAGTGAGCAAAATATAGGGTAGGGCTGTTTTCGCTTTAAGCGTAAAGCTAACAAGGTGAATCAATATGATCTGTCGGCAGTCAATAAAGTTTTGACGCAGCAGTTCTTGCCTGTATGGCCTACGTTGATTTGAATCCAATTCGCGCGCAAATGGCTGCAACACCTGAAACTTCAGATTACACTAGTATTCAACGATGCATAAATTCAGCGATTAAAGGTGAGCAACCCAAAGAGTTACTGGCATTTGTAGGAAATGAACGTTTAGTGTAGTGACAAGGTGAATTTGGCCACTCATTTGTAGTTGAACTCACTTAGCATAGAAATTTTAATCCTAAATTCACCAATTAGATTTAGAGATCTAACTCGGAAATGTCCAGAGGTGAGTTACAAAATGATCAAACGATATTGTTTTCAATTGACAATAACTTCACTTCAGCTAGTGAAAACGATCAAACTTCATCAAGTCGAAGTTCAATAAATAAGCAAGCCCCTGCCATTTCTGATCAAACATTATTGCTCTCAAACATGAACAGTGAATCAATTAGGTCAAATTTATAAGTTAACAATAATAAGCATAAAAAAGGGAGCTAATCAGCTCCCTTTATTGTGACACTTTTTTATACATAGACTTGTTACTAGCCATGTAAAAAGTAAACACTATGCTTTCATGACTTTCTCGCCACGGGCAAGACCTACAACGCCTGAGCGAGAAACTTCAATTACCTTTGTGACTTCAGCAAGCGCGCTGATGAAGGCATCTATTTTTTCGCTGGTACCGGCCATTTGAATGGTATACAAGCTGGCGGTGACATCCACTATTTGACCTCGGAAGATATCAGCAGTGCGTTTGACTTCTTCACGCATCTCTCCTTGGGCTTTAACTTTGACCAATGCCAGTTCTCGCTCAATATGGGCATTTTCAGTTATGTTAGAGACTTTTAAAATATCAATTAACTTATGAAGTTGCTTTTCAATTTGTTCGTGAACATCAGCTTCAGCATTCACCGTAATATTAAGGCGTGACAGGGTGGTGTCTTCTGTTGGCGCAACGGTTAAGCTTTCGATGTTGTAGCCACGCTGAGAAAACAGTCCAACCACACGAGACAATGCCCCTGGTTGGTTTTCTAATAATACAGAAATAATACGACGCATTAGCTTCTCTCCGTTTTACTTAACCACATATCTTTCATTGCTTCTCCACGGATCAACATTGGATAAACATGCTCTGTTTCATCAACGCTAATATCAACAAAGACTAACTTGTCTTTCATTGCCAATGCTTCAGCTAACTTTGACTCTAATTCGTTAGGATCACTAATCGTCATGCCAACATGGCCATAAGCTTCAGCGATTTTGGCAAAATTAGGCACTGAATCCATATAAGAGTGTGAATGACGACCTGAATAAATCATGTCTTGCCATTGCTTAACCATACCTAAGAAACGGTTATTCAAATTAATGATTTTTACTGGGGTGTCATATTGCAGCGCAGTTGAAAGTTCTTGAATATTCATTTGGATTGAACCATCACCCGTAACACACACTACGGTTTCATCTGGCATCGCCATTTTTACGCCCATGGCTGCAGGTAAACCAAAGCCCATGGTGCCAAGCCCGCCTGAGTTAATCCAACGGCGTGGCTTATCAAATGGATAGTAAAGCGCGGCAAACATTTGGTGCTGACCCACATCAGAGGTGACGTAGGCATCGCCATTGGTTAATTTATGCAGTGTTTCGATCACTTGCTGTGGCTTTATGCGATTACTTGATTTGTCATAGGCTAAACAATTTTTTTCGCGCCATTGATTAATCTCAACCCACCAAGCATCAAGCGCTTCGCTGTCGTTGGTTTTTTCGGTGTCATCAAGTAAAGCTAACATGCTATCGAGGATATTTTCAGCAGAGCCAACAATCGGTATATCCACTCGTATGGTTTTAGAAATAGATGCCGGATCAATATCGATATGCAAAATGGTGGCATTAGGGCAATATTTTTCTACATTATTGGTGGTACGGTCATCAAAACGCACCCCAATACCAAAAATTAAGTCACAGTTGTGCATCGCCATATTAGCTTCATACAAACCGTGCATGCCTAACATACCTAAACATTGTGGGTGAGTGCCAGGGAATGCGCCTAAGCCCATTAAGGTATTAATGACTGGAATATTGAGCTTTTCAGCTAGGCGAATAATTTGTTGGTCGCAACCTGAAATAATAGCGCCGCCGCCCACATATAACACAGGTTTTTTAGCCGATAACAGCGCTTGTAATCCACGGCGTATCTGACCTTTGTGGCCTGCTGTTGTCGGATTGTAAGAGCGCATATTAACGCTTTCAGGGTAAATGTATTCGTGCAGGACTTCAGGGTTTAAGCAATCTTTTGGTAAATCAACTACGACAGGGCCAGGTCTACCGGTTGCTGCAATATAAAAAGCTTTTTTGATGATTTCGGGGATTTCACGGGGATCTTTAACTAAAAAGCTATGTTTGACAATAGGGCGTGAGATCCCAATCATGTCACATTCTTGGAAAGCATCATTACCAATCAAATTACTCGGAACTTGGCCTGATAAAACCACTAAAGGAATAGAGTCCATGTAGGCGGTAGCAATACCGGTAATGGCGTTAGTAGCACCAGGACCAGAGGTTACCAGTACGACACCCACATCACCGGTGGCGCGGGCATAACCATCAGCCATATGCACAGCTGCTTGTTCATGTCTTACTAGGATATGCTCTACGCCAGAATCTTTGTGCAGCGCATCATAAATATCTAAAACTGAGCCACCAGGGTAGCCGAAAATGTGTTTTACGCCTTCATCGATTAACGAGCGCACTATCATGCTGGCGCCGGATAATTTTTCCATTGCTAAATCCTCTTAAGTTACCGTTATGGTAAACAGTATCTTGCTACAACGACGGTAATCGTTCTAAAAATAAGCCCGAACGGTAATTCGAACTCGCTTATCTACGCAGTAGAAAACCGCCTCAGATAATTTGACTAAATATGTATCTTGCTGATTTCCAAGATACCTTCATCATATTTATTTTTGAGCACGATACAAGTGTCTTGTTGAATTAAAGTAATTTAGATGAAAGTATTTCATGATTGTTTAAGATAAATGACAATTAGGCGTTTTAAATTAATTAAAAAGCGTGAAAACTGCAGAAACTTGAATTAAACCGAGTATATTACGCTTGCTTGTATTGTGTTGTTTTTCGGACAGGTATTTGCTGAGTTTAAGGCGACTTTATTAAAATGTTTAAATAGGAAATATATGGACCCATCTGTTGTCATGTTGATGTTATCGGCCGCACTATTTTGCGCGACCATGACGGGCACACCCGGTCCTAATAATGTGCTATTGGCTAACTCTGGTGCTAATTTTGGTGTTAAACAAACAGTGCCGCATATGATTGGGATCCGTGTAGGCCAAACAAGTTTACATGTGGCTATGTTATTGGGCTTAGGGTCTTTATTTGAGTCATGGCCGCTACTACATCAGATGTTAAAATATGCATCCATTAGCTATTTGATCTATCTCGCAGTCAAAATAGCCACGCAACATGGACGCAATCAAGCCAGCGAAAGGGCTAAGCCGATAACCTTAGTTGAAGCGGCCTTTTTCCAATGGATAAACCCTAAAACATGGATGGCTTCAATTAGCTTATTAAGCGCATTTACTATTAGTGGTGATTTATATTGGACAACGGCAATTGGTGGGGTGCTGGTATTCAATATTGTAGGGCTACTAATGTCATTGCTTTGGGTACTGATAGGCTCTTCTATCAGTCAGAAGTTAAACACACCTATTCGTCAGCGAAATTTTAATTGGTTGATGGCGGCGATGTTACTAAGCACATTACCTATGGTGTTAGTGTGAATTTAAACGGCTCTTTATGAGCCGTTTTATTACAAGTTCAAGCCGCTAGATGATTAGTTTCTTGGCTGGGTACGTTGAAACAATAAACAACCCATTACCAGCATTACTGATAACAACATCATCGCCGAAAATGGCACCGCGGTGCCAGTATAAAAGAAAGCCAATAAAGGACCAGCTAATGAGCCAAAGCCAAATCTCAGAGTGCCAATTACAGCCGTTGCAGTACCGGTTTCTTTTTTAAATTTCATCAACACAATGGCATCGGCATTAACTGACATCACTCCTAAACAGCCCATTAATGGGATCAGCATGGCGACAGTAAAGTGGTAACTCAAGCCTAAAAGATTCACCAGCAACAAACCTGCGGCTGCTAAGGTGGCAAACACGGTTGCAGCAAACAGCATTCTGTTTGAGCCAAAACGCCCGACAATTCGAGAGTTTAAAATGTTCGCCAACATCAGAGCGCCGACATTAGTACTGAATAATATTGAAAATAAGGTTTTATCTAAATCAAAGACTTCCATATAAATGAAAGGCGAAGCTGTTAAATAACAGAAAAACGCAAAGGAAGTCAGTACTCCGCAACTAATATTGAGTTTCACACCTTGGCGGCTCAGCACGGTTTTATAGGCGTTTAAAAAAGACTTATTACTGCGGGCATCTTTTGCTTTGTCGCTGGGCATTTTTAATTTAAAAATAACCAACAAAAGCAAAAATATAGCATAACAACTTTGGCTTAAAAAGATTAACGGCCATTCACCCACTTCTAAAATTAAACTGCCTACACTGGGCGCAAGTAACGGCGCTAACATCATTATTAAGCTGACGTAAGACATTCCTTTGGCAGTATTGTCACCATAAACTTCCTTAATATAACCAGGTACCACAACCGTGGCAGCTGCGCCAATAAATGCTTGGGAAAAACGCAGCGCTAAAAATAACTCAATATTAGCGGTGATAGAAATAAAGAAACTGATTAAGGTAAACCCACTTAAGCCAAAAATGACCAAGGGCCTACGGCCAAAGCGATCAGCAAGCGGGCCAAAAGTGAGCATCCCTAGCGCGTAGCCCGCAAGGTAAATACTTAACGATTGCTGCACTGTAGTGACATGGGTTGAATAGCTGTCAGCAATGGCAGACATTGCTGGTAAATACATATCGATGGCTAATGGGGTTATGGCCACAATCGCAGCCAGCATCGGAATAAGCATGGCAAGGTTTGGGGAGTTCTGCGCCGAGGTCACAGAAGGAGAGTTAGAAGACATGCTGACAAAAACCTCATTGGATAGACATAAAATAGGATCACATCGAAGAATTTTATAGGAAAGAGAGTACGAAATTCTGGCAAAATTTTACCATGAAAAAGGTGATCAGCATCGAAAAATATCAGGAATTAAGTGTATTTTAATCTTTACTAAATCAGACTGTTGAGGCTTAACATTAAAGTAACATTGTTGTCGTTTTAGTGTCATCGAACTTGAGTAGCTTAGCGCCCAACTTTGCAACAATTACTTAATAGAGACTAAAGCATGAAAACGAAAATTTTTCCGTTAACCACACTTTTGCCGTTAACCACAGTAATGTCAATGATGCTGCTAGCAGGCTGTAATGGTGATGATGGTCTTAATGGCGTTCAAGGTGTTGATGGTACGAATGGTTTAAGCTCGTTAATCTCAATCACTGAATTAACTGCTGGCAATAGCCAGTGTCCATTTGGTGGTCAACAGATCGACACGGGGATTGATGTAAACATAAATGGTGTTTTAGACACAGATGAAGTGCTTGCTGGCCAAACTCAAATACTATGTGCTGAAGCTCAAGGTCAATTGCAGTTAGGGCTAATCGGTCGTTATGAATCAGGAATTTATGGCCAAAGCGCAGCAGAAATTGTTGACTTTCATCAGGCTAGCAACAGCGTATATGTAGTTAATGCACAAAGTGGCATGTTAGATGTCCTAGACTTATCTTCGTTAGCAAGGGTTAGTTCCGATGACATAACTGCGATTACTTTAAACAACCTTACTAAAACCTTAAGTGTAAACGTTGCTGAAGATGCTGAAATTAATGATTTAGGCAGCGTCAACAGTGTCAGTATTTATGGCGACTTATTAGCCGCTGCAGTTGAAAGAGCTGATAGTGCCGGCAATGCGACCCAAGGCAAGGGTATCGTTGCATTTTATCAATTATCAGCCACTGCAGAGCCTGAATTTATTAAGGCCGTAGAAGTAGGGGCATTACCGGATAATGTGGTTTTTACCCATGATGGTGCCAAACTGGTTATAGCAAATGAAGGTGAGCCAAACTCTGATTATAGCGTTGACCCAGAAGGTACTATTGCGTTGATAGAGATTACCGATGGTCTGCCAGCAGATACTGCTACTTTGATTGATTTTAATGAATTTAATCTAGGTGAAGCTCGCCATAATGAGCTTAGTAATATGATTAAGATTAATGGACCAAACGCTTCAGTTTCACAGGATCTTGAGCCTGAGTATATTGCAGTGTCCAAAGATAATCAGTTTGCTTATGTCAGCTTACAAGAAAACAATGCTATCGCAGTGATTAACTTAGAGAATAATACCGTCGAAGCCATTAATGCTTTAGGCCTTAAAGATTACGGTAAAGCAGGTAATGAGCTTGATGCCAGCGACAAAGATGATGCCATTAATATCGTTAATTATGCTGGTGTCTATGGGATGTATCAGCCTGACACTATCGCCAGTTATCAATGGCATGGACAAGACTTTATTGTCACAGCCAATGAAGGTGATGCTCGTGATTATGATGGTTTTTCTGAAGAAGCCCGCGCCGATGATTTGATTTTAGACTCAAGCCACCCGCAAATATTAGCCGCCCAAGATAAAACTCAATTAGGCCGATTAAAGGTTACCACTAGCATGGGTGATGATGATAATGACGGCGATTTTGATAGAATTGTATCTTATGGTGGCCGCTCATTTTCTATCTGGAGTCATGCTGGTCAATTAGTCTTTGATAGTGGTAATGACTTTGAGAGGATTACCGCAGCAGTGCTAGGTGAAAACTTCAACAATCATAATGAAGAAAGCAAAGGCGATAGTCGCAGTGATGATAAAGGTCCTGAGCCTGAAGCGCTAGCGATAGGTAGAATCGGTGATAAAAATTATGCTTTCATCGGCTTAGAGCGTACATCTGGGATAATGATTTACGATATTACTAATCCTTTTGACGTCAGTTTTATTGACTATGTGGTGAACCGTGATTTTGATATCGACTTTGAAATAGACGGCGAAACCATGAGTGGGCAACCTGAGCTTGTGGGTGATTTAGGCCCAGAAGGGATGAAATTTATTCTAGCTGAGGATAGCCCTACAGGTTTGCCATTATTAATTATTGGCAATGAAGTAAGCGGCAGCACCAGTGTTTATCAAATAAGTTTTAATTAGCACAAAATAAGCTAAATCCATCGTTACACTCGAGCAGCAATCTTGACTCAGAACACTTACTCCAAAGACCAATATCAATTGATATTGGTCTTTTTGGTTTTTTGGTTCGTATGAGACAAGACATTATTGTTGTTTTTAATAGCAAAAAGGTGATTTTATTCTGATCTAGATCATGTATTCTGTCATTGTTTGATCAAGTTAACTATTTATCTAGGAGCACTCAATGGCATACGCAGACAGTCATACTTTTTTAATGGGTGAACATGTCATTTTAGAGCCGTTAACACTCGAGCATGTGCCAGCGCTAAGTCTTGCAGCTGCTGATGGCAACTTATGGGAGCTTTGGTATACCTCGGTTCCACATGCCAATGATATGAAAGCTTATGTTGAAAAAGCCATAGCCCAAGAACAACTTGGCGAAGCATTGGCTTTTGCCGTGCGGGACAAAACATCAGGTGAGGTGATCGGTAGCACCCGTATCTGCCAATGGGATCAACCTAATCGTCGCTTAGAAATTGGCTACACTTGGTATGCAAAACGTGCCCAGCGCACCGGTGTTAACACCGAAACCAAATTGTTATTACTCGATTATGCGTTTTCAACCTTGGATGTCATGGCGGTGGAATTTCGCACCCATTGGCACAATCAAGCATCAAGGCAGGCAATTACGCGTCTTGGGGCTAAGCAAGATGGGGTGTTAAGAAACCATAAACTTTTGAAAGATGGCACAGTCAGAGACACAGTTGTTTACTCCATTATTGATTCAGAATGGCCAACGGTTAAGCAGCATTTAAAGCATCGTTTAGCTCATTACCAACAACAATTTAGCAATAGCATTGCGCACTCAGAAATTAATTACTAAGAAAGGATACAGTATGTTTAAAAAAGGATATCAGTTCGCCGCTGCGATCACGTTAGTTGCCACTAGCTTAAGCGTACAGGCGCAAGATAAAGCTGAAGCCGCATTTACTAATGAATTAGTCCAATGTGCCGCATATTATCAAATTAGCTCTAGCATGATTATGGGTATGAATGCGCCGCAGATGAAACCGGTTGGTGAAAGATTGAAAACATCAGCAGTTGAAGCTGAAAAATTAGCCGCGGGCTACTTAAGTGCCGAAAAGGCGGCTAAAGCGGTCACAGAAGCGAAAAACCAGCAGCTTGCCAGTTTACAAGGCCAAAGCGGCTTAGGTCCGTTAATGAATAAATACAAAGAAGTGTGTAAAAAAGCGGTGTTAGATCCTAAGGCGCGTCTCGATTACTGGGCAATGGTCACTATGTAATTTTAAGTTTGCGGCGCGCCAAGGTATTTTAAACCAAGGCGCGTTAGTTTTGTTAAAGTCTGAGCTAGTACATATAATGCAATTATCCCTCATGCAGTTAATTCTCATACCAAGCTCCAAGCCATAATCGATCGACTGAAATCGGTATTTAGTCATTTATTTTTGAGTCCATTTCCCTTTAGCTGTTTGGATAAAATGACTTTTTCTGGCTGCGGCAATGGCTTTTTGCGCGGCTCTTGCAGCGACATCTTCAGTGGATAATTTATTCTTTTTGGCAATTTTTTGATAATGTAGCTTTCGCTTACTATTTACCTCAGTTATTAATGTTTTTGCGTCGTTATCATTGACCACCAAACCAAGATAACCATTAGTTTGCTCACCAACTAATCCTTGGTCTTTAGCTTGTTGCAATGTCAACGCAGCTACATTTGAACTCAGTGTTAACCCTAGAAGTAACGTTAAAACTAAAGCCATGATTTTTGTGTTCATTATTGCTTCCTTATTGATTAAAACAGCTCATCATCTTCTAAAAGAATATCGAGCTCTTTATCGATTTTTATAATGATTTCATGCTCAATTTTTACATTAAGATTAATGACAATAGGCTTATCTGGTGGCTCAATTTTAACGGTTGGGGTACAGGCGCCTATCAGCAGTACTGATGCGGCAATAAGAAATATTCGGTAAATCGACTGAGTGTTCACAAAGGTGTCCTTTTACTTCACGGAACGTTCAATATCATTTTGCAGTTGGTTACCAATCTGCGTGCTTTTGTATAATTGAAATAGGTTCTCTTCATGAGAGTAGTTCAAATGAATAGGTCGTTCAATATCTTTGCTTTGTCCTTTTACTTGAACGGCTAATTGGGCATCGCCATTTTGTTGCATATCAAGTGTGCTTATTAGCTCGGAATACTGCAAGTGTTCTAATGCTTGCGCCACTATCTCTAAATGAGGTTGGCTTGCTTTCACTTGCTCAAGTGCTGGGTTATTAGAGACTTTGATTAAGCCGCCAGGGGCTCGGGCGGCTAAATGGCCTCCGGCAATATTAATTTTTCCATCAACTAAAGTCGCGGGTAAGACTCCGTCAAAGATCCCATCGGCATATACGCCTACTTGAGGCTGTGCTGCCAGTAAGGTTTGTAAACTAATGCCGTTAAGCATCAAATAGCCTTCTGACTTATCGTGTAATTTTAAAAAAAACTCAGGTATTAAAAACTCGCCATCCAGTAAATTGCCCCGTGCTGTTAAGTTGACGTCTGTATCACTTAAACCTGTGATTTCTTGTAACCAGTTCTTGGCAGGTATTTGCTCATTTTTACCTAATGAAATATCGGCTTTGAGATTGAGTTCATCTAAGTTTATGCCGACATAGGCGTTAGCAATGTTTAGCTCAGTTTGTTGACACAATAATCGACTTTGGCTGTAGGTTTTTGCTAATAATTGTGAGCTATGGGCTTGTTGCCAGTTAAATTGGCATTGGGCATTGATACTGCCATTATCAAAAAACATTTCGTTGTACTGCGCCTCAACATCAGAGAGTGACTGAGTAAATTTCATTTCAAATAAGGATACCCCTTGGCTTTCAACAAGGGCAAAACCAGCATCCAATTTATTATGGCCTGCAATGGATAAATCACTCGGCAGCATTTGAGTTTGCGCTAACACTCCAAGCAGAGGGGCTAAATCAGAGTCAGTGTGCCACTGACCGGCTAATGATAAAGGGTTATTATTTTTAGGTAGTTGCAGTAGGTGGTAGCTCGATAGTGCTAGCTCATCAAGTAGCCAAAGCTCTTTACCTGTGAGCAGCTGGCTGTGTAACTGCAGGTTTTGCTCAAGGGTTAAGCTGTCTAATCGCAGTAGTGGATAGCGGCGCAGTTTTGATTTAGTCGGGATCAATTTATCGATGCGGATATCGTTTAATTGCCAGATTAAATCACTGCTATTGCGCTGATTTAATAATGACGTAAGTAAGCTTGGTTGGCTTTTGATGTCATTAGTTGAATTGTTACTAGCTAGATTCTTAGGCTGGTTCATACTTGAAGGTAAGAGCTTTGAGGTTAATTCATCCACGGGTAACGTCGCTGGCATAAATAACTCAATTGCTTGTTTAGCATCAACAGCAAATTGGCCTAAATGTATTTCAAGCGATTCTTTGGCGTTAATCGTATCAGTTGCCGTGCTTAGATCTTGAAGATGAAACTTATCAAATCCGAATGAGAAGTCATTGAGCTTTATTTGGCTGCCGTCAATGGTTGAACTAAGCTCGCTAGCCCCTTGTTGTTGCCAGTTAAGTCCCTCAAAGGCGATAAGTTTGTTGGCAGATATTAAGCTTAAATCACTAAGCTGTAATTGAGCGTTTTGTTTGAGGCTAACTTTGGTTGTGGGGTGATTTTGACTTAGCTGATGCTCAACAGCTAATTGGCCTGTTAAGCTTGCGCCATCAATAATTAAAGTACTGTCGACATTATCTAAGTGACTTAAATCAATTGGTTTAACTTGGTTGATATCAACATTTATTGCGCTTTTTACTTGGTAGTTTTCATTAGCAATAGCGGCGCTGTTATCAGTAAAAATGAGCTGAGTAGTAAGCAGTGGATGGGCTATTTGTGCATTGAATGAAGCTATATGTAAATCATAATGGCTATTTGAGTTTGGGCTATCGTTAGCCAGTGTGATATCCATGTAAGTCGGTGAGTTAAACGCCAAAGACCAGTCAATAGTGGCGTCACCCTTAGGTAATCCTGTATTTGTCTCGGCGCTAAGCTTAGCAACTTGAGTCAGTAATGACTGTATATTGTTCTCACTTTGGTTTTTTTCGAGATTTTGGCGATCTTCGACTTTTTGATTTACGTTGGCAACGCTATCTGCACGATTACCTTGAATATCATTTAAGTAACCGCTGAGTTTTATAAGCGCCTTTGGGCTGGTGGATTGCTGCCACGAAAACGGCGCTAAAGAAATTGATACCCGCTGATTAGCATTATGTGTATCTTGTGGCTGATAATTAACCTCGAGGCTGATGGGCATTTCAGGTTTAAAGCTAATAGTACTATTAACGTTATTGTCAGCAGTTGGCGCGATTTCAATATTGCTAATTTCGTGATGACTGCTGATTGACCCACTTGGTAAATCTAATCGTGTTTGCCCTAACCAGTTGCCATTAAATTGATAATTTGCCGCTGAAATAGGCGTTATTACAGGGGCTAAAGCTTGGGATAATAGTTGTAATCCCTGCTGTTCATCTGTATTCGTGGTGGCCGTTATTCTCTGAGTCACTGACTGTTCCAGCAATTGCAGGCTTTGGAGCACTTTATTGATATCGACATCGGAATTAAGCTGCCACTCACGTGGATTTAGGCTTAGCGCAATATCAATAAACTCTTGCTGCATAAGCAACAGCTTACCTGTCAGTATTGTTGAAGTTGAAGTAGCAAAAGATGTAGCAGCGCTTTTTTTACGACTTGTTTGATTAACTGCTATGTTTTGATTTTGACCACTGGCAGCAAGGCTTAAATTATGCGCCTCGATTAACGGCTGAGTTAAGTCTTTATCATCAGCCCAGTAAATATTTATCTTAGCCAGCTCAATGAACGGCAAATGATTGATACTCAGGCCGACATCAGCGTCAGTTGTTGCTTGGTTATCTTTACCCACAAAACGGCGCTTAAGAAATGAATAACCTAAGTTAACATCAATTCTTTCTACTGTAACAGCCTCAAAATCTTGTATTGTCAGAGCCATGTTTTTTAATGCGCCATAGCCATCGACTAATCTTAGCTCGGCATTGTGTAAGCTAATTACACTATCTTCATACTCAAGGGAGATAAATTTAAAATTGAGTTTATTAACAGTATCAAAGCTAACCGCGAGATCTTTAACCTGAATATCATAAGCCGAGGTGAGGGTGTTAAGTACTTTTAAGGCGATAGGGCGAAAATTTTGTTGCAGCACAAGCAAGCCTAATGCAATGGTAAAAAAGCATAGGATAAAGAATCGTTTAACAGTAAAAAGGCGAACTGTCATTTGGGCTGAGTAGTCTTTTAAGATATTGATTGTAAGCTAGTTTATCACAGCAGTTTACTCGCTGATATCACCCTGTTAACAACAGCAGGTTAAGCTGTGCTATTAACAGGGAAATAACTGATGCAAATTATGCTTATCGCCAGCGAATGTGGGTTGTGAGGGTATGACTTTCACCTGCTTGCAAGTGAACTTCATCTTCTAATACGTTAGCCGCTTCAAGGCAAACCATAGTGAGATAGTCATTATCATTAAAGCGAGATAAACGCTGGGACTTATCAATCCACGGATTCCATAACACCGCAGACTGGCTGTTTTCACGGCTGACTTCAATATCACCAGCTGCAGTATGCAGTACCTGGGTTTGTGCTAAACCTGTATAAACTCGGTCAGTTTCACGGTCAAATAACACGTCGTCAGACTCTTGGGCAAAAGGGCCTTTGGCAAATTCTATGTATTTGGAATCTTTAAAGCCTGAGGCTTTAAGTTGATGAATATCCTCAATAGGAAAATAACTGTGCAATGCTTGGGTAAAGTTAATTGGGTAATCAGCATTGTTTTTATTCACTATGCTGACAGTTAACGTTTCAGACAGTGAAAATAATACACTTACCTCAGTATCATGTGGCCAATACTGTTGCTGCTCGGCTGAAACTTTCAAGGTAAACACTAAATCAACAATTTGATTGCGCATTTTAACGGATGCTAAAGACCATAAACTGGTGCGGGCAAAACCATGCTGCGGGAAACCTTCAATGTCACTGGCACCAAACCATGGCCAACATATTGGAATGCCGCCGCGAATACCGTTACCCGGCTGATAATCATCAGCATCAGAGACCCATAACAAAGGCGCTTTATCTTTGGGCTGGAAAAAATCTATTTGAGCCCCTTGATGAAATATACGTGCCTGACAAAGTGGGGTATTAACTTCGACAAATTCCAAACCGTTTGGGTGTTTTTTAGTGGTAACCGAACCCATAATGCGTGTTCCTTGTTGTAGATATCGTTAGAGAAATAACTAAGCTCTAGCTTACAAAGTTTTGCGACATAACTTAAGCTATTTGGGCTTTGATTTTATGGTTTTAGTGTTCGGCAAAAGCGATAAGCAATAATGCTAATGTTGCCGAGATTAAGTATTAAGTGATGCGCTTTAATATAATCATTTAATTTAGCTGCGGCTGAAATGTAATAAGCGATTATTGGCCGGCATTGAGGTGTCGGCTTGTAAGCTTAGGCCTTGATCGCTTGCAAGTGATGTTATCCACTCTATATCTCTAATACCGCTTTGAGGGTTATTTTGCTTAAGCCACATATCAAATTGCGCATTACTGTCGCTACTAAATTGACCTTGATAATTAAACGGCCCATAAATTGCGACATTAGCATGTAAATTAAGATATTGCCCTAAGCCTTCAAAAAAGGCGACTACCATAGATTCGCTCATAATGTGAAGAGTATTGGCGCTAAATAAACCATCAATGTTTGTCGCAATTTGTGCACTTGGCCAAGCCTTGGTGACATCAAGTTCGATTGCGGCTAGTAGGTTTTCAGGGCCTTCAATGTGGATGCGGCTATTAAGCTGGGCTAAGTAATCACTTTGATCGCTAGCTTGCCAGATTAAGCGAGGTAAATGTTTAGCAAAATAAACACAATGCTGACCAGTACCACTGCCGATTTCTAATACTTGTGTTGAACTTGAAAAAACCGACTTTAACTCAGTTAAAATCGGTTTTTTATTATTTTCACAAGCTTGGGAAAACGGCAGTTGAGAGAGTTCGCTTAAGATAGGTCGACCTTTTCCATTTCTAATTGCTGCAATGCGATAACTGCTTGGGTGCGGTTTCTCACCCCGAGTTTACGAAATATTGCTGTGGCATGGGCCTTAATTGTTGCTTCAGATACACCAAAGTCATAGGCGATTTGCTTATTGAGTAAGCCTTCTGCAAACATTTGCAATACCCGATATTGCTGCGGGGTTAAGTCTGAAAGCTTACTGGCCATTTGGCTTGAAGGATCATCAGAAACGGGGAGTACTTCAGTTCCTTTAGGCAGCCAAATATCTCCTTGAAGAACGCCATCAAGGGCTTCTTTAAGGGTATCCATAGATGCCGATTTAGGAATAAAGCCTGAGCTACCGTAATGAATAGCACGACTGATGGTTTGGATATCTTCGTGAGCTGAAATCACCACCACAGGAATGTCAGGGTAATGGCCACGTAAATGTATTAGCGTAGAGTACCCATGGGATCCCGGCATTTGAAGATCAAGTAAAATGAGGTCAAGCTCACTGGCTTTATCATCAAGTATATGTTGCAGCGCTTCAGCACTGTCTGCTTCAAACCAATTGGTACCTTGAAAGGCATTACTTAACGCTTGTCTTAATGCATTTCGAAATAATGGATGGTCATCGGCAATAATTATATTTAAGTTATGTAGCTTCATGGCTTTTTAATAGTCTTGTTTGCACGTGAAGAAGATTTAATGTAACAGATAAGTAAGATAAAATTCTAGGGTTTATCAAATACAAAGCGGCAAACGAACAATTTAACTCATTATTTTAGACTTTTGTCTAATAAGCTTATGGGTTAAAGGCATGATTGTACGTAAAAACAGAAAGTAACGGAGCGAAAGAGTCATTCCGTTACTTAAACCTGCTTTTTGATAAGCAACTCGCCATTGAATAGGGTCAATCACGATTTATGATGGGCAGTTTTTTATAGCAATTTGAGTTTATGGCCACACTTGAGTTGGAGCGCGCTGCTCATCAACGGCGACGAATGTAAATACCCCGCGTATGGCATGCTCACGCTTGTCTTGATACATATCTTCAAGGAATATATTCACTTCAACTTTAATTGATGTGTTACCGACGTGGATAACGCGGGCAATTAACTCAGCTAAGCTACCTGCCGGTATCGCTTTTTTAAAATCAATGCGATCAGAACTAACAGTAACTAAAGACTTACGGCAAAAACGGGTGGCCGCAATAAAGGCGGTTTCATCCATCCACGCCAATGCATCGCCACCAAAAAGGGTGTTGTGATGGTTGGTATTGGAAGGGAAAATTGCTTTAATCACTCGCGACTCTGATTGTTCGATTCGCTTAGCGACATCTTCATGAAAACTAAGCTGTGATGTGATTTCTGTTTGACTAGTGGAGGGCATATAACGACCTAATATTATGCTTTTATGTGGCGGCTTCGCCAAGGTGGCGCGATTATACGTTTAAGCGGGAATAAAGGGTAGCTGTGCGAGGGAGTAGTAGCCTTAGATTAGCAAAGTTTAATTAATAATATGCACAAGTTTCATGAGCCTCTAACTTGTTTTAGGTTAAATCAACAAGGCCAATAACACAGGTCTTTAGTAGGCTAATACTTTAGCAATGTGGTACTAACCTGCGCTGCTGGTTTTTCTGAACTGCTTGGGGCAAATATCGTTACTATATATAAACGGTCAAATTCAGATTTTTCATTAATCTCAGTGCCGGGTTCGCCGCCCAGTAAATTCACCAGTTTAGGGGTGGTATTGCTGTGTCCAACCACTAATACCTTAGCGCCACTATTAAGCTGTAATTGGCTGGCAAATTCAGCTAACTCTCTGGGATTATAGTAACTGATTTTGAGGTATTGTGAGTTAGCTGTTGGCAGCGCTGTTTGCTCTGTGCGCTGGTATTGAGTGCTATAAACGGCATCAAGCTTAATTGCTGATAAGGTATTCGCTAAAGCAAGGGCGCGATTTTTACCTTGTTCTGTTAATTGTGGATCTTCACCAGTTTGTTTTTCACCATGGCGAACCAAAAAAATGGTGCTGGTTTTATGGGACGTTGATGCGCTAGCGTTAGACATAGCAGGAGTATTATGGCTATTTACTGCGGCGTTTTTTTCATTGGCTGTGGCGAGAATTGGCGAACTTAATCCAATGAAAATTATCGATATGATGCTTAACTGAAATATAATTTTTACTGAAGGGTAGCTCATCATTTTATTATCGCTTTTCGGGGGGAGTTGTTGATTAAGTAATTAACGAGAGTCGCTTAATATTAGTCACTTAACCTTAGTCAAGTAACATGAGTCACCTTACATTAGTCAAATAACATGAGTCACTTTACCTTAGTAAAGTAACATGAGTCACTTAACTTTAGTAAAGTAACATGAGGCACTTAACTTTAGTCACTTAACATTAGACTAGGACAGCAATTAACGAGACTATTATTACTGTCTTAGCCTAGATAAATAACTCAAGTGGCTAGCGATGGCTGACTTTAAAGAACAGTAGAATGTCCAATAATTTATCCGATGGAAAAATCTAGTTGCAGGGTGGTTTCTGCTTCAACGGGTTTGCCATCAACAAATTTTGGCGCATAACGCCATTTCTCAAGTGCTTTTAATGCTTCTATTTCAAAGGATTTCCCACCCTTGGATTTTATCACTTTAGGATTGGTGACAAAGCCATTTTTATCAATCGTTAATGACAATTGAACTAAGCCTTCTTTTCGTTGAATCAGCTTTGATCTGGGATAATTAGGGTTAGATCTAAATAGTGGTGTTTGCTCTTGATTAGCTTCCCATGGCGTCATATTTCCAATGGCTACGCAATGCTCGGTAGCCTTGGTTGGCTCATCTTGCAAGCTGTAAATTTCAACTAATTTAGCGTGAGCACTTAACTCGAAGGGATGGTCATAATCGAGCACGCTGTACTCTTTAATGGCTTGTAAAAGTTTAGTTTCAGCTTCAGAGTATTGTTTTTCCCAAAGTAATACTGAGCCGAGCAGATAGGTAGCATCGACTCTATCTGCAGAATTAGCCGGTAAATGCTGCACGTATATCGTTTCAGCATCAATTAGAAATTGCTTAACTCTAGAAGTATAAAACTCAGTATTCACCAAGCGTTTAAATGCCAGCATCAAGGTTTTAGCATGTAATAGTGGATTGCCAGAGTCTTCACTAATATTTATTGCTTCATTGAGTAAAGATCTTGCTTGTTTGTTATTTGTAGTGGCATCGGCCAGTAAGGTGAGTGGATCAATTAATTCTATATCGTCAATGGCGTCACCATTGGTACGATAAATATCTAAGGCCAATTGGTAAAAAGTCATTGCTTGTGATTTTTGCGCGTTTTTAGTTAACGCAGTAGCTAAATTTAAGGCTAAATTAGCGCTATTAATATTATCCTCGCCAAATTTGAGCTTACCTAAATCAAACGCTAACCGGGCATATTGTAGTTCTAACACCGCATCATTATTTTCTAATGCTAAATTATAATCTTTAAATGCAGTATTAAAATCGCTGTTAGCAGCCAAAGATGTCACAGGCAAAAGTAAGCTACTAACAAGTACAGCTATGGTTTTAAGAGATGATGATGATTTCATGTAAATCCTTTTAAATAATCAATATTTTGTGCTTGATATTTTCCTTTAAGCTGGCGGTTTTTTTTACCTGAGTCAAACTTGCAAGCTGTTAGCGGCAAAAAAATTGAGCTCATGGGGCAATAATTGTTTAAGGCTGTGGCGGCAAATCTATTTATAGGTAACAGGTTTTTATCGGCAATTTATGTTGCTATTCCCGCTATCTCTACAATACTTAAAGCTTAAAGCATCATATTTTTGTTTTAAAAAGGCAAGGTTGGTTGTTCCAATGAACGATTCAAGGATGAAGTATGTCACCATTTGCAGGCTTGTTAAGAGAGCTCACCGCATCAAATGAATCATTATGCATTTGGCGTAAAGTGGTATTTGACCGGATATTTACCACGTTAGCCTTCCTTTGTATTCCCGTTTACTTTACTAGTGTTTATTTGTGTATTGTTCAAGGCTTATGGCCGATGGCGATCTTTAATACAGTGGTTTATGCCACCTTATTGCTGATTATTTATAAAAACAACTTAGCAAATAGACTGCGATTCATCATTGGTTGCTTACTTGCCTATATGATTGGAACAGGCTTCTTACTGGCGATAGGCCCAAGTGGTGCCGGTTTTTTCTGGTTATTTCTTTTTCCTCCATTAACAGGGGTGTTATTAGGTCGTAATGCCAGTTATTGGGCGCAAATACTCAATGCCATGTCGTTAGTTATTGTTGGTATTTGCGGTCATTATAATTGGTTGCCTTGGCCGAGTATTGAAGGCTACAACAGTATTATTTGGGCGGTTGTATGCATTAATTTTGTGGCAGCTAATGCCATTCTTACGCTTTCTATCAGTTATTTATTAGAAAAATTATTCAGTTCGTTACAGTCAACATTAACTTCAAGAAGAGCAACTGTGATTGGTTTAGCCAAATTGGCAGAATATCGCGACAATGAAACAGGCGCTCATTTATTACGTATGCAGCACTATGCCGCGTTATTGGCAAACCAAAGAGGGTTAGACAAAGATGCGCCTAATGAGTTAACTGGCTCATTTGTAGAAGAAATAACTCTGTCAGCTGTATTACATGATATTGGTAAAGTGGGGATTGCCGATGCTATTTTATTAAAACCGGGTCGACTAACCCCTGAAGAGTTTGAAAATATTAAAGCTCACCCAGTGATTGGCGCAGAAGTGTTAGATTCTCTAATTGAATTTGCGCCTCAATGCAGTTTTATAAAAATGGGCCGTGATATTGCTGGTGGGCATCATGAAAAGTGGGATGGCAGTGGTTACCCTAAAGGGCTAAAAGGTCTCGAGATCCCATTGTCTGCAAGAATAGTCGCGCTAGTGGATGTGTACGATGCGCTGACTTCACCACGGTGTTACAAAAAGCCCTTTAGTCATTATGAAGCGGTAAGAGTGATAGTTGCAGGAAAGGGCAAACATTTTGATCCAAGGTTGGTTGAGAGCTTCATGAGCGTACATGAACAATTTCAGCAATTATCATTAAGCTCATTAGATGACGATCCCGCTTATACCAATGTTCCTTGTTTACAAGCAGTGGAGCCGTCGGCACAAAAAGTGAGTTAACGTCAGTACCAGTTAAAGCGATAAAAAAGCCAGTTAGGTTACCCTAACTGGCTTTTTTATAAGTTAATACTTGAGCCGTTATTTGGCTAAAAGTGCTTTACGTTCTTTAGAGGCTTGGGCTAAATCACGTAATAATTTTTCTGAGTCTTCCCAATGCAGGCAAGCATCAGTGATACTTTGACCGTATGTTAATGGCTGGCCTTCAACGACTTTCTGGTTGCCTTCAATCATAAAGCTTTCTGCCATAATCCCTGCAACCGCAGTGCTGCCAGCGCGCATTTGCGCCATGATGCTATCAGCAACTTTTAGCTGGTTTTTATGTTTTTTCTCACTATTACCATGGCTAAAATCAACCACCATACGTTGGGTTACGCCAACGGTTTCGAGCTGGGCGCGGACGATTTCAACATCTTCGGCTGAATAGTTCGGGGTTTTACCACCACGTAAAATGATATGGCCATACGGGTTACCGTGTGTACGATAAACTGCCATAGCACCATCTTTATCTGGTGAATAGAATATATGTGGTACTTGGGCGGCGCGAACAGCATCGACTGCAATATTAATGTTGCCGTCAGTACCGTTTTTAAAGCCAACAGGGCAAGATAAAGCCGACGCCATCTCACGGTGAATTTGGCTTTCAGTGGTGCGGGCACCAATAGCGCCCCAGGTAATTAAATCGGCAATATATTGACCATTGACCATATCTAAAAACTCAGTGGCAATAGGCAGTTTTAATTCAGTGATTTGCTGAAGTAAATGACGCGCCATACGTAAGCCTTTGTTTGGGCTAAAACTACCATCAAGATCAGGGTCTGAGATTAATCCTTTCCAGCCAACAATAGTACGCGGCTTTTCAAAATAAACCCGCATCACAATGCATAAGTCGTCTTTTAACTCATGGTGAAGTTTGGCTAACCGCTGGGCGTAATCTAAAGCGGCGTCGGTGTCATGTATTGAACAAGGACCAATGATGACCAATAAACGTTGATCTTCGCCAGCAATAATGGCTTCAACTTCATGACGTTGCTCAACTAAATAATCGGCAGCATCTTGCGTCAGTGGGTATTCAGATGCGAGTTGCGCAGGAGAAATAACCTTACATAAAAGGGATGTACGTAGTTCGTCTGTTTTAATAGTCATTCACTTTACCGAGCATGTTTGCGATGAATTAACATCATATTGCTCGAGATTATAACTAATTAGCAGGCGTTAGACACGGACAAATAATGCAGGTTTTTGAACTAATATCATTTTATTCACATAAGTTAGCCGAAAATGTTATGAATTTCACATTTTCGGCTTAACAGTTAAATAACCACAGCGACATTAAAATTAAAACATGTGACGCTTCAGCCCGGTAATATCGAGGATTTTAGCTGAAATCTCTTCTACAGAATGAGATGTGGTATTAACAAACGGGATCCGTTCTTTTTTATACATCATTTCTACTTCTTTCACTTCAATCCGGCATTGTCTTAGTGATGAATAGCGGCTGTTTTCCATGCGGCCTTGGCGAATTTCATGTAAACGTTGGGGATCAATGGTTAAGCCAAATAATTTGGACTTATTACGTTTTAACGCTTCAGGTAACTTGAGATTATCCATGTCATCTTCAACAAAAGGGTAGTTTGCTGCTTTAATGCCAAATTGCATAGAAAGATACAAACTCGATGGCGTTTTACCGCAACGAGAAACACCTAGCAAAATAATGTCAGCTTTATCCATATGTTTCATGGTTTGACCGTCATCATTATCTAAAGTGAAATTAATCGCATCAATACGATTATCATAAGATTCGTTAGTCGTGCTTTTACCGTGAGTTCGGTTGATCACCGGCGCAGCTTTTATACCCAGTTGTTGTTCTAATGGCGAAACAAAGGTGTTCAAAAAATCATAATCTAAACCTTCACTGGAGAAAATAATATCGCGAATGTCGGAATTTACGATGGAATGGAACACAACGGGTCTTAAGCTTGTTGTAATAAAACTATCATTGATTTGTTGTTTTACCTTTTCAGCTTTAGCAATGCTGTCAACAAATGGAATTGTAAGTGCTTCAAAATCAACTGGAAATTGGGATAGGACAGCATGGCCAAATACTTCTGCTGTGATCGCGGTCCCATCTGAGATATAGAATACTTTTGGTGTCATTTCAGCCTCTTGTAGTAATAAAATTACAAATAAAATTATACATTTACGGTTGTTGAGGGGGAGTGTAGAATGCCTCTGCCCTCGTGTGAAGGGGCCATTGAAATAAACTTGTGGAGAGATAACTGTGCAGCAATACATACTCTGGTATCAAGAATTAGGCATGGGTGATGTAAACAAGGTTGGCGGCAAGAACGCGTCACTTGGTGAAATGATCAGTAACCTGGCTAATGCCGGTGTTCAAGTACCTGGCGGATTTGCGACTACATCTCATGCATTTAATGAGTTTCTAGAGCAAAGTGGTGTTAACCAGAAAATTTTCGACATCTTGGCAACCCTTGATGTTGATGATGTAAACGAACTTGCAAAAGTTGGTGCGCAGATCAGACAATGGGTTATCGACACCCCATTTCAACCAGAACTAGAAGATGCGATTCGTGAAGCTTACGAGCAACTTTCTAGCGAGACTCAAGAAGCTTCATTTGCAGTGCGTTCATCAGCAACAGCTGAAGATATGCCAGATGCTTCGTTTGCGGGTCAACAAGAAACTTTCCTAAACGTTAAAGGCTTTGAAGCTGTACTGCTTGCGATTAAGCATGTTTACGCATCGCTATTTAACGACCGCGCAATTTCCTATCGTGTTCACCAAGGTTACGAGCATCAAGGTGTGGCATTATCTGCTGGCGTACAACGCATGGTACGTTCAGATAAAGCGTCTTCTGGTGTGATGTTTACCATGGACACTGAATCAGGTAACAACGACGTTGTCTTTATCACTTCATCATTTGGTTTAGGTGAAATGGTAGTACAAGGCGCTGTTAACCCTGATGAATTCTATGTTCACAAACCAATTTTAGCGCAAGGGCATAAAGCCGTTGTGCGCCGTAATATCGGTAGCAAGATGATTCAGATGGTTTACTCTGATGATGCTTCTCACGGCAAGCAAGTTAAAATCGAAGATGTTGCAGCAGCTGAACGCGGCACTTTCTCTATTAATGATGAAGAAGTGATGGAGCTTGCAAAGCAAGCGGTGATCATTGAACAACATTATGGCCGTGCAATGGATATCGAATGGGCAAAAGATGGCAACGACGGTAAGTTATATATCGTTCAAGCTCGTCCTGAAACTGTTCGTAGCCGTGAAGACGTGCAATTAATTGAACGCTACCACTTAAAATCCAAAGGTGCTGTTGTTTCAGAAGGACGCGCGATTGGTCATAAAATCGGTACTGGTGTAGCTAAAGTGCTAGCCTCTATCGAAGACATGGATCAAATCGAGCCAGGTGATGTACTCGTTACTGACATGACTGATCCAGATTGGGAACCTATCATGAAGCGCGCTAGCGCAATTGTCACTAACCGTGGTGGCCGAACTTGTCACGCAGCAATTATTGCGCGTGAGCTTGGGGTTCCTGCAGTTGTTGGTTGTGGTGATGTTACTGACAGTATCAAAAATGGCCAAGTAGTGACTGTATCTTGTTCTGAAGGCGATACCGGTTTCATCTACGATGGTAAGCAAGAGTTTGAAGTTATTACTAACCGTGTTGATACCTTGCCTGAACTACCAATGAAAATCATGATGAACGTCGGTAACCCTGATCGTGCATTTGATTTCGCCCGTTTACCTAATGAAGGTGTGGGACTTGCGCGTCTTGAGTTTATTATCAATCGCATGATTGGTATTCACCCTAAAGCGCTGCTTGAATTTAATTCACAACCTGCTGAGCTGCAGCAAGAAATCAATGAAATGATTGCAGGTTACGAATCACCAGTTGAGTACTATGTCGCTCGTCTAGTGGAAGGTATCGCAACCATTGGTAGTGCGTTCTATCCTAAGAAAGTTATCGTACGTATGTCAGACTTTAAGTCTAACGAATACGCTAACCTTGTTGGTGGTGACCGTTACGAGCCTGAAGAAGAAAACCCAATGTTGGGCTTCCGTGGTGCTAGTCGTTATATCTCTGAATCGTTCCGTGACTGTTTTGCTCTAGAATGTGAAGCAATTAAACGTGTGCGTAATGATATGGGCCTTAAGAACGTTGAGATTATGATCCCATTCGTTCGTACCGTTGATGAAGCCGCGCAAGTTATCGAATTATTAAAAGAGCAAGGTTTAGAGCGTGGTAAAGATGGTTTACGCGTCATCATGATGTGTGAGTTACCGTCTAATGCATTATTAGCTGACCAATTCCTTGAGCATTTCGATGGTTTCTCTATCGGTTCTAACGATTTAACTCAATTAACTTTGGGTCTAGATCGCGATTCTGGCATTATCAGTCACTTATTCGATGAACGAAATGATGCTGTTAAAGCATTGCTTTCATTAGCGATTAAAGCGGCTAAAGCCAAAGGTGCTTATGTTGGTATTTGTGGCCAAGGCCCATCTGATCATGCAGATTTTGCACAATGGCTAGTAGAGCAAGGTATTGATACTGTGTCACTTAACCCTGATACAGTCATCGACACTTGGTTATATTTAGCAGAAGAACATGCTTAATATGCTTGAAAAGTTAGTTTTTAGTTAACTAATTTATCAACATGAAAAAAAGCCGCTTTTAGCGGCTTTTTTTTTGTTTATAATGACTTTAAATTACTATAAACAGAAATTGACTATGTTACCGCTGCTATCACATCAACAGACGTTAGAACCAATTTACTTAAGCTTTCTTGATGCGCTCGAAGCATCTTCGTTTTCTGGCGAAATTGATAAACGTTATAGTGCGCGTTTAATTCAAGCGACCGACAATTCTGTTTACCAGTTTTTACCCCAAGCGGTTATTTATCCTCTCACTCAGGCGGATGTTGAGCTGGTGATGACATTAGCTGCAGACCCTCAATATAAACAAGTGACTTTTAGTGCCCGTGGTGGCGGTACTGGCACTAACGGACAATCACTGACCCACGGCTTAATACTTGATGTCTCAAGGCACATGAATCAAGTACTGGAAGTCAATGCAGAAGAAGGCTGGGTAAGAGTACAAGCTGGTGTGGTAAAAGATGCACTTAATGATGCCCTTAGGCCACATGGGTTCTTTTTCAGTCCAGATTTATCAACCTCTAATCGTGCAACGGTTGGCGGCATGGTCAGCACTGATGCATCGGGTGCGGGTTCACTGGTTTACGGTAAAACATCTGATCATGTCCTTGGCCTTACCAGCGTATTGGTTGATGGTAGTGTGCTTTCAAGCACACCAATAGCGGCAGATGAGGCGTTAAATCAGTCAGAGTCCCAATCCGTAAACACCAATAGCTTTGCTGCCAATATTATTAGCACGATTGCCAAGCGTTGCCGCGACAAGCGTGAGCTTATTCTAAAACAGTTTCCGCCATTAAATCGTTTTTTAACCGGATACGATCTAAAACATGTATGGAATGATGATTTAAGCCAATTTGATTTATCACGCATACTTGCAGGCTCTGAAGGTACACTGGCGGTATTAACAGAGGCCAAATTAAATATCACCCCATTGCCACATACGCGGATGATGGTAAATATTAAATATGACTCGTTTGAATCAGCATTGCGTCATGCACCATCATTGGTTGAAGCCAATGCTACCGTGGTCGAAACTATAGACTCAAAAGTGCTGAATTTGGCCCGTGAAGATATTATTTGGCACTCAGTGTCTCACCTCATTGAATCAGTACCCAATAAAACCATTGAAGGCCTCAATATGGTTGAATTCGCTGGGGATGAGGCTGATATTAGGCAAGGCATTGCTGCCCTTGAAAAAACACTGGCGGCACAATTGGCTAGCGAACAAGCTGGGGTTGTGGCTTATCAAATTACTGAAGATAAGCCCAGTATTAATAAAATTTACGCCATGCGTAAAAAAGCCGTAGGCTTGCTAGGCGCAACTAAAGGCCGCAGAAAACCACTGCCATTTGCCGAAGATACTGCCGTACCGCCAGAAAATTTAGCTGACTTTATCATGGAGTTTAGGGACTTATTAGATGGCCATAAATTGCAATATGGCATGTTTGGTCACGTTGATGCAGGAGTGCTGCATGTGCGTCCCGCGCTTGATATGTGCGATGAAGCGGATGAAAAGCTGCTAAAAGTGTTATCCGATCAAGTTGCTGAACTCACGCTTAAATATGGCGGTTTGATGTGGGGCGAACATGGTAAAGGGGTGCGTGGTGAATATGGACCAGCCGTATTTGGTGATGAACTATATGGCGAACTTGAAGAGGTTAAAGGCTTATTTGACCCTGACAATCGATTAAATCCGGGCAAACTAGTCGCGCCTAAAGGCAGTGGCCCAATGATGTTTAATGTTGATAGCGTTAAGCGCGGCACCTTTGATAGACAAATTCCGATTCAAGTCCGTGATGCATTTCCTGATGTAATGAATTGTAATGGTAATGGCTTATGTTTTAACTACAGTAGCTATTCGTTCATGTGTCCGTCATTTAAAGTTACCGGCGATCGGATCCATTCACCTAAAGGCCGAAGTGGCTTGATGCGGGAATGGTTAAGGCTGCTGGAGGCAGAGGGCGTTGATGTAGAGGCACTGGCTCAATCTAAACCTTTAAGCTTTATGCAGCGAGCGCAAAACAGCTTTCACATTGGCCGAGATTATGATTATTCACATGAAGTCATGGACTCGTTAAAAGGCTGTTTAGCCTGTAAAGCCTGTTCAGGGCAGTGCCCTGTTAAAGTGGATGTGCCTAAATTTCGCGCGCAATTTTTCAATATCTATTACAAACGATATATGCGCCCAGCAAAAGACTATTTAGTTGCAGGTATTGAAGACATGCTGCCGCTTATGGCTGCTATGCCAAAAGTAACCAATTTTGCCTCGCAAAATAAATTAAGTCAGTGGGTTATCAAAAAATCTATTGGTTATATAGATTCACCTGCATTATCAGTTCCCACATTAAAACAGCGTCTGGATGGCCATCCAAGCCGTGGTTATGATTTAGAGGCGCTGCAAAGTATTCCAACATCAGAGCGTGGCAATTATGTACTGGTGGTGCAAGATCCATTTAACAGTTTTTATGATGCTGAGCTGGTTTATCGTTTTATACAATTAATAGAAAAAATAGGTTTAAAGCCGGTGTTATTGCCGTTTAAACCCAATGGTAAACCATCACACATTAAAGGCTTTTTAGATAAATTTGCCGCGACTGCCAAATCAAGTGCAGACTTTTTAAATCAAGTTTATCAACTTGATATGCCGATGGTTGGCTTAGACCCTGCATTAGTGCTTTGTTATCGAGATGAATATCAAGAGGTGCTAGGGGCGCAGCGAGGCAATTTTGAAGTACTGTTAGCTAATGAGTGGTTAACCGATGCGATTCAACTCATGCCAGCGTTAGACAAAACCAGCGCGTCATTTAGTTGGTTTAGTCATTGTACTGAATCCACCGCAAAACCGGCTACGGCCAACGAATGGAAAGCGGTATTTAATCATTTTGGCGCTGAGTTTGAAATGATCAACGTGGGTTGCTGCGGTATGGCGGGCACCTATGGCCATGAACTGGATAATATGGGCCGCTCATCTAAGCTGTTTGCTATGTCTTGGCAGCCAACCTTAGACAGTATCGCTGAGAAAAGCCAAATATTGGTATCAGGCTATTCTTGCCGTAGCCAAGTGAAACGTTTTGCGGGCTTTAAGCCAAAACACCCAGTAGAAGCCTTACTTCAGTTACTGATTGCTGCCGATGAGCACGTTGCTAATGACTAAACATAAAAATGATGAACCATTGAGTATTGCCAGTCAATTAGGTGCAGAAGTTGATTTATGTAGCACTGAGCCATTGTTTTATATTGACCATCATGGGGATTGGTTCTATTTAGCCAGTCCTTTACCGACAAAATTTGCTAAGCTTTTTGCCAGTGTGCTTCATTGTATTGATAATGAATATTTTCTTATCACCCCGGTTGAAAAGGTTAAAGTCAGCGTAGATAACCATGCAATTTTTATCGTTGACTATGAGCCGCTAGCAAATAATGGACTAACCTTAATAAGTAGCATTGGCACTGAGCATCAGATTGTTGATATTAAGGCTGTGAAACTATTAGAAAACACCATTGAAGTGCCCATCGAGCGAGGCATCATCGCTTGTTTGGGGCGGGCTTGCTATTACCGTTATATAAATCAGTTTGTAATAGATTGACTAAAAAAGCGGTCTTATACGTACAAAGAGGGTGAGGTGCTAATTGGCCAGTGTAGCAAGCTGTGGTATAACAAAGCAGCTCCGCAAGGGTTTACTGACTTACACGTTAACAAGCTTAATAAGTATAAAGATAAATAATATCAGTACTTAAGCCTGTTTATGTTAGTCACATCCGTTAGTGATAGCACCAATGATTAGTAGCAATTACATTTTTAGGGCAACATTGATTAACTTGGTTAGTTCTTTTACGCACCAGCCACCAAGTATTTTATGTTGATGATTAACTTTTGCGCTTAACTAAGGATTGATGAGCCTGTAGGAGTGGTTATATGAAACGATACGAAAGCCTATATTATCAAATCTCGCATCTTAATCTTACGCTGCAAAACGAGCTAGATGAACGCTTAAAACGTTACCAACTTGACGTTAAGCTTTGGCCTGTGCTGTTTTCACTGTGGCAAGAAGAGGGCATTAGCCAAACTGAACTGTCTAAAGTGTGTGATGTGGCTAATTACACTATGACTAGGCTATTAGATCAACTGCAAGTACAGGGTTATATCACTCGCCATCAAGAGTCTGATAACCGCCGCGCCTTTCAGATTTTTTTAACTGATGCCGGTAAGGCCTTAGAGCAAGATCTTATTGGTGAAGCTGAGTGGGTTAATCAAAAATGCCTAAGTGGCTTATCCTATGAAGAGCAACAAACTTTCATGAGATTATTAAATAAAATCAATAAGCCAGATTAACATCATTGTTTGGGGCTTATTGATCGTTAGGCTAAAGCGCCAACCTATAGCTAAAGCTTCTAGCTCTTTCATATATCTACACATGTAAAAATAACCCGCTAGCCATTAATACAGCTTGCGGGTTATTAATTAGCCATTATTTTTAGCTTGTAACTTTGTCTGAGAGCTATAGCCTAGTAAGCACTAGGCCTCTAAATCCTCGTGTTTATGGACTAAATTAAAATCTGCTAACACCGCATACGCACAGGGAATAATAAACAGTACCAACAAGGTTGAGGTAAATATTCCAAACACAATTGATATTACAATGGGTTTTACAACCTGCGCTTGTAGCGAGGTTTCTAACAGTAATGGCAATAGTCCCGCAGCCGTGGTCAGTGAGGTGAGAAATACTGCTCTGAACCTGTCTCGAGACGCTTTAATTACCGCTTGCTGAATATCATCGCCAATATCCACGTGATGGCGGATATATTGCACCAACAAGATGGAGTCGTTAACCACAATACCCGCTAAAGATACAAAGCCAAGAATTGATGGCATTGATAGATTATGGCCTGTGAGTAAATGGCCCCAAAACACACCTATGAGTGCTAAAGGAATGGCTAACATCACCACAAAAGGTTCTAAATAGCTTCTAAATTGAAAACTTAAAATCGCAAATAATCCAAATAAACCGATAATAAAACCCTGTAAGAAAGAAGCGCCAGTCTTAGCGGTTTCTTTGGCTGCGCCTTCATAATCAACTTTTAGTCCCGGATACTTTTGGCGTAATTCATTAGCGTATTCATTTTGCACTTTGGCGACAATTTCGCTGCCATTGGCTTTGGCATTATCTATGTCAGCCATAATGGTTACAGTGCGCTGACTTTCAATGCGCTGAATACGTACATAAGATCGTTCAAAGTCTAATGTTGCTACTGCGCTTAATGGTATCTGATTACCGTTACTTAACATGATTGGGAAGTTAGCTAACGCTTGCAGATTACCTGCTTGCTGTTTATTCAACCTGACTTGTATTTCGATGTTTTCAGGGCCTGATTGCACATCATCTGCGGTTTGGCCAAAGTATGCCGCACGCAGTTGCGATGCTACCATCTCACCATCAACACCATAATTTTCAGCGCCATCTTTTAATTTTACCAGTACTTCTTCTTTGCCTGGGCGCATGTCATCTAAAATGCCATTAACCCCAGAAAACTGACTTAAGTAAGATTGCAAATCAACGGAGGCCAGTTTCAACGTGGCTAAATTATCATGCTGCAGTCTGACTTCAACATCACGGCCAGCAGGGCCCATACTCGGTTGTTTAAATACCAAGGAGATGGGCTCTGCAATATCACCACTGGCGCTGCGCCATGCTGAAATGAAGTTATCAATCAGGGTTTCGCGGGTTTCAGCTGATAACAAATCTAATCTTACCGTTGCCACATGTGGGCCTTGTTCGCCCGCATCCGCATTGACATTATATTGCTCGGTAACGTAGCGGATGAGATTCGACTGTTCGCCATTTTGTTGCGTTAATTTATCGCCAACGGTATTGGCTGCGGCAACCAAGTGACTAACGACAGTTTTGGTTTGCTCTAAAGTGGAACCTGGTGGCAAAATGATTCTTGCTTCAGCAATATCGCCATCGAGTTCAGGAAAGCCGACAAACTTTACCGCGCCACCTGCCACTAAGGCAAAAGACAGCATTAAACCGCCAAGTGTAAGCCCAAGGCTGGCATAGCGCCATTTCACCACAAAGGTAACGGCATTAACTAAGGTGTTGTTTTTGAAGTGTTCAAACTTTTCTAAAAAGACCCGTTTAAACTTTAACGGTGGTTTCTGCTGTTTATTAGATTTTAGCGAGTGACTTAAGTGATTCGGTAAAATCAAGAATGCTTCAATTAAGCTCACACTTAAGACCATGATTAATACCAGTGGCACCACCGACAATACCGCGCCCATTTGCCCGTCTAACCACAATAAACTGCCAAAAATAAACACTGTGGTTAAAAATGATGAAAATACGCCTGGGGCGACTTTATTTACCCCTTGGATCACCGCCTCATTGGTGGGTAAGCCTTTTTCAACATGGGCAGCAACGGATTCGGCAATAACAATGGCATCATCCATCATAATACCAATGGCCATTAGTAAGCCGACTAGGCTCATAATGTTGATTGACACGCCAAACATGCTCATTAAGAACAAGCCGCCCATAAAGGCTACAGGTAAGCCTGCTGAAACCCAAAACGAATAGCGTAACGAGAAAAATAACCACATCGAAAAGAACACTAAGATGATACCTTGCCAACCATTTCGCAGCAGCATTGATAATCGGTCTTGCAGTAGTGAAGATAAATCGTTGGTTAAGGTTAGGGTCACGCCATCGGGGGCTATAAGCCGTTCTTGTTCGATAAACTCAGTGACTCTGGACTTAATTCTTAAGGCATCATCGGCTTTGTTTTTTTGCACTTTAAGCATGGCCGCAGGTTGGCCATTAAAGATGGTATGTTCTTCCTCAAGCTCAAATAAGTCGGTGATGGTAGCAATGTCGCCTAAGGTAACCACGCCGCCTTCAGTATTAGAGGAAACGATGATTTTACTGAGGTTATCAGGGGTGATTTGTCGTTCATCAAAACGGATCAACAGGTTTTTATCAGAAAGCTCGATACTGCCAGCGGGCATTTGGACATTTTGCCTGCCCACTTTATCAGCTATTTCGGCTACTGTTAGCCCTAAGCGACGAATATCCGCTTCGTTTAACTCGACTCGTATTTGATGATCTGAAAAGCCAGACACGCTCACTAAGCTCACGCCCGCCTCGACTTTTAACCGTCGCTTTAAATCCTCAGCATAGGATTTAAGGTGTGGCAAGCTGGCATCTGCAGCGATGGCAATATCTACAACCGGTTCAGCCCAATCAAGCTCTTTGACCGTTGGTGGGTCAATTTGCGCCGGAAAGTCTTTAATGGCGTTAATTTCGGTTTGAATATCAACCAAACTGCGGCCAATGTCGGCTTCGCCATTAAGTTTTACCGTCAATGATGCAATCCCTTCTTGGGCGTCACATTTCACTTCTTCGATATTACTTAAGCCATCAATGGCATCTTCCATACGCAGGCACAGGCTTTCTTCCACTTCTGCTGGAGATGCGCCGGGGTAAACCACACTGGCGATAATGTAAGGCGGACTAAATTCAGGAAAGGTTTCACGTTTAATGTTACCAATACTGCTTAAGCCCATGACAAAAAATGCCAACATCATTAAGTTAGCAATGGTGGGGTGACGAGTGAAAAAATTAATCACAGTGCCTGCTCCTCGTCATTCGCTAGATCACTTGTTACTGGGGTAGTGGTTTCGTTCGCTGTTGATAATTTAAGCCCCATGCCATTAATGGCAGGAATTAAGTCATTGGTAACCACACGGTCATTTTGGTGAATATCGCCTTTAATGGCGACGCCATTGTCGGTTCTAAATAGCACTTCAACCTGTTTAATAACCAGCTTGTTGTCTTGATCCATTAAATAAACTTGCTCACCATGTAAGGCTTTTTCTGGGATAACGTAATGCTCTGAGGGATAACCTTTAATATAGGAGGTGACAAACATGCCCTTGGTTAATGGCGGTTTAGCTAACAAATTCATTTGGTTGAAATCTTGATCAACTTCAAGATAAAAACCTATCGTCGCTTGATCTGGGTTTATGGTATCGGCAACGCGAGTCAATTTAGCTTGCCATTGGTGTAAGGTTTTACCCATATTGACCGTGATATGAGTGTCAAAATTAACTTTTTCAATTGAAGGTAATGCAGAGGTATCTCTTGGCAGTTCATTAATTGAATGAATTAAGGTTTCGGCATCAAATAATGACAATTCAGCCTTTATTTCAACTGCGCCTAATTGATGGGCCTCGAACAACACAGCGCCATTGGTGACGGCTTGAGCTTGCTCAATGTTGACCTCGGCAATGCGTGCATCAAAAGGCAAAGTAAAGCGAGTATTATTGAGTTGACGTTGGGCATCTTCCAGTAAAGCTTGATTAACCTTAACTTGCGCCGCAGTGACTTTTTTATCATCAGGCAACAAGCTTAAGCTGCTGGTTAAGTCTTGCACTAAGTTACGCTGGGCCAGTAAAGCTTGTTTTTGGGTTTCAAGTTCTGATTTTGAGATCAAGTTTTTCTTATTTAACGATTGTTTACGTTTATATTCTTGATCAACTAAGGTCAGTCGTTGGCGCTCAATTTCTATGCTTGATTGTAAGTTTATTTCTTGCTGATTTAGCTGTACTAACTGCGCTTGAGCTGAATTATAGTTAGCTTCAGCTTGAGCAAGTTTTAGTTGGTATTCAAGAGGGTCAATGGTTAACACTAAGGTGCCAGCCTTGATCAATCTGCCCGTTTCAAGCTCAGGGTGGCGATAAGTAATTTTGCCGCCCACTTCGGCAATGCCTTGCCAGATATGCTTTGGAGCCACACGACCATAGGCTTTGATCACAGGTTGTACGGGCTGTTTTGTCAGGCTAATAACATCGACCAGGCGTGATTTATCATGGTTGGGTTGCAACTCTGGTGACGAGCGTAATGATATCGCAGCGATAAAGATGATAATACCGGCGATGATGCCTGGAAAAACATAGTGTCTTTTTAACGGGGTCATGTTAAGCGTCCTGACTGAGTTGAGATTCATTGGCAATAAGCCCATGACGTAATATTTGTGCATTTTGCTTAGCTAAATGCTGTAAAAATTCTGCTGAGGTTTTAATATTCAATGCTTGTTTAAATATGTCAGGCATTAAGAATGGAAATACCATTAAACTAATAAAACTCATTTTGGCGCACATTGGATCAATACCTTGCTGTAGACGGTTTTGCTGATGCATCTTTTCAAAAATGGTTAACCTATTTTTCGGGAATAAACTCAATAAATTGGCTTGCAGCTCTTGGTTTTTCTTGGTGGTTTTAAGGCTGGCGGTGCGAAATATGAGTTTCGGAAAATCTGGGTTTTGACTCATAATTTTATAAAAGGCCAGTAATATTTTTTCTGGTGAATCTTGAGTCGATTTTTCCTTGGAATTATTTAATTGGGCATGAACTGGCTCAATGGTTTCCTTGAGCATTTCGGCAAAAAGCCCCAATTTAGATTGAAAATAATAGCGGATTAAACTTGCATCCACTTTTGCTTTAGCAGCAATGGCTCGAATAGAGACTTTATCGTAATCATTATCGACAAATAAGGTTTTTGCTGCATTGATAAGTGCGCAGCGATTATCTGCTTTGACAGCTGGCCTACCGACTGGCTTTTTAACTGGCATTATTTTTTTAGGCATAAATTCAACACAGCTTTGAAGATACTTAGCGTATCCATTAATTCATTAAGTGTAGAATATGGTAAAGCAATGCAGCGGATTGTTTTAGTGAATTAATTCTTCAATATTCATCATCTGATGAATTATTTAACTAGATCACAAATACAAGCGCTAGTGAAGGCTGGGATTAGCGGAATAGCTATTTACTGCCATGAAGTCAATGATTAAAGCTACAAGTCGAAGCATAATTTTACCTATAAAACCACTTGGCAAACTTAGTGGTGTTATTTTGCAAAGAAGCAAAGAAGCAAAGAAGCAAAGAAGCAAAGAAGCAAAGAACAGTGAGCTATTAAGAGTAAAGATAAAAACTGCCATTAAAAAAGGCTAGCAATGCTAGCCTTTTATCTAAATGGTCAATTGAGTTATAGATCAGATCGCAGTGGTGAGAATTTCGCGGCTTACTGCTAAGTCAATATCGCCATGTTCGCCAAGTTTAGTCATGCCATGGCTTTCAAGTGCAGCAACTAATACGTCAACTTGCTCTGCACCAAGATCAATATCACTTAGGCGTGTAGGGACTTGCATTAACTTAAAGAAGTTTTCGGTAGCCTCAATAGCTTGATCAATTTTTTGCTCATCGCTACCTGTTGTGATGCCAAATACACGTTCAGCATACTGAACTAATTTTGCATGTTTTTGCTCACGACGCACTTTCATTACCGCAGGAAGCACGATTGATAAGGTGCGCGCATGATCAATACCATGGCTTGCTGTTAGTTCATGGCCAATCATATGTGTAGACCAATCTTGTGGTACACCGGCGCCAATCAAGCCGTTAAGCGCCATAGTGGCAGACCACATGATATTAGACCTAATCTCTAAATCGTCTTTTGTTTCAGCAGCAAGGGCTTTAGGGCCTTCTTCAATTAAGGTTTGTAGTAAACCTTCACTGAAACGGTCCTGTACTTTAGCGTTTACATCAAAGGTTAAATACTGTTCCATGATGTGGATATAAGCATCAACAACACCATTACCAATTTGACGGTCTGATAAAGATAAAGTGACTGAAGGATCAAGCACTGCAAATAACGGACGTACTAATGGGCTACCAAAAGGCAATTTATTACCATTACGAGTAATAACAGAGCCGCCATTTGATTCAGAACCCGTAGCAGGTAAGGTTAATACGGCACCAATAGGTAATGCTTGTTCAATTTTGGCGCCTTTTGCGACGATATCCCAAGGGTCATCACCTTCAAATTTCGCAGCAGCAGCAATAAATTTAACCCCATCGACCACTGAGCCGCCACCGACTGCTAGCAAGTAATCGATGTTTTCAGCTTCAATGATGGTTTGTGCCTTCATTAACGTATCGTATTGTGGATTAGGCTCAATACCTGAAAACTCAAACCATGTGTGATCTTTGAGCGCATCAGACACTTGCTGATAAACACCATTTGATTTAATGGAGCCGCCGCCATAAACAACTAATATTTTAGCTGATGTTGGAATTTTCTTTGAGATAGCGCTAATTTGGCCCTCACCGAAATGAATTTTAGTGGTATTTTGGAATGTAAAATTAAGCATGAGAATATCCTAAATAACGAATTTATGACTCAGTGATCTGAGCAACTAATTTTTGTGCTGTTAATGATGAGCTTGCAGGATTTTGGCCTGTAATAACTAGCCCATCTTGAACTGAAAACGCATGCCAGTCAGCTGCTTTTTGGTAATCTGCATCACGTTTTAGTAATTCATCTTCTAATAAAAAAGGAACTACATCAGTTAATTGCACAGCATCTTCTTCACTATTTGTAAAACCAGTTACCGCTTTACCTTTTACAAGGTACTGGTCATCTTGTTTTACGTTAAGTAACGCTGCCGTTGCATGACATACCGCAGCAACAGGTTTGTTTTGAGCAATAAATTGCGCGATTAATTTAATAGAGTCTGCATTATCTGTTAAGTCCCACAGTGGACCGTGACCGCCAGGATAAAATACCGCGTCGTAATCACTGGCATCAATATCAGCTAATACGTTGGTGTTAGCCAGTGCCATTTTAGCTTGGCTATCGTCATCAAAGCGCTGAGTGTCAGCGGTTTGAAAGCCTTCTAGTTCACTGCTTGGATCAATCGGTGGTTGTCCGCCTGCTGGCGATGCGAGGGTGATTTCAAAACCTGCATCTAAAAACACATAATATGGAGCGGCAAATTCTTCGACCCAAAAACCAGTTTTGTTACCCGTGTTGCCTAGTTCTGAATGAGAGGTAAGCACCATTAATACTTTTTTCTGTGTCATTTTAAAACCCTTTTATTTTAGTTATTACGGCAAGTACAAAGCTTGCATAAGTTCTGATGTAGAGTGATTCAAAAGAGAAAGTCATTATCTCTTTGTTGAAAGTGGCTACAGTATAGAAAGCCAATTAGCATCTGACAATGCAGATATAATTGACTTCATTGTTTAAATAATTGATACAATATTCCAGTAAATAAACTCTTGGATATTAAAATATGAATGTGTCATTTGAGCAGTTGAAAAGCATGGTGGTGTTTGCCCAAGTTGTTGAACAGGGCAGTTTAAGCGGCGCAGCAAAGCATATTGGTCTTTCAAGGGCGGTAGTGAGTTATCACATAAAAAAGCTTGAAGCGCATTTAGAGGTAAGACTGTTAAATCGATCTACTCGAAGTATTAGTTTGACCGAAGAAGGTGAAGCCTATTATCAATCTTGTAAAGTGATAGCCGATCAAGCTAACACGGCCAACAAGCAAATTGAGAATATGAAAAGTGAGCCTATGGGTTTGATTAGGATCACCTGTCCTGTCAACGCTGGCTTAGAAACCATAGTGCCAGCCCTTAATGAATTTAAACGTTTGTACCCAAAAATTGAACTTGATGTGATGTTAACTGATGAAATCGTTAATATTATCAATCAAGGCATTGATCTAGCGATTCGTGGTGCGCCTTTGGTTGACTCAGGCTTACAGGCAACTAAATTATGTGTGCTCAAAACTTGCCTATGTGGCTCGGTTGAGTATTTTAATAAATACGGCAGGCCAGAAACCCCAGCTGATTTATCCACCCATGACTGGGTGATGTATAAACCACAAAAAAAAGTGCTGCATCTTAATAAGGGTTCACGCTCATTTAGTATTGAAATGAAAGGCTCAATTACCACCAATAACGCCTCAGCGCGTACCGCATTCATTGAAGGCGGCCATGGGATAGGGCGAGTGCCAACCTATGATGCTTGGCCAAAAGTGAAACAGGGCAGTTTAGAAACCGTATTGGATGATTATCAATTTAGTGACATTACCATTTATGGGGTATTTCCACCCGGGGCGACAGACTCTAAAAAAGTGCGCTTATTGCTAGATTTCTTAAAAGCGTACTTTGATAAAAAAATACGTAATCTTGAGCAATCGATTTTGTGAGTTGAAGCCTATTAGGTAAATCTGCAGCGATGTTTAACGATATTAAAATTTTGATAAACATTTAAGTGTTGATCAGATTTTATTATTGTTTGTGATGTTGATTATCAACAGGTTTTATTTTTTAATGATTGTATTGTTCGTCTTCAAATAAATTAAATAGTGTATTTGTGAAATTTTTTATGACGGCATTAGGTCTAATTAAATGACCGTTGTGAAAGCACAGTTGCTAGCTTGAATATAAGTGACATTAACTATTAATTTATTGGAGTTGAACATGAAGACTAAATTAACATTAGCGATTGCTATGGGATTATTACTCAGCAGTTTTACAGCCCAGTCCGCCAGCATAACCTTTCATGACGATCTTGATGTCGATAGCGTTAATGGTGTTATTGTAGAGTTTCAGCGTGAGGTAGACTTAGGCCAAGGGCTACATTTGTTAGAAATTAGCTATAGTGATTTATTTCAAGATAATGCCGATGACTCAGGTTATTGGGTAAAATCAGAGCCGCTATATTTAAGACTCGATGTACAGGGCAGTGAAACATATCATTTAGACATACCAGAATTGTATTCTGCAGATGATGCCAAAGACTTTCTACAAAACCCGATTATTTCATTAACCACAGATGGTAATAATTATAAAGATATTACCTTATTAAGCCAATCTCAATTATTTACCCTGTTATTACATGAAAAGTAATGGTTAATATTTTGTTATTGCAATTTGCTGTTTCAATTTTCAAATTATTTAAAAACGCTATTGAATTTATTTTAACTAGCGTTTTTTGGGTTGTAAATTTAAAGGAGAATAATGATATAAAAATGAGAGAGCTCATATTTGAGCTGTAAATATAAACAAGAAAATAACCTAATGACTGCTTACACTCGGTAAAATATAATCAGCCGTGTATAAATTTAGCGATGCTAGACCTCATTTTAGTAACATCATTTTAGCAACATCATCTTGCTTTTTAATCCGTTAAAGCCTGCTATACGCTATATTTTACTATTGTTTCTTGCGTTCCTTTCTGAGGATCCTTATCATCCGTATCCCAATTTGAAAAAGGCAACATCATGGCTATCAGAATCAAGCTTAGACCAAAGCGTGAGAAATCACTTGAACGTAAACACCCTTGGGTTTTTGCAAGTGGTATACACAATATTAAAGGAAAACCACAAGCTGGTGAAACTGTTGATGTTGTAGCCCATGATGGTCATTGGTTAGGTCGTGGTGCTTGGTCACCAGAGTCGCAAATTCAAGTGCGTATTTGGAGCTTTGATAAAGAAGAAGCTATCGATAGAGACTTTTTTGTTCGCCGCATTCAACGAGCCCAAGCAGGCCGTGAAGCATTAATTGCTGAGCAGGGTTTAACCGGTTACAGACTGGTTGCTGCTGAGTCAGATGGACTGCCTGGCATAACCATTGATAAATACGCTAATGTATTAGTGTGCCAGTTACTTAACACGGGCGCAGATTACTGGCGTGATACCTTAGTATCAGTCCTCGCTGAGCTTTATCCTGATTGCGCTATCTATGAGCGCTCAGATGTTGACTCTCGTAAAAAAGAGGGGTTAAAGCCGGTAACGGGTTTACTTCATGGTGAGCTGCCAGAAATGCCAGTGATCATTGAAGAAAACGGCATTAAAATCGCAGTTGATGTCACTAAAGGTCATAAGACCGGCTTTTATTTAGACCAACGTGATAACCGCAATATTGCTGCCAGATTTGTAAAAGACAAGTCAGTACTTAACTGTTTTTGTTACACCGGCACCTTTGGCTTATACGCCGCTAAAGGCGGCGCATCGAGCATTGAAAACGTTGATGTGTCGGCGTTAGCGTTAGATACCGCCCGTAAAAATATGCAAATCAATGGCTTTAATGATGACCATGTTAATTACCATGAAGCTGATGTATTTAAGCTATTACGCCAGTACCGTGACGAGGGTAAAACCTTTGATGTTATTGTATTAGACCCACCAAAATTTGCCGATAATAAAGCCCAACTAAACGGTGCTTGTCGCGGATACAAAGATATCAACATGATTGCGATGCAGTTATTAAATCCAGGCGGCATTTTACTGACATTCTCTTGTTCTGGGCTGATGCCTGCGGACTTATTCCAAAAGGTTGTGGCAGATGCAGCCTTAGATGCCAAGCGTGATGTACAGTTTATTGACCGCTTAAGCCAAGCCAGCGATCACCCAATCGGTAGCGGCTTCCCTGAAGGATTCTATTTAAAAGGCTTAGTTGCTAGAGTCTGCTAATTTTACACCATTTGCGCTGAAGCTTGCTTCAGAGCTGGGGATTTAAGGCTACTTTCTGGTAGCCTTTTTTTATGCCAAAAATAACTTGAAGTAGGCAGATATTAAGGTCAGACTTTTTGTCTTCACAGCAGCATCTTGAATCATAAGATATGATTCAACTAACCAATAAAAAAGTTAGACTTTTTATCTGCCCTCAGTGGTCTTTTCACTTAAAAATACGCTGGCTTTAGAATGCGTAAAACCCTATCACTTATATAACACTTGTTTATGCCTGGATTCGCTCTGTGATGATCTGCTCAATTTTACTAGGCTATTACTGTGTTTATTGATAGCACAGTATAACTAGACTACTTTTAGGCTAGGTTTTGTCGTTCTGGACCTCGATGTGTTCGAGATAAATTGATATTGAACTAGCTTGTTAGGCCATATAGGCGCATATTCAATAAACCCACGCCAAGTGATTGAAGGAGTGGCAAATTACTCGCTATGACAGAATGAGATAGAGATAACTCATTGGTGACAAGCCATACCAACCCAAGCAGCAAAGGTTAAACTCAATAACAAAATATTTCTATTCAAATTCATTCCTTATCATTGATTAATTGAATCGCTGAATGAGATGGGAAAGATTATTCCTGAAGCAACAGCAAATTTTTTGCCACAAAACCATCAATAATCATTTGATGCAAACGCAACAAACCAAGAGGTTGCCAATTGACTATGTATAATTTTTTTTTGAAGTACTACAGCCGCACAATGGTAATTTTTCTTTGTGTTATCTTGTCAGGTTGCGCGATTTTTGTGGGTTTTAATTACGATAAGTTATACGGTAAAGCGCAGCCCCAACAGCGCATGGTAGAAACAAATTCAGTTCAGGCTCAAAGCTATATTAATGATGTTAAACCTATAATCGATAACCGATGTGTTGTCTGCCATGCTTGTTACGATGCGCCTTGTCAACTTAAGATGTCATCCGCTGAAGGTATAGACCGTGGTGCGAATAAAGATAAAGTGTACCAAAGTACGCGGTTACTTTCTGCAAATACAACTCGCATGTTTCTCGATGCCCAAACAACGGCGCAATGGCGTGATAAAGGCTTTGCTCCAGTATTGAATGAACGCTCACAATCACCAGCAGCCAATATACAAGCCGGTGTTATTGCGCGAATGCTACTGTTAAAACAAAGCCATCCTTTACCAACAGAAGACATACTTGATGACTCGTGGGACTTCTCCCTTGATCATAACCAACAGTGCCCATCGATTGAAGAAATGGACAGCTATGAAGAGGATTTCCCTAAATGGGGGATGCCTTATGGCTTACCGCAAATATCAAACAATGAAAATAATATCTTGTTGCAGTGGCTTGTGGATGGAGCACCAATGACAGCTGTCGCTCCTCCTTCAAGCAATGAACTTACAGCGGTGCAGAAATGGGAAACATTCCTTAATAAAAAATCATTAAAACAACAACTATCAAGTCGCTATATATTTGAACATTTGTTTGTTTCACATTTATATTTCGAGAACGAGGAAATTGGCCTGCAAGGGGTACCCACTTTTTTTAAATTGGTTAGATCGAAAACCGCCCCTGGGGAAGTCGTCGATGTCATCGCAACACGTCGACCTTACGATGATCCAAAGACAGATTCTTTTTTCTATCGCTTAGAGCAAGTGCGCGAAACCATTGTCGATAAAACACATATGCCATATGCACTTAGCGATAAAAAGCTTGAGCGTATAAAGTCATTGTTTATTGAACCAAATTATACAGTTAGCGCTTTACCAAGCTATAAACCATCAGTTGCTGCAAATCCGCTTATCGCCTTCACAGAATTACCCGTAGAGGCGCGCTATAAGTTTTTGCTTGATAATGCGCAAAATACCATTATGGCGTATATAAAAGGCCCGGTATGTCGAGGACAGCTTGCACTTGATGTTATTAATGACAGATTTTGGGTGTTTTTTGTCGACCCTGATATGTCTAACCTCTCACAATTAAATGAATTTTATCGCTCACAGGCCGACAACCTGACCCTTCCTGCTGAGCAGGAAAGCAATACTTTGCGACCGGTTAGTAATTGGATTAAATATGCTAGACAACAGGGCCGCTTTCTTCGGGCTAAAAATGCATTCTTGGAAGAAGAATTCGAAAATAATGAGCACTTAACGACTCAGCTTATTTGGGACGGCAATGGTACGAATGCTAATGCTAGCCTAACGGTATTTCGCCATTTTGATAATGCATCAGTCGTGAAAGGCTTAATCGGTGAGCAACCTAAAACCGCTTGGGTTATCAGTTATTCGTTATTAGAGCGCATTCATTACCTGCTTGTGGCTGGTTATGATGTCTATGGTAATTTTGGCCATCAATTAATTACTCGCATGTACATGGATCTTCTTCGCATGGAAGGTGAGTCGAACTTTTTAACCTTGTTACCAACGAAAAACCGTCACCAAGAGCTTGCTGATTGGTATCAAGATGCAAGTCTGTATTTAACAGATCATCTTGAAGGCAATATCAATGAGTTCAGTAAACCCACAGAAGTTATTTATACGACAAACGACCCTAAGCATGAATTATTGCAAATGCTCAAACAGCGAGTCGCAAAGGTAACGCCAACTCGTTATGCACTTGAGTCAACCCAGCTTTCAGATGAGAGTAAGGCGCACCTTCAAAGGATTAATCATCTACAAGGGGAAAATGCATCTATATTCCCTGAACTTACTTATATTGTGATTGAAGCTGCAGATACCTCTGTTGAACCTCAGCTTTTCACCCTAATAAGAAACAGTGCCCATAAAAACATCTCTAGCTTATTTGATGAAGAATCCAACCGGCTATATAAACGCGATAATGTGACACTGGTTAACGGCCTACTTGGAAGTTACCCCAATGCTTTTTGGCGCGTAAAAGAAGCTGAGCTGCCAGCATTAGTCGCTCAAGTTCTCAAGGTTAAAATCAATGCTGATTACAAAAGATTGTTAGATAACTATGGCGTTCGAAGAACTGACCCTGCTTTTTGGGCATTCAGTGACACCTTGATGACGCAATACAAAAAAAATCATCCAATAGATGCAGGCATACTTGATTACAATCGAATTCAAAACAGATAATCATATTAGCGATGAAAGATAATTGGCTTCAATATTACTAGTATTCTTGTATATGATTTTAAAATAATTTAACTGTTGTTTCCGAGAAATTTGTTATCAATTTAACTCATCATTTTGTTTGAGTGGCCAAGGGGGAATGGTCACTCATTTAGAACCGAGCTAGCTTATTTCAGGACATAAACGTGTTACCAGCACCAACGTTATACTTTATTTATATTCACTCAGTTACTGATGACCATCACTTCCATCTAACCCATTGCCTGCCGCAGGCTTATGTGCAGATACAACTGCGAGACGCTGCAAGTACGTCCTTGTAAGCTCTGCCAAAACATCCATGTTTTGGAAGCTCACTGCTGCATCTACACTGGGTTTATTATCTCTTCGATTTGACGGTATTTATGACAATAAAAATAAATACATCTGAAATTAAAATTCTAAAAGACTCAATTTGAATTGAGGTCATCGAGAAAAGGCCGTGAGCTTGGCATGGATGCCAAGCTAGCTATCGTTAGGCCAGGGATGGCCTATCGGAAGCGTTAGGGCTTTTCGACAATGACCGAAGAGGGATACAGATGAAGTTAAAAGCTGGATCAATCCCCATCGAAAATCATGCGTTATTCAGCATTTTTCGTCGGGGTGCTGAGGGATTGTTAAGGGGGACAAGCAGTTTCCCCCTTGACTCTGGTATGGGCGAAGCACCACGACGTTAATTCAAACGGAGTTTGTAAATAAAGCAATTAAACCAACGTTTTAAATTGTATGTGACCTAATATCACTATTTTGATTTATTCAAAATGACAAACTAGATTTGGGAAAAATTAATTATGGGTTTCACAGTTAATTTTCTAAAACGCAAGCCATACGACCTTGCCCATGCTGCCGACAACCGATGATAATTATGGGTTGCTGGCAACAAAGGGATGAAAAAGTGCATGCACGACTGACAAGCTTTTTTAGGCAAAAATCAACGACATCTAACGCCACTGTTTAAGCCGAGGAATTAGAAAGTTAACACTTAAGATGCGGAACAAGAAAAGTATCAGGAGGTGCTAAGGCATTGATATTTTATGTAAAGAAATTAGCTGACGATGCTAAGGGATCTATGCGGCTAGTAAAAAATGTAACTGCTCTGCACACATCGAAAAAGCGTAATATCTTACGCCGATATTTACACTATAAAGGTATCACTCGGGCTTGTTCAACACTTGGGATAAGGACGCGGCTACGCGCGGCCTATCCTTATCTGTTATATTGCGGCTTTAACCAAGCTTTGATTAATTTTATGTTGCATATAGATTACATGAAAAATTGATGTAATAAATGGATTTAACCAAAGTATGTCACCTTTATTTGAACCTGAAATTTGGTTTATACGATTGCGGACCATAACTATCCACGTTACATCAAAAACACTTGAAACCAAATGAATAACAATTGAGCTTTTTAAAATGGATAAATCGTGAATATTAACTAAACCATAAATTAAACTAGCTAATGAAATGGCAAATAAAATTACAGTAGTAAGGATAAAATATTTAGATATTTTAAGCTCTGTATGCCCGTTGATTTGGTTTGAAAAACGGTAAAGTTTATATATTAAATACGAACCTATTGTGAGCACGCAAAGAACGAGAGTCTTTAGAACTGAGTCAACTTCAAATATATCTGTAAGTTCCTTATTCATTTATTCTCCGATGCTGAAAATACACTTTACTTTTTTAGCAATATAACGCCCTGCTAATAAGTGAACCAAGTGCTGGCGGGCGATTTGCACAGCAAATGGCATGACAGCCTTGGTGAATCTGGATTTAGCAGCTTGTTAGGTATCCTTACGCTATATACCTACCCATGACTAAAATCGGCAACCATATTGAACTTGACACAAATAGTGAGCTTGTTAATAGGAGTGTTAAAGAAAAGGCAAAATAATGACCAGCAAACACTCGCGCATCACTTACGGGGTGCTGCTTTACAGCAAGTATCATCACACGGCTGAACTCTTTAATTTTAACTATCTGGCACTCAACCCAAAGCTTCATGGGCTTAATCATGATGAGGAGGCATGTAAAGGCTACTTCTACACCAGCAACATCCATAAACAAGAGTAATTCAGGTGCAAATGGAGTAAGGGCTAATATAACTAGCAGCATCAAAATTTTTTTGCTTTTGGGACTAAATTTAAAACCTTCCATAAGACTCCCTTCCTTGGTTACCTAACGCCTCAAGCAGAGACGCAGCTTGCTACGTCCTGCTGGCTTGATTTGTTAGATTTTGGATTCATACGTAGGACCTGTTCAAAAACTCGATTACCGAGATAATAAGCAGTTTCAAGGTCGGTTTTATTAACGTTACCATCTGGTGAGTGCGCGATAACTCCGAGCTGGCAACCCATACGGTTAATGCCATGATCTTTATATCCTTGCGCTGAATCTAGGCCAACCCATAACATACCATGCTGATTTGACAGGGTTACAAGGTATTGAAGAGTTCCTGTTTGATCTCCATTCATTGCACTACCACTAGTAAAGCCCGCTGCAAGTTTCCCCGACCACTCTTGTTCGCACCAAAGCTCACTTGTGGCATCAGCAAAAGCTTTAAATTGCGCCGAAACACCGCCCATATATGTTGGAGTTCCAAAAATAATTGCATCACATGAAGATAGTTTTTTGATGATCTCTAAGTTTGTAAATCGCCCCTCGACAATTTCACCACCTTTAATTTGATGTTTAATAATCGTGGCTTGGCCAAAAGCACTAAGGCCATTTATCAAAGATGTAGCTAATGCTCCTGTCACATCTGTTTTTGAGAAAAAGATAACTCCAATTTTCATATATACCCGACTCCATGGGATTACTGTAATTTTGAAATCTAACGCCCTGCTAATAAGTGAACCGATTGCTGGCGGGCGATTTGCTCAGCAAATGGCATGACAGCCTTGGTGAATCTGAATTTAGCAGCTTGTTATGATTACCTTATAGACCAACACACTTTCCTTCTAGCTGGAGGTTACTCAGCTTTTCTCTCGCTTTCGAAACCGAGTTTGCTAGTTGCTTCTCATATAAATAGCCTTTTTCAGTCCCATACTTTTCTATTGTACGTGAGGCAAAAGCTATTGATTTGCAATTCTCTTCAATGAGTTTATTCAACTGGTTCGATTCTGCCAATTCTATATTTTGAATAGAATCATCGATGAAAACACTATAACTAATTTGATGTAACTGAATGTCGATGGCTTTGTTTACAGTAAATGAGTCTACTGCATTTTGGAGTAAATATGAGGCAGAAGTAATCGCTGTAACTAGACCTAAAATAACGGTTACTACGTACGTGATAATGAGCTTCTTCATACATTCCCTTGTGATCATAACGCCGCCATCACAGGTGGCAAAAAGTGTAGTGAGTGAAACGAACGTAGCTTTTTGACATCCTGTGCATGGCCTTGTGTACGCCCAGCATGGGCATGAACTAATGAGGTGAAAGTCCTCTGTAGGAAGGTCACCGTTTATTAACATGCTGTTATTAAACGTTAACTACTAGCGAATGGCAAGGGCTTACCCGCGAGGATTGGTCTGGAGGAAGCCGCTAGCAAATTTGCGAGCTGATGAACAAGAACATCATATGAGGCGTAGGCTAGAGGTGAGTTGGCACAAGACGACGAAACCACGTGATCTAATGGCCACCGTAAATGATGCAGCAGTGCAAAGAAAGTTCATGTTCTTATCTGGGGAGATCTACTTAACACGCGATCGGTAATTAACCAGTAAGGCTCTGGTTTATAAGTGCCTTGGCTTTTCAGCGTCATCGACTGAAAAGAGCGAACCAGATGAAAACCGATAGCGCATAACGGGGTAACTCGGCGTGTGATTAAGCAGAAGTCAGCAGACGGCATAGTAGCCGAACGCCCATCGTAATGGTTGGGACATGGTGAAGGCCTGAACCTAAAGATCAGTGAGGAGCCTGTGCAACTCAATATTTC
>NZ_JAUOQU010000087.1:0-538 GCF_030547195.1 Shewanella sp. 6_MG-2023 | reverse complement strand
CAGGTAATGTCACTATAGCTATTGAGGACGAAGTACCATCAAGCATCAGCTTTTATTCGAAAGGCGATGGTGGCGTTCCTGATGGTAATTCCATTTCAGTGAAGTTAATTGATAACTCTCAAATTGAAATAACAAACATTACTTATAATTCTCCGGGTTATATAGAAGTGACTTATCAGTCTTCTGATGGGATTGCTTTGGCTAATGAGTTAGTTGTTTTTAGTCTTAATGATTCAGCTTTAGCCGTTTTTGACCCTTTAGACGGCACCGTATTAACTAATGCACAGGGTAAAGCGACGATTAAAGTTGCGACTCAATTTAAACAAGGCGCTGGCACAGTAAATGTTGTTATTGGTGAGAATACATCCAGTGTGAATTTTAGTTCTGAAGGTGATGCACCTCGAGAAGACCAAAAAGTGTTATCTGCTAGCCTTCAAGATGCTACGGGTAATGCCATTACGAGTATTAGTGCATCGTCGCCAGGATATGTTCATGTTAACTATTCTGATACAGCAGGTGTAGCGCAAGCGAATCAAGT
>NZ_JAUOQU010000086.1:0-596 GCF_030547195.1 Shewanella sp. 6_MG-2023 | reverse complement strand
CCCCCGCTTCTTATAACTCCTATCTTGTTAGTGGTCAGTGGTGAGTGGTGAGTGGTGAGTGGTGAGTGGTGAGTGGTGAGTGGTGAGTGGTGAGTGGTGAGTGGTGAGTGGTGAGTGTGGACGAATCCCCATGTAAAAGTAGGGGGGTAATGTCTGTGGTTATAAAGCAACACTTTATACAAACATGAAACGCGAAATACTTATCCGCAGCTAAATAGCGCAAAGCGCTTAATCTGGATTAAGTAGGCTATTGTTGTTCGCTTTTAGGATAATAGTGAACATGAGTTAGTGGCTGATATCTATTATGATTTTTTTGCTATAAACAATTGTTAGTGGTGTCTGTGAATTACATAGCTAGAGCAGCTAAAGGATTGTGGTTTCACTGTTGTTTAGAATAATTGATTAAAGCACTCATTAACATAGTGCTTTATATACTTTCTAATAGCGATGGAACTGTTGCTGTTACGCGAGTAAGAGACTGTAACTAATTTTGTGTAACTGCTTATCAACACGTACTCGATAGAGAGTCAAGGATAGGCAGATACTCATGAACAAAAAAGATATTGAAGCTTTTGCTAAAGAAGCTGCTAAAAGCA
>NZ_JAUOQU010000085.1:0-600 GCF_030547195.1 Shewanella sp. 6_MG-2023 | reverse complement strand
TGAACGTCTTTATCTTCAGTTAGCTGTGCTGTTGAAGTACCCGCAATCACCGCTTTATCATCTGTGCCGTTAATGGTCACAGTGATTTTTTGCTCAGTGCCATCAACGCTATGAATTAACACTGTATCAGTAACTGACTCACCTGTTTTAAGGCCTTGAATCGCTGTCTGAGAATTATCAGCCGTGTAAGTCCAGTGGCCTAGGTTATTGATCGACAGTGTGCCAAATTGACCTTGCAATGAACTTGCTGAAAACTGGGCTTGGCCATTATCTAAATCTGTTACGGTAAGTGCGCCATCAACTCGAAGTTGACCAGAGTGAACATCTTTATCTTCAGTTAAACTGGCCGTTGAAGTACCTGAAATAACGGCTTTATCGTCGGTGCCATTAATGGAGACTGTGATTTTTTTCTCTGTACCATCAATCGAATGAACTAACACCGTATCGGTAACGGTTTCACCGTTTTTCAGCCCTTGAATCGCTGGCTGAGAATTATCAGCGGTATAGGTCCAATGGCCTAAATTGTTAATCGATAACGTGCCGAACTGACCTTGCAATGATGTCGCTGAAAACTGAGCTTGGCCGTTATCTAAATCGGTA
>NZ_JAUOQU010000084.1:0-605 GCF_030547195.1 Shewanella sp. 6_MG-2023 | reverse complement strand
CGCTCAACACGACCAGTAACAACAGTACCACGACCTGAAATTGAGAATACATCTTCAATTGGAAGTAGGAATGGCTTATCGATGTCACGCTCTGGCTCTGGGATATAAGTATCTAGAGCTTCAGCTAGTTCAACAACTTTAGCTTCCCAATCTGCTTCGCCTTCAAGTGCTTTAAGTGCAGAACCTTGAATAACTGGTAAGTCATCACCTGGGAAGTCATATTCAGAAAGAAGTTCACGAACTTCCATTTCTACTAATTCAAGTAGTTCTTCATCGTCAACCATGTCACATTTGTTCATGAATACGATGATGAAAGGTACGCCAACCTGACGTGAAAGCAAGATGTGCTCACGTGTTTGTGGCATTGGACCATCTGTAGCAGCAACTACTAAGATAGCGCCGTCCATTTGTGCAGCACCAGTAATCATGTTTTTAACATAATCGGCGTGACCAGGACAATCTACGTGTGCGTAGTGACGAGATGGTGTGTCATATTCGATGTGAGAAGTATTAATTGTAATACCGCGCTCACGCTCTTCTGGAGCGTTATCGATTTGTGCGAAATCTTTAACTTCACCACCATATACTTTTGACAATACAGCTGA
>NZ_JAUOQU010000083.1:0-649 GCF_030547195.1 Shewanella sp. 6_MG-2023 | reverse complement strand
CCCTAGGGGAACCTGGGGCTGGATCACCTCCTTACCTATACGACTAACTTAATGTTTGTTGAGTGTTCACACAGATTACTTGATAGAAAGAAAGAGCAATATACGTTGGGTCTGTAGCTCAGCTGGTTAGAGCGCACCCCTGATAAGGGTGAGGTCGGTGGTTCAAGTCCACTCTGACCCACCAAAATCTTCATTTCTCCTAAGCGAAGATTTTGTATTAACGTATTTTGTTTTACTGCATGTAAATGGGGCTATAGCTCAGCTGGGAGAGCGCCTGCCTTGCACGCAGGAGGTCTGCGGTTCGATCCCGCATAGCTCCACCATTTACATCTTCTCAATAAGTTGAGTCGACATATGCAATTAAGAGATGCCAAAGATAATCTAACCATTATCTTTGGCTTTTTTTAGCCCGTTCTTTAACAATTTGGAAAGCTGATAGTATTTAATACGATGATGTCTGTCGTTGTATTAATTACAAATCGTATTATTGGGAAATTAATCCTTTTCTGATAATACATTGAGTTCTCAAAACACTTTATTAAGTGTCTTGAATATTCTAAAAACTAAGGCGAATTTGTGTACTCGCAAGAGATGCAAATTATGTAATAAACCAGCTAGTTACGATACAGCTGTTAGGGCTACCCGCTCT
>NZ_JAUOQU010000082.1:0-667 GCF_030547195.1 Shewanella sp. 6_MG-2023 | reverse complement strand
GCCACTGCCACTAAATCAAGGCCGGATCTGGCACTTGAAACAAGTTATTTGTTTGATAACCCAAGACCACTGGCACCTTTTAGTATGCAAGACCAATTGGGGAATACCTTTACCAATGAGCAGCTTTTAGGTAAGTGGAGTTTAGTATTTGTCGGCTTTACTTCATGCCCAGATGTTTGCCCAACAACCCTTAATAAACTCAATGCCGCCTACCCAGAGTTGCAAGCAGTAAGCGACAATATTCAAGTGGTGTTTGTGTCAGTGGACCCCGCAAGGGACAGCCAAACTAAACGTTTAGATTACATCAATTTTTTTAACCGCGATTTCAAAGCCGTTACTGCCGATCACGCTCAGCTATTTCCTTTTACTCGTGATTTAGGTTTTGCCTACGCCATGGTTGGCGACGGCGAAGATTACCAAGTGGATCACAGCGCCAGCTATGTTTTAGTATCACCACAAGGGGAAAAGTTTGCAGTGTTTAAACCTAAAGCCCAACCCGGGAAAATACCACAGATTTTGAATAAAGAGCTGGTTGCGGATCTAAAGCAGATTATTGAAAGTGCTTAAGGTTTTTATATAGGTATTGAAATATAACAAAGCCTCAATATGAAAATATTGAGGCTTTTTGTTTTGACGAGGACTGATGTAGTAACTCATTTGTGGACAA
>NZ_JAUOQU010000081.1:0-698 GCF_030547195.1 Shewanella sp. 6_MG-2023 | reverse complement strand
ATGGCTGTCTGAGAGTTATCGGCGGTATAGGTCCAGTGACCTAATTCATTGATTGATAGAGTACCAAACTGACCTTGTAGGCTTTCAGCGTTGAACTGCGCTTGATTGTTGTCTACATCTGTTACGATTAACGTCCCGTCAACGCGGAGTTGCCCACCTTGAACGTCTTTATCTTCAGTTAGCTGTGCTGTTGAAGTACCCGCAATCACCGCTTTGTCGTCAGTACCATTGATGGTGACAGTGACTTTCTGCTCAGTGCCATCGACTGAATGAACTATGAGAGTATCCGTTAATGATTCGCCTGTTTTCAGGCCTTGAATGTTCGGCTGCGAGTTATCAGCGGTGTAGGTCCAGTGACCTAACTCATTGATTGATAGAGTACCAAACTGACCTTGTAGGCTTTCAGCGTTGAACTGCGCTTGATTGTTGTCTACATCTGTTACGGTTAACGTCCCGTCAACGCGGAGTTGTCCACCATGCACGTCTTTATCTTCAGTTAGCTGTGCTGTTGAAGTACCCGCAATCACCGCTTTGTCGTCAGTACCGTTAATGGTCACAGTGATTTTTTGCTCAGTGCCGTCAACGCTATGAACTAACACTGTATCGGTAACTGACTCACCGGTTTTAAGGCCTTGAATGTTCGGCTGCGAGTTATCGGCGGTATAGGTCCAGTGACCTAATTCATTGATTGATAGAGT
>NZ_JAUOQU010000080.1:0-741 GCF_030547195.1 Shewanella sp. 6_MG-2023 | reverse complement strand
TTGCATTAAACCGCTATAGCTTGCGCCTGCGCCTAAGTTGATAAATTCATCTTCAATATCAGCCATCCAATCTGCTGCGCCAAAGCTTTGGCTGCCTGCTTGATTGGAGTTAATCCATTGCTGTCCAGCAAACACGTAACCATCAACATGCTGATTAAAGGCGATGTTAAGGTTAGCGTCATAACCGTAATCTTCTGATTCAGTCAGGCCGATTTGGGTATCGTCATACTCGTCTTGGGCATAACGGGTGCTGATGTCCAGACTCATCCAGTTGATAGGGCTGTAGTTCACCTTTAATTCAACGGCGTTGCGGGTGCGGTCAGCTAGGTAGTACTTGCGCAGTAGGGCGTTATTTTCAGATGAGGTCAGCTCATTGGCTTCATAGTCAGAGCCACTGCGATTAGCGTGCTCGGCTTTAAGGTTAAAATTAACCTTGTCTAAGGCGCGGACATTGAATTTTAGCCATAGGTTGTCGTCATTTGTTTGCTCGCGGTCACTGAAGGTACGCTCCACTTCTTTGCGGTCGTATCCGGCTTGTAAGCGGTAGCCACTGGCGATGCGGTAACTGGCATTGACTTTATAGGTGTTACGTTCAATATCTTGCGGGGTATTTTGTCTAAAGGCCCCGGTTAAGCTATTGAAGTTGTATTGGGCAAACTCAGCGGTTGAGCTTTTATTATCACGCTTGCTGTAATCAACGCTGCCGCCTAAACGAAAACGGTTAGTGAGCATCGAGGTCAG
>NZ_JAUOQU010000008.1:0-150056 GCF_030547195.1 Shewanella sp. 6_MG-2023 | reverse complement strand
TAGTTAAATATTTGCCTTAACAGCTGCGCTATTCAGCCGCTTGTCGATATAAACAACCGGCCTCTTATCTATATAAAATAGTTAAATATTTGCCTTAACAGCTGCGCTATTCAGCCGCTTGTCGATATAAACAACCGGCCTCTTATCTATATAAACAACTGCCTCTTATCTATACAAAACAGTCAAATATTTGCCTTAACAGCTGCGCCAACCAGTTGCTTATCGATATAAACAACCGCCTCTTATCTATACAAAATAGTTAATTTTTTGATAAAGTTGCGCCAATTATGGTCTAAGAGGTTAGCATTTTGTTTAAGGAACGGTTCAAAGACGTCAATCTTAAAGGCGATTTGTTTGGTGGCGTCACCACAGCCATCATTTCCCTACCCTTGGCACTGGCCTTTGGTGTTGCCTCTGGCGCTGGCGCCGAAGCCGGATTATGGGGCGCGATACTAGTGGGCTTTTTTGCCTCCTTATTTGGCGGCTCATCAAGCTTAATATCTGAACCGACCGGCCCTATGACAGTGATTATGACCGCCATTTTAACCAGCATGGTGGCCAAATACCCTGAATCAGGAATGGCAATATCCTTTACCGTGGTGATGATGGCAGGCGGTTTTCAATTTTTACTCGGCATGCTCAAGCTAGGTAAATACGTCACCTTAATGCCATACAGTGTCATTTCAGGCTTTATGTCAGGCATTGGGGTGATTTTAATCATCTTACAGCTGTCACCATTGTTAGGTCATGCCGCTCCTGCAGGTGGTGTGTTAGGCACCTTATCAGCCCTCCCAGACACCTTAAGCAATATTAAGTTTGCTGAACTATTTTTAGGCTTACTGACTTTAGCGACATTATTTTTGTTTCCTCAGCGCTATCGTAAATACGTTCCTGCGCAACTGGTTGCCTTAGTCGCCATCACGTTACTGTCAGTGATTTTATTTGATAGTGACAGCATTCGCCGTATTGGGGTTATTCCTGCTGGGTTACCTTCTTTAGTGATACCGCACATAAATGCGGATATTTTTATTACCATGGTGATTGATGCCTTGGTGTTAGGCACCTTAGGCTGTATCGATACGTTACTCACCGCCGTTATCGGAGACTCATTGACCCGTAAAGAGCACGACTCAGACAAAGAGTTACGGGGTCAGGGCTTGGCTAATATGATTTCAGGTTTATTCGGCGCCCTGCCTGGCGCAGGTGCTACTATGGGTACAGTGACCAATATTCAGGTAGGCGCCCGCTCGCCTGTTTCTGGTATGGTTCGCGCGCTAATGCTGGCATTAGTGGTACTTGTGGCTGGCGGCTTAACAGAGCCAATACCTATGGCCGTTTTAGCTGGTATTGCGGTTTATGTGGGCTTTAATATTCTTGATTGGAGCTTCATTCAACGGGCTCACAAAGTCAGTATGCAAGGCATGGCTATTATGTACGGGGTGATGATCTTAACCGTATTTGTCGATTTGATTGTTGCCGTTGGCCTTGGGGTATTTATTTCTAACATTATTATCATTGAACAATTAAGCCAGCAGCAAGCAAGGCAAGTAAAAGCCATTAGTGATGCCGATCAAAACGATGTGCCGCTGACTCAAAGCGAACGCGGCCTGCTGGATCAAGCCAATGGTAAAGTGCTGTTTTTCTATCTGTCAGGGCCAATGATCTTCAGCGTATCAAAAGCGATCTCTCGCCAACATACCAGTGTGAGTGATTATGAAGCGATGATCCTCGATCTTACTGACGTGCCGATGATCGATGTGACTGTTGGGCTAGCGCTAGAAAATGCCATTAAAGATGCCCAAGATGCCCATTGTGAAGTATTTTTATTGTGCCCTAACCTGCAAACCAAAGATCAGCTGCAGAAGTTTCATGTGATTGATTCGCTGCCAACTGAAAACACCTTTTTGTTCCGCTATGAAGCCTTACAGGCGGCCCTTAAACATGTGCAAGCTAACGGCTAGAAATATGAGTAACTGGATGGGTAAGTTAAGATAATAAATAACCCATCATAACTTACTCAAATAAATCCTATTTTTAGCAAAAATTTCATTAAGATTTGTTAACCAGCTCGCCATTTTTACGCGACGTAATGCTATAGTGAACTCAGTTCCAAAATACTGAATTTCTGTTCACCATTTAGGGGTTATCTATGTTAAATGAGAATCACGCACTAATTTTCGACTTTCCAGAATTTAAGCAAGACATTGTTGATTTAACACATAAAGATGAAACATTTCAAAAGCAATCAAAACAATACCACCTACTGGATTATGAAATCCGCCAGTTAGAAATTGATGGCAGCCCAACCGATGACGAACACATGCACCAACTTAAAGTGCAGCGGGCTAATTTAAAAGATGTGCTATTCCAACAGCTAAAAGCCCATCACGACTAATTCGTACCAAACCAGACCCAGCGAAGGGAACGATGCGATAAAACAATCATTCCCTTCACCGCTTGTTCCACTCAGATTTAAACCCATCTTCTCCCACTCTTTTTAGCGCTATTAAAAGCAGCTAAGCGTAAATAGAAAGTCTTCATTAAGCCTTAGCCACTCGCTATTAACCCATTCGTCACTATACTTCTCGGTGTTAATTTTTTAACAACCTAAGAGAGATTAAGATGAAATATATCGTATTAATAATCGGATTATGCAGCTTACTCTTTGCCGTTTCTTCTCAGGCTGAGCTTGAGATTTATAAAGACTATGACATTGGAAAAGAAGTGACTTCAATGACCACGGTGAGGATCGATCCCAACATGGAAGACGTTTACCTAGAAGGCTTAAGAGAAAGTTGGGTTAAAGCGGTACGGTTACAAAAAGAGCTGGGTTATATTAAAGATTGGAAAATTTTTGCCAGTGAATTACCACAAAGTGGCGAATTCAATATGGTGCTAATGGTGATGTTTGAAAATAGTGCCGATTTAGAACCCAATCAGGAAAAGTATAAAAACTTCATGAAAAGTTGGGGCCAAGCCAATCAAGACAATAGCCGTAAAATCACTAAAACTTATCCCAATGTAAGAACCTTAACAGGAGAATACCGATTAAGAGAAATTATCATGAAGTAGAAAAATTAAGTACAATTTAATCATTAACTTAATCCCACTTCACAATATCTAGACCACAGCCTCGCATTAAGGTTTACCCCAAATGCGAGGCTGGTTTTCAGTTTCAAACCCCTTCAGTTATAACTTCTGTAAGCACCAAGCTTAAGTGGTGTTTTAGCTTTATTTAACCGATATTGTGACAAACCTTTACGCTCCAGCCCTTTATGCAAAAGCGAGAGCTAGCGCTTATTTTCATTACTAAAAATCCGCTATCTTGGCTATAAGACGTTTTTTTGAGCATTAACCTATGTTTCAAATTTTCACTGATTTTGCATCATGGCTAATTTACGATTTATTGGGCTTGTCGGCGCAGACAAAGCTTGGGGATGCACTGCATTTTTTTGTTGAAGACGTAACTAAGATTTTTGCCCTACTGCTGGTGATGATCTACCTCATAGCCTTAATGCGAGCCTCATTAAATGTTGAACGAGTCAGAGACTATTTAGCTGGTAAACCCAAGGGCTTAGGTTACTTGATGGGCTCTGGATTTGGGGTGGTAACACCATTTTGTTCTTGCTCCAGTATTCCGGTATTTCTTGGCTTTACCTCAGCCGGGATCCCCCTTGGGATCACCATGAGCTTTTTGATCACCTCACCGCTAATCAACGAAGTAGCCATCTTGCTACTCATGAGCCTACTAGGGATAAAATTTACCCTCTTATATGTCGTGGTTGGCATGAGTGTCGGCATGTTAGGCGGCTTCTTTCTCGATGCAATAAAAGCTGAGCGCTGGCTACAATCTTTTGCCGCTGAAGCCCTCAAACGCGGTCAACAACATAGCACTGCTAATAACCCTGACGATATTCAAACCCAAGCCCTATCAATGTCACAGCGGCATCAATTTGCCAAAACTGAGATGTTCGATATTTTTGGTCGAGTATGGAAGTGGGTCATTATTGGTGTCGGCCTTGGGGCGGCGCTGCACGGCTTTGTACCCGATGGTTGGATTGAGGCCCATTTAGGCGATGGCCAATGGTGGTCAGTACCTGCTGCAGTGCTACTGGGGATCCCGCTTTATTCAAACGCCACGGGAGTGATCCCAGTGATGGAAAGCTTGATTGTTAATGGCCTACCCATAGGCACCACACTGGCATTTTGCATGAGCACCGTTGCTGCCAGCTTCCCAGAATTTATCTTACTAAAACAGGTTATGCAGTGGCGCTTACTGGCAATATTATTCTGCCTGCTATTGGTGGCGTTTACCCTAGTCGGTTGGCTGTTTAATGCCTTTACGCCATTTTTATGATTTTACTGATGTAAAAAACATCGGTGATTTAACAGCTCAATAAATAAGGATTTATCATGAGAACCATTAAAATATTAGGCTCCGGCTGTAAAAAGTGTCTTGAAACAGCAGAACTTGCCCAAGCAGTTGCCGATGAAAAAGCCGTTACTGTCACAATAGAAAAAGTCACCGACATGGCGCAAATTATGGCTTATGATGTAATGAGCACACCCGCTGTGGTGGTGGATGAAAAAGTGGTTCATAAAGGCAGTAAGCCCACTAAAGAGCAACTGGCGAGCTGGCTATAGCGCAGAATGATACATCCGCTTATTGGGATAATGATAACTTACATCGCTTGGTATTGATGAAAAAACCTAAGGGAATGGGTCTATCTCCCTTAGGTCTCCACCACAGTGCTTTTAGCACAATGCTATAACACAGCATTAGCCTCTAAATAGCGGATATTTTAGCGGCAAAACTGTCACATTGACTCTAGCTTGTTTAAAAATAATTCACTAACTTGTCTTGAATTGACCAATTTGTTCTCTTAATTGCTGTGACAAATGATTAACCTGCACACTGGCACTATGTGATTGGTCGGCATTGCTGGCCGTTAATCTGGCTTCATCACTAATATTGACAATATTACGATTAATTTCATCACTGACAGCGGTTTGCTCTTCTGCTGCTGTGGCAATTTGGGTGGCCATATTAGAAATCATCGCCACCGATTCGGTAATTTTAGCTAAGGCCTCACCCGCTTGTGCTGCCTGAACAGTGCTTTTATCGGCTTGCTCACGGCTTGAGTCCATTACCGATACCGCATCTTTAACACCGGTTTGTAACTGTCCAATCATTTGCTGAATTTGATTAGTTGAATCTTGAGTTCGTTTAGACAAGGTTCTGACCTCGTCTGCCACTACCGCAAAGCCACGGCCGTGCTCGCCCGCGCGGGCAGCTTCGATGGCGGCATTGAGTGCCAGTAAGTTAGTTTGCTCTGAAATACTGCGGATCACATCTAAAATGCTACCTATATTATCGGCATCGTTTTGTAATTTTTGTAACGCATTGGCAGCTTGTTCAACCCCGCCAGAGAGGTTATCGATCGAAGCGATCGTTTGCTGAACTATCATGTCACCATGGACCGCTTGGGTATCAGAATCTTTAGCTGCTTGCGCCGCTAGTTCGGCATTATTAGCTACTTCCACCACGGTTGCTTGCATTTGATTCATCGCTGTAGCAACTTGTTCGGTTTCACCTTGTAAGCGCTGCATGCCCGCTAAGGTTTCGTTACTGGCCGATTTAAGCTGCACACTTGCCGTACCTAACTGCTGAGTATTACCATTGAAATCAATAATTAACTCACGAATATTACCTACAAATACATTAAAGTTGCCAGCGACCTGATTAATTTCGCTATTACCACTATCATCTAGCGCCACGGTAAGATCTTTAGAGCCTGAAGCCACATTACTCATGGAATTATCTAAAGCGTTAAGCGGAGTGAAAATATTGCGGTAAAGGGCTGACAAAATAATGATAATAAACACACCAATGCCAATACTGCCCCACAATTGCACACTGGCAGCTTGCATGGTGGAATTTAGGGTTTCTTGTACCGCAACAGTAAATTTACCATCTAACTCTTGGGCTAATTCATCTAAATTATCAGCTAAATCTGACGATGCTTGGTCAAAGCCACCAGCACCTTTCATCAGTAAATTACCAGCATCGGTCCCCTGAGTTAGGTAAGCATCTGCCATATTCACACCAGATTCATGCAATTGATTAATTTGACGTTTAATCGATTGAGCTCTTGCAGTATATTCCGGTGCCGAACTGATAAGTTTATCCATATTTGCTTGAGCGGCATGCAAACTTGCTAACGCTTCGGCTTTAGCTTCATCACTTTTTGTTGCGCCAACATCGGTTAAAAACTGCTGAATTTGTACAACATCATAGCGAGTATCTTTTAAAGCAAAAATAGTATTAACCTGTTTTTCTTCATTTAACACACTTTCATAAATAGAAGATTGCTGGGCATTGCTCACCCAAACTAAAACGATTAAAGCCAATAATGATAACGAAATTGTAATTTGAAGCATTCTCTTAATTGAGACATCAATACTCATATAACTACCTTTAAAGATTAAGCCTACTTTAAAATAACAATCGGAGGAATTAGCTTAAATTCACCGTGATTAATGACCTGAATATCAAGTTATTTCAGTTGTCAGTATGGGGTTTGGCGAGTGGTTATTACTCTTAAACAGCCTTTATTGAGCATTAAAGTACTTAATAACATGACTCAATAACATTGGCCTCTAATATTCGTGTAGTACACGATTAGACCTGTATATAGACATCGACTTATTGAGGGAAAACTTTAATGGAGATTTTGCAAGATAATGACCTTTGGCTTAACAAGTTTCACTTGTTAAAGTCAAAGGCCACTATTTTATGAAAGGCATAACTGACAGGGTATTATGGTTTTATCAACAGCAATCAACCGACGTCAAAGCGGGCAAAGGGATTATAACAAGGCCGATTAGCGCCGTAGTATTGCAGCGCCTCTGTGGCAGGGTTACTGACTTGGAAATAATTGGTCGACATCATAAAATCAGTGACTAATTTTCGCTCATACTTATCAATCCAAATAGCACGCTTTTTAACAACCAAATCAAACATTGAAGATTGATCTAATATAATAATGGCACGCAGCTTCATCTCACCATATTCAGCGGTAAAATGATCACAAAACAATTGCAGGTCTTCATCGCTAATATTTAGCTTACCCAGTAAACGATCAAGGCTAGAAACGATAAAATTTTGGGTATTTAATGTATGCACTCCATAAAATACCGCCCCACCCAGCCCTGCGCCAACCGCTGCAACTTTAAGAAACGAGCGCCGAGAAAGACTAGTACCACTCATATTAAACCCCCATTCTCGCTGCGCGCACTGCTAATGCTGCAGCCGTTAAGCTAGGATTAGCACAAGAACAGCTTGGAAATACTGATGTGCCCACCACAAATAAGTTTCGGTATTGATGATGAATAAGGTTTGCATCTACCACTGAGCCATCATCAATGTTGCCCATTCTCAAGGTGCCCTGTAAATGTGATTCAGTCGGCCGCCAGCCACGAAAATGAATCGCTTCCACAGGTAATGCATCAAGTACCTTAGGTAATTGCGCTAAAGCCTGCTCAATACCTTTTTTGGCGTACTCAGATTCTCCGGTATAGCTCACTACCGCCTGCCCTGTAGTAGCATCAATAGTGACATTATTGGATTTTTGGGGGAGATCTTCAGCGACAATGACTAATGGCAGGGTTTCTCGCCAGCGACCCACTTCTTTTCTAAAGCCATAAGGCCAACGATTTTCAAAGTAAATTAAACAAGAAGCGTGATCTTTTCTAAACTCGCCATCATACAAGGCATAATTGAGCCCTGTGGTAATAGTGCTACCATCAAAGTTCTCTAAACCGTCTAAATACACCTCTACTTTTATCCCAATTTGCTCGTGTAGCCCTAGGCCCGTGTCACCAAAATCCATTTTCGATCGTAGCAATATCGCAGGGCTTTGTATGGCGTTGGCGCCTAAAACAAACTTGTCGGCGCTGACGGTATATTCTTGATTGTTGTTGATAAAAACCACGCTAGAAACCGTGCTATCACTGTGCTGCATATGCCTTACTTCAGAGTTTAAACAGGTATGCACTCTTGGGTCCGAATACACCTGCTGAAAACCATTATGCACAGTAAATTTGGCCTGAATGGGACATAAATTACATTTGGCATTAGAGCAGCAGGCCGCCCGTGTATCAGTTGACACCCTTGCTCTGGCCGTTGGCATGATAAAGTGACTGTCCATATTGGCATTTTTCATAATGCGATCAATGGCAGTGGGTCTATGGGGCGGCTGGGGATAAGGTTTTGAGCGAGGAAACATGCTTTGCATATCAGGATCGCCTGACACCGACATAATGCTTTCGACATCACAATAATAAGGCTCAAGATCGTCATAGGAAATCGGCCAGTCATTGCCGACCCCATACAAAGAGGCGGTTTTAAAATCTGCAGGATGAAATCGAGGGGTTTGGGCAAACCAGCAATTCATTCCACCACCAAAACCAATGGTGCAATTCCATTCTTTTTCAGCTGTATTTTTAAAGGTATCGGCAGGATCAGCAGCCGAATTTTTACCTTGGGATAATTGCCAATTCCACGAATGATAATCGCCCCATTCCAGCACCAGAATATTACCATTAATTTTTTTTAGCGCCTCAAGTAAAAAAATGAAGCTCCAAAGCCAGAACCAATAATTATTAATTCATACTTTTGCTGCGCAGCCTGTTCGGCGCTGACAATATTTAAATTCATCGTTATGGGATTCCTTTTCGCTGGTCGCTAACATGAGACCGTTAAATTTAATCCTTAAATACGGCCCTTAAATACGGCCTTTATTTTTAGTTAATTAAATATGGTATCCCCGATACCTTCATATTCAGCAACTAGATAACAATTAAATCATGCAAAATATCTTTATATAATTCCATCGTTATATAATTGATTGTATATAAAAACAATACAAGCGTTCTCCCCACCAAAATACCAATTTCAGTAGTAAGTTCTAGTTAATGGCCGCAGTCCTTTATCTACCATCACACCTATTCGATTAACTAAATCGATATTCATTAGAGTAAAACATCAACAAGTTTATAAAGCGCATTGGGCCACATCATATTTTAGTTATAGCATAAAAAACGGCCAATCAATGATTGGCCGTTAGGGTTTACTGCGATTATGTTTAAAACCTTAGCAAACAAGCATGAGGGCTATTAACGCCACACACCCCACTCACCTGTAGTACCAGGCTCTTCACCTTGAGTCCACCACTGAGCAGTCCACTCTTGGTTATTATGCATCACCTTTTCACCGCCATTATAAACAGCAGATGCACTCCATTGCTCTCCAGGCAATGGCTCAGGGCTTGGTCCTGGTTCTACGTCAGTTGGGGTAATAGTAAAACTATAAACCGTTTTATCTTCTTCGCCTTGGCCTGAAACAGTAAGCTCAAAACTGACTTCTTGGGCGACATTCTCAAGCAAAACAGTGTTGATAATTAGCTCATCATTTTGACCAATAGCGGTTTCAATCGGCAAACCTGCCACTTGCACCCAAGAGATTTGTTCAATATCGCCTTTGCTGCTTGCTGGCGTTAATACCACGTACTCACCATGGGTAACGCTAGCGTTAGTAATTTCTTTTAACACTGTTGGCGTAATCACAGCTTCAACAAACTCATTGTTTGCTGTGATACTGAACTCTCCATAAGCCTGTCCATTACTGGCATTAAAGAAGTTATTATGTAGCTCATTTCTGAAATACATATAGTGATTCATTTCTGCATGCCAGCGGCCAATAAACACGTTACCGCTATATTGAGTCTCGTAATAACCGTTGACTTGTGAGGCTAATAAGCGATCCCAATCGAGTTGATTATCTGCGGTAATTTCTAACGAAAAGCTAGAGTGAATATCACCATTGTCACTAAAGACTTTATAATTAACCGACTCACCAAGCTGAGGGGTATTAAGGCTGATATCAGCAGGAATAAAGGCATCGCCTTGCTCTAAGTATGGCTCGCTTGGTTCTGGATCAACCGGTGAATCACCTGAAATGGTAATGTCACTACAGTTATAGAATCCTTCACCAACGGTGTCATCTCGCTGCCAGCGAGTAAACAAAATCGCATCACCTGAGCGATCGGCTGGGATCGCAATGTCCATGCGGTATTTTTTGTCAGCGTCCACAGCAACATTGCCGTACTCTTGGATTAACTCTAAGTAATCCCATTTAAGTGGCTTAGACACATCAACACCAGGCTTGGTTAAATAAAACTGCCAGAATGAAGGGTTGTGAGGCGCGGTTGCATTAAACACGTACTCAAAAGTACCAGTTGGCAATTCAGTGCGGGTCCACTGTGAATGCTCAGCACCCATACCGCTTTTTTGAGCGTCATTGGCATAACATAAGCTGCCATCAGGGATAGCCGCTTTTACCACTTCCATATCATTGTATGTCGGTGCAGGAATATTAATGGCAAATTCATTACGCTGAATAAATGGATAAGTACCAGAAATCGCTTTGGCTTGTGCACAAGCCGCATTAGGTGGCGTGCCACTCCACAAGCCACCTTGCTCGTAACAAATTGATTGTCTTGCTTCAGGAAATTCAGCCCAACCATGGGCATGAGCACTTTGATTAGGTATTAAGATGTACATTGCTGACACAGCAGCGACGGCACCGAAAAACTTATTGGTTTTCATGTAAATATCTCTAGTTATGACGTAAAAGAAGACTGCAGACTCAAGGGCGATAATGGATGAATATAAATAACCAACAGTGGTCTGTTCGCGCTACATAATAATTAAAAAAAACCATAAGACAACAGAGCCAATAAAACGACAGCACGTCAAAAAAACTATTATTTACAGCAATATAGAATCAAGATTAAAACGAGTTAACAAATTTAATAAATATTTGACTTGTCATATAATTGACGATAGGGAGCGTAGAAATAATCAACAGCTGCCGCCAATCACCCACAAACACTTATATGGCTTAGTTAAGCCAGTGTTTTACAATATCGTCTTAGCATCAATTTATAATGTATTAGGTTCGCGCCTTTAGTCACAGACAACTAGCGTCAAATAATTGATCTTTGAATGTTAAGATTATTGGTGGCCAATTGGGTACTCATCCGACCACTTCTATTTGCATCCAAATGCATATTTATTCAGCATTAGAATTTGTTTAGACAGCCTAAGTTCACAGCGCTACAGCAAATAAATACTAAAACCACTACGCTATTGTGAGTTAATGACGGCCTAATTTCAGCTGCTGGCAAATATCACTGGCCAGTACCACTCGCTGAGTTTGGCCAAGTTGATGGCCTAGTGTGGCATGCCAGTTCACCCCTGTAATAGCCGCATCAACCGCCGATAGCCCTTGGGCGATAAGTGCAGCAATAATACCTGCTAAGCAATCGCCCATGCCCGGTGTGGCCATAGCTGCTGAGCCTGAATGGCAAAAATTGACTCCACCTTGATGGGCGACTAGTGTGCCAGCCCCTTTTAATACCACGACTGCTTGATATTTTTTATGTAGTGCCAGCGCAGCGGCAACGCGATCGTTTGTAACTTCAGTGGCAGATATGCCCAACAAGCCAGCGGCCTCTGCCTCATGGGGAGTTAGCACCCAAGGCGTTACCGTTTGCTGATGCTTTGCCAAATAACGCAGCGCATCCGCATCTAACACCCCGAGGCTGCGTTTATTATCAACGCCAGAGTTGGGTTGAAGGGTTAATAGCGTTTGCATGATTTGCTGAGCTTGCGGCCCGCGGCCAAGACCTGGGCCCACCACCAGCACGGCGTGTTGCTTTAAGGTGTTTTCGGTACTATCAGAAAACATAATCTCAGGAGATTGGCTTAAGCAGGCGACAAAATGGCTTGGCTCACACTGTAAAAATACCCGCCCAGCGCCAGCATTTAAGGCTGCGCGGCTAGCAATAATGCCAGCGCCAGCCATATTGCCAAGACCTGCAATAACGCTGACATTACCATGATGACTTTTATGGGTATTACCCCTGCGTGATGGCAGCATATTTACCCTTGGATCGTAGCGCCAATTCTCTTTTGTTGTACCAGCAATAGGCTCAAGCCCTAAAGAGTCTAACGACAGTGCCCCACAAGATGCTGGCCCATATGCAGTGAGTTGCCCCGGCTTATAAGCAATAAAGCTATGGGTGGCAGTGGCATTAACGCAAATCGGCTCAGGCTGGCCGCTATCGGCATTTAAACCGCTGGGCACATCAACCGCGTAAACCTGCTCAGCACTCTGATTAATGTCATCAATAACCTTTATCGCCGCAGCAGATAGTGTTCGGGTTAAACCACTGCCAAATAGCGCATCAATAATGATCGGATAAGATGCGCTAGGTTTAGTGGTATGAACACTACCACCAGCCGCTAAAAATTCATTCATGGCTTGCTGCGCATCGATGCCCGCTTTGGGCGCGCCAAAAGGCGCATAAACCACGACCTTTTTACCCTGTTGCAGTAATAATTTGGCAATGTAATAACCGTCACCACCATTGTTGCCCTGACCCACAACCACCAATATTGCTTGCGATGTATTAAAAGCGCTGCCAAAGCGCTGCACAAAACTGCTAGCTGCCTTAACCATTAAGGGCCAAGTACTATTGTTATGGCTTGATGCCCAATACTGCTCGGCGTCTCTTACTGCCTGCGCTGATAACACCACAGCGCTTTTTTCAAAGTGATCCGCTAAATGATCCTCTAAGTGATCGTATAAATGATCTTTTAGCTGAGCCATTAAGTCATTGTCTGAAAGAGTGGCCATATAAACCTTACCTTGAATGCGAAAGCTAGTATTAACTATACAAGAAGTATGGCAGCACAAAACTACTGCACACGGGATTAGGCAGATATTTGCCATCAATATAAAGCGGGGGGTGGCAATAACTATCAACAATAGATGTGGCAATAATTTTCTACATTAGTCATTACAATTCAATCGCCTTAAGCATTAACACTAGCTTAACAATTGTCGTATGATGGTTTGTACGCTTACTTAAACAACAATAAACAGGAAAACCACGCAGATGGTAAAGCCAAATAAACAATTAAAGGGTCTAACAAAATTCAGCTTAGCAGCGGCAATCTCGCTGACGCTAAGCGTGCCAGCACTGGCACAACAAACCTTATTGATCGCTGATGCATACGTCGATGTAGTAAAAGGCAAAACCATTAATGACGTGGCCATTGTCATTAATGGCAATCAAATAACCCAAGTCACCCAACAAGCCAAAATCACTACAGATAATGATTACAAGCTTATCGATTTAAGCGGTAAAACCTTACTTCCTGGGATGATGGATATGCATGTTCACCTTAGCGGTGATGCCGAGGATAATTTTTTAGCCTCGCAAAATTATTCTATTCCACGCCAAACCGTTAAAGCGGTTAAAAATGCCGAAAAAACCTTAATGGCAGGCTTTACCACGGTGCGGGACTTAGGCGCTGCAGGTTACGCCGTTATTGCCACCCGCGACGGCATTAATGCCGGTGAAATTGCAGGGCCAAGAATTTGGGCTGTTGGCCATCCGATTAGTATTACAGGCGGGCATTGCGACGATAACTTTTCATCCCCAGAAAAAAAATCAAAATCGCAAGGGGTCGCTGATGGACCTTGGGCTGTGCGCGCTAAAGTACGTGAAAATATCAAATATGGCGCTAATGCGATTAAAGTGTGTGCCACTGGCGGGGTATTTTCTAAGGGCACTAAAGTCGGCGTGCAACAGCTAACTTATGAAGAAATAAAATCAGCCGTTGATGAAGCCCACATGCGTGGCTTAGTGGTTGCCTCCCATGCCCATGGCACTAGCGGTATTAAAGCATCGATCAGAGCGGGCGTCGATAGTATCGAACATTGTAGTTTCATGGATAAAGAAGCAATAAAAATGGCTGTAAAGGCTGGTACTTACCTTTCTTGTGATATCTACAACACTGAATACACCCTCGCCTATGGCGCAGCTAATGGTGTACCTGAAGCAAACATCAATAAAGAAAAGTTAGTATCGCAAGCCCAGCGAGATAGCTTTAGAGCAGCGGTAAAAGCTGGTGCTAACATGGTATTTGGCTCAGATGCGGCAATTTACCCCCATGGTGATAACGGTAAGCAGTTCTCACGTATGGTGACATTTGGTATGACCCCAGCCCAAGCCTTACAAGCTGCGACCATCAATAGCGCCGCTTTACTCAAGCAAGACAACCTCGGGCAGATTAAAGCAGGTTTTTTAGCTGACATTATTGCCGTTGATGGCGATCCGCTCAGCAATATCAGCTTAATGGAAAACGTGACCTTTGTGATGAAAGACGGTCAAGTCTATAAGCAGTAAGCCAGTAAGGTTTAGCTAATAAAGCCAAATGACTCGCTAGAAACAACAAAGCCTTGATAGTGTTTGCTATCAAGGCTTTTTAATATGTAAAAATAAGGCTGATTTAAGCCTTACTTTAGCTTACTAGTTGATTTAGTTAACCCACTGCATTAACTCTGCAGCCGTTCTCAATGCATACTGTCGTTTAACCAAGTTACCAGCGGGATCAAACAATAGCACTTCAGCAGGGCTAGCACGGTATTTGGCAATCAATTGATCACCCTCTGGGGTGCCTATTCTGGCGATCAAAAAAAACGCTTGCTCACTAATCTGATCGCGAGCCTCATTCATTTGTTCAGTTTGGCTATTGCTCACCGCAAGGTTGGGATCATAAACAAATACAAATGCAGGCTTACCTGTGCCAATTTGTTCATGGGTGGTTTTAAACCCTTTGGGCATGACATTAAACACCACCGCAAACAATATCACTATGGATACAATAACGCCGAGAGTCACCCAAGGCTTACGGCTAGACGAGTTTGAACTGTGATTATCTTTGATAATAAAACCCTCTTTAAGTGTTCAATTTATGACAATAGTTTATATCGTCATCCATTGTAATTAACTTAACTGAGTTTTATCTTAAAACGAAATTACGCTTTTAAAGCGCGGTCACAAGGTTAACTAAAACGCTGATATAAAGCCGCAAGATCCCAGCTGCACGTTTTAACAAAATTTAAATCCACCTAAGTATCAGCATCGACGCAGGCTAAATGCTAAAAAAGGGGATACTCTCAACAAGTATCCCCTTTCTTAACACAGTGACTAAGTTACTGGCGCTATCGGCTTAGTGATAGCTAACCAATTACTATTATTTTTAATTAGCACGTATCCAATCATCGACAGTTTGATTCACTAAGTCAGCAGAAGACTCCATAAACCAGTGACCGCCCGGTACCACTTCAACCTGACCCTTATTCAAATCGACAACCTGTTGCAACCACTCTTTACCATGGAACCACACATTCTTATCTTTGCCATAGATGAAAAGAAAAGGCGTGCCAAAATCTTCCACCGCAACACGTTGGGGTAAATCTTTTGATAAAATAGCGTTCCATAAATGCCAGTATGGGTAAGTCATACGCGCATCAGAACGTAAATTAGCCACTTTTTTATTCGCGTCTACATTCTGTTCAAGTTTTAATATGTTTTCCGCAGTAAAAAGCGTTAATTTTTCACCGAGAAATTCAGGTAAAACCCAAGCAAGCGCAAGGGCAAAGGTGTATTTAACATTAATGCTTGGTGATTTTTCGTTACCATAGCTGCCAATGTCTAAAAGAATAAGTCTGTCGACCAAGTCATTTTGCGCAAGATAATGTGAAGCATAAGACGCGCCCCAGTCATGAGCGAGTACAGTCACTTTATCTCTATCTAAACTTTCGATAAAGGCATCCATAATCATGCGAATTTGCTGAATATTGTAATCGGGTCTTTGGCCATTATCTTCTAGCTCGAACCCCGGCAAAGTAAATCGAGCAATCCGATAGTCTTGCTTTAAATATTCAACTTGCTTGTCCCACAGCTCTAAACTATCAGGATAACCGTGGATCATGACTATGGTCTCTTCACCCTCACCATCCATTTTTACTTCAAGGTTTTTTACTATCGTAGGTAGTTGTTGCTGAAATTCATCATCTGGCATCGGGCCTGTAAAAACAAATGTGCCTGCGAGATACAGAATGGGAGAAAGTACAACCAGTACGATCACTAAGATCCTAATTATTATTTTTTTCATACATATCCATTTTTATGTTGAAGTACATCTACAAACACCCTGCTGGCGTTTGCGCTTTTATCAATTAATACCGTTAAAAATTTTTATACCGAGTTAAATGCATCAGCAATTGCAGACAGATACCGCAGCGCTAACTAAACATAGCTATTCGCAGCCAAGATCTAGTGTATTTTTAAGCTGATTAATCAGTAACGCGGTTACATCCCATACAAATTAGAATAATAACTCTAATTTTATGAAGATGAAAAGAACTATCGACAATTATGTAAATACTGTAAGAAAACTAAATGCACAAGGCGTTCGCCTATCAGGCTTTTTACTGTTATTTCAAGCGTTTGATCGTTTTTAGGGCGATTTATAAGAAGAAGTTATTACACAGTTTGCCGATGCCCAACATATTGGGTGGCATAAGCGCATAAGTGCGGACTCAGCAATCTCGATTTAGTCAGCTAAAAAACCTATTTTGATAGGCTATGCTAAATGCTAAATGCTAAATGCTAAATGTTGAATGCTAAAGAGAAGAGCTTTAAACAAATGACGCGAGATAGGTCATAAAGAACAGAGAGATTAACTAAGATGTTGAGCCTAGTTAAACAGAGTCAAATAGTGGCTCGCGATGGCAAGATTAATGTTTGTATCTAAAGGTATTACTGTCGTCTAGAATGTCAATTTTGATCGCTACAATCCCTTGATCGCTACTGGCTATTTGTTGAAACGCTTTTTGAGAAAGATCGATCACTCGGCCTTTAACAAATGGGCCGCGATCGTTAATTTTTACATCGATGCTTTTATTATTACCGGTATTCGTCACCCTCACTATAGTGCCAAATGGCAAGGTTTTATGGGCTGCGGTATAGGCTCTCATATTGTATTTTTCACCACTTGCCGTCAGTCTGCCGTGAAATTTACTGCCATACCAAGAAGCTTGCCCCACTAGTGCATGAGATGTTGAATATTGTGTTGTTTTAGAAGCATCGATGGGCACTCGTGATGAACAGCCTGTTGCCATAGCAAGGAGTAACACACTAAACATAAGCTTAAATTTAATCATTGTGTTTACTACTCGCTCTTTAAAATAATGCTTCATTTTATTCGCTGCCTTGTAAGCACAAAATGCTCTCAGACAACTCGCTAACCTTAGCCTGCAGTGTAGATGAGAACATTTAAGCTGTCACTCAAGATGACTTATAACACCACCATAGCAAGCGCAGCATCACATAAACCCTGCTCATGTTCACTCCCTTGTTCATGTAGTAGCTGCTGGAGCCTATATGTTATGGCTCGCTAGCAACCGTGGATTCTGCCCCCCCCGTTATTACACTGACTTGCACTTATGACACTTTTTAAAAGCAAAATCTTATGCCAACGCTTGTATCTCAGAGAGTGCTTTATCAATCTCGGCTTCGTTATTAATTAAGCTCGGCGCAAAACGCGCGAATGAGTCACGATAAGGCGTCGAGCTCATAATGATGCCCTTAGTGTGCATATGCTCTACCACCTGTTGCGGTGACAAACCATCGACATCAAAACACACCAGCCCCGATGATAGTTCAGTGGCCATTGGCGTATACAAGGTGACATGTGACATTTTTGCCAAGCCTTGCTTGGTTTGGGTATTGAGCTGATGAATACGCTGTTGCACATTGGCTTTACCCAAACGCATATGTAGCTCAAACGCAGCGGGTAATGCCCAACGATGTTCAAACGGTGAAAGCCTCCTGGTGACATATGTTCACCCATTGGTACTTGCGCTTGGGTGCTATTACCTAGCCACACATCGTAGGATAGGCTGAAACTTGGGATCACTGCGCTGCAGTTATTCCAGCCGCGCTTTGAGCCCCATATAATGCCAGTGCCACGTGGGCCAAAGATCCACTTATGAGTGCCAGCAATAAAAAAATCACAGCCTAATGTACTCACATCAACATCCTCGATGCCAAAGCCATGTACGCCATCGACACAAAAGAGGATTTTATCAGCCTCAGAACGTGAGCTGTTCACTTTGGCAATCACATCTGCCATAGCGCGGATAGGTAATTTAACCCCAGTGGAAGAGTGAACCCAAGTCACGGCCACCACCTTGGTTTTTTGATTAATGGCCTTGGCCAAATTATCGATAGCTGCAAGCTTATTCATTATAGAGAGAATAATTCAGAAGAAAGTTTATTTTTCTTTAGTTATTTGGTGGATTTCTCCATAGAGCCAATACTTAACAAACAAATAACCTAAACCACTAAAACTATTGTGTAAAAATTTTCACACGCCATTCAATTGTGATAAATTTGCATCGAAATTGTTAACCAGATGAGTGGTTAATTGTTTTTTATCAAAAAACTCTAAAAAAAAGGGAAGTAAATCCACAATGATTAAGAAAATAGCACCTTCTATTTTAATGTTAACAACTTTAACTGGATGTCTTTCTACAGCACCGCAAATGACTGCTGAAGAAAGATCACAAATGATAGAAATGCAAAAATCGATGTTAGGTGCAATGATGGGTGGAGCCAATTTACGACAACAGGCCCCCCAAGCTCCTACTCAAGCTCCAGTTGAATATCTGAGTGAATTAGAGTTAATGGAACAACGATTGTTAGTTAACGCAACTGGAGGCCCTGCTTTATTCGTGAGAAATAAAGACGGAATTTTGATCAATGGCAAGATGTTCAATGACTTTGAAGGCAGTGTTGCAAACTTAGGAGCGGATCGCTTTACAGGGCAATTTACCTACGCAATAAAAAACTTTGATGGCTCTTATACACTTAAATACCACAAAGCCAACTCAGAACAAGAACCAATAAAAATCGCCAACATAATAAGAAAAGGTGACCTTTTTAGTGTTGAGACTGTAACGGGTAAAAAAACATCAGGAAATGCTGTAATTCCAACTTCTGATGGATTTATTCTAGGTCGTGCAGGATCTGCATTCCGATACAAAATTGGAGAAGGCAATATTGAAAATATTACACTTATAGATGATTACCATATAGCACAACATCAAAATGGTGATGCTGCATCTACAGGTTATATTCTTTTAGAAAAAGATGCTCGTGATAAATCAGACTCTGTAGGTGGATTATTTGATTCAGTTTCTGCTCTTGGCAGTACATTTGGGCTAAACGAACTTAATGATTATGTATTGGTTAACATTGAAGATGGCTCATTAGTACCTTTAGACATTAGCTTATTAGGTAAAAATGTCACCGATCATTCAGACTGTAGAGCTTCAAAGTCTGGACTTTACAATGAGTGTGATAAAATTTCTTTTAGGGAGGCACTTTATGATAAAAATGGACTTAAGAACAACAGCCACTATTACTGGTCAATTGACTGGATTAACACCTCCAGTGGTGTGTTCGCTTTCTATAAAACCACCACAACTATTAAAGTTGTCGATATACAAAATTCTCTAGTTCACACTGTGTTCTCACGTATGCTAGGAGTAAATGAATTTACTCTGACTGAACATGCTAATGGAAAAGTATCAATTGAGGCACAATTAGGCTTTAGCCACGAAAAAATAGAAGACGTTGAAGAGTTTATCAGAAGCAATAAAGAAAATGCTGAACAAATGACCAAGATGGATCAGACAATATAATTCTGTTTCAAACAATATTAGCTACATTATTGTGGTTTCTATTGTCCCAATAACTAACTCCACTTTTGATGAATTAGTTTAAGTAATAAAAATCCTCAATATCTGCAGATATTGAGGGTTTTTAATGCCCATACTTTAATAATTAAGCTCATATCTCGTGCTTTTATATAAACATGCTCACTTCAAGATTAAGTAGCATTAGTTGAATCCTTTTTTAAAAGGCAACCTTAATAATAGATGGAAAAATAATGAAAAAATTAATCCAAGGAACAGTGTTTTTATCGACGTTATTACTAGGCGCTCAAATCAGTGCTGCAGAAGTGGAATCCGTTCCTGCTAAAAATTGGAGTATCGGTATTGGCTCATACGCTTTCTCTTTAGCTAATGACGATAACTCTGATGCAGACCTAGATTTTAGTGGCTTTAATATTGCTGCTGGTTATGCCTTTAATAATCACTTTCAAGTAAGAGCTACTTATTTTTTATTAGAAAATGACGACTTTAGTGACTTAGAAAGTAGCGGCTTTGACCTAATGGCTTACGGCGGTGTAGGTTTAGCTGAAAAAGGCTTTAGAGGATACGGTGGCGCAGGTTTCTTTTCAGATGAATGGAGCATTTCAAATGAGAGTGAGTCTTTCTCTGGTATCCAATTTGGCGGTGGCTTAGGTTATAATTGGGGACCAGCAGCTTTAGACTTTGTATTAACATTACGCCAGGCTGATAAGTATGAAGACTTAATGTTTACCTCTGGTACTTATTTTGCTATGTCTGGAAACCTAACAATTTCCTATTTATTTTAAATAACTAGTAAAGATAAACATCAACATCTATGCTTTATCATTAGTAAACTTTGAGCAAAAGCCGCTTATTCTTGAGGCGGCTTTTTTAACTTTAATAATATCTATTAAGGCATTAGGCTTCATCCAACAATCCTTTCGCCTGCTGAACTAAATCATAATATGTCAATTTTTGAATAACGCCACTTTTGAGGGATTTAATCCAAGCAGGCTTAAAATGGCATGGGGATTCCAATTCTTCAATAACGATAAAGCTATCAGAAATCTCAAGTTGCACTTGGCAAGTGTCTTTATAAACAGCCAAAATACGCTCTTTCTCATGCACCCTAATCTGCCACTGATAATTAAGCATCATCTCCAAAATAGACTTTCTGACTTCTAAGCGACTAACATTGTATCCTTGTAAATCAATCATTTTCTTCACCGGCGGCTGATCACCCCCGTACCCATAAGTCATACTCCATACTGGTGTTATTGCCATCAATGAGAGCAACACTAACACCTTAACGATCTTTCTTAGAATCAAAATTCCTTCCTTTTGTTATTTCTCAGCCACATTAAGCTTAACCAAAAAACTTATTACTGGTTAATAACCACATAAAATATCAGTTAGTTACATATAAAAGTAGCCATTTCATTTTTTTATTTTCCATTAAGGATAAACATCACAAAAACACCCGCAGATATTATTAAGCATTAGAGTTTTCAGTTAACTATAAGCTGCATAGTTTTGCGCTTTAAACCTGCAATGAATCTTGTATGCTTGACGCAAGATAAATTACAACCATTAAAGGGGCTGAGTACGATATTGAGCTTGGTTAAGCAGAGTCAAATTGTGACTCACGATGGCAAGATTAATGTTTGTATCTAAAGATATTACTATCGTCCAGAATATCAATTTTTATGGTTACAATCCCTTGATCGCTACTGGCGATTTGTTGAAACGCTTTTTGAGAAAGATCGATCACTCGACCTTTAACAAAAGGGCCGCAATCGTTAATTTTTACATTGATGCTTTTATTATTGCTGGTATTGGTCGCCCTCACTATGGTGCCAAAAGCTAGGGTTTTATGAGCTGCGGTATAGGCTCTCATAATGTATTTTTCACCACTTGCCGACAGTCTGCCGTGAAATTTACTGCCATACCAAGAAGCTTGGCCAATTAGCGCATGAGATGCTGAATACTGTTGTTTTTTAGCTGAGTCGATGGGTAATCGTGATGAACAACCCGTTACTATGCCAAGGAGTAAAACGCTAACCAAAAGGGTAAATCTTCTCATTGTACTCACATCAACATCCTCGATGCCAAAGCCATGTACGCCATCGACACAAAATAGGATTTTATCAGCTTCAGAACGTGAGCTGTTCACTTTGGCAATCACATCTGCCATAGCGCGGATAGGTAATTTAACCCCAGTGGAAGAGTGAACCCAAGTCACAGCCACCACCTTAGTCTTTTGATTAATGGCCTTTGCCAAGTTATCGATAACTTGCAAGCTTGTCACTGTGGCAGGGGTGTCATATAACGTAATACGGCGCACGTTAGCCCCTGTTCTTTCTGCACGCAGTTTTAAAGACAGATCGGTAGAGTAATGATCGTGTACGGTTTGCACTACTTCATCATTAGGGCGTAATTTAAGCCCGCTGTATACCAAAGATAACCCCATCGTTGTACTGTCAGTGAGGGCAATTTGTTCGGCTTCACCACCCATATAGCTTGCTGCCGCAGCGGATATTTTTCCATCAATGGTTTCAAAGTGTTTATGCCAATAATCTGAAGGATTGGCATCTAAGCCTTTGCGGTGTCGCTCAATTTCATCTGCCACAGGTTTAGGGTGAGAAGCCAACAAAAAGGTAGAAAGGTGAATGTAATCGTCAGTTAAGGGGAAAAGCTGTCGCAGCGCAGTCCAATCTCCAGCATTGATATTATCAGGCATTAACGCTGCTTTATTGCCCTCAGCAGCGGCATCAGCTGCATCAACTGCATTGCCTATGCTTGTCCCAATGACACTTCCAGCTAAGGCTAAACCCATTCGACTTAAAAAATTACGACGTAACATAGATAACTCTTTATTAATCGCTGTGTACCGTTAATAAAAAGTAGCAACCGAATGCAGGAGTGTCTATTAATTGACCGCAAGTGTCACTGCGGCGCCGAAAAGTCAGTCTTAAACATGATTAAGCCTGTTTGATAATGTACAAGTTGGGTAAGTGGGGAGATGATCTCGCTTGCTAGTATAGGTAAGCACAGTTAAAGTGCACTCTGTTTTGATTTAACAATCATCAACTTGATTGATTGCAGCGTTTTTTATCTGAAAGGTTAACTATATATGGAAAAAGTGTTTGAAAAATTAATGTATGCATCTCGCTGGATCATGGCACCGATTTATTTAGGTTTAAGCCTGGTCCTATTTGCGTTAGGTATCAAGTTCTTTCAAGAGATTTTTCACATCCTACCGATGATTTTTGAGATGAAAGAAGTTGACCTGATCTTGATTACACTATCGCTAATCGATATCACTTTAGTGGGCGGCCTTCTGGTGATGGTGATGTTTTCAGGCTATGAAAACTTCGTTTCACAGCTAGATGTGGGCGAAAACAGTGACAAACTAAGCTGGCTTGGAAAAATGGATTCAGGCTCACTTAAAAACAAGGTAGCCGCATCAATTGTGGCCATATCGTCAATTCATTTACTTAAAGTTTTTATGAATGCCGAAAATATCGATAACGACAAAATCATGTGGTACTTACTGATCCACATTACCTTTGTATTATCGGCCTTTGCCATGGGCTACTTGGATAAAATTAGTCGCACAAAGTAGCTGCTGACCTTAAGTTGCAAATCCAAATAAAAAAAGCCTCGATACGGTTAAGCATCGGGGCTTTTTTCGGCTTGCAGTTTGTCGGCATTAAAGCTGACACCTGAAAGCATGCTGCATTATTGATCCAAAGAAACGCCTTAAGCAGACAATAAATACACCTACAAAATAATCTCAGCTAATACAAATCCAATCATCACCGAGCTAACAATCGTCACCACACCGGGTACCACAAAAGGATGGTTAAATACCCACTGGCCAATACGGGTAGAACCTGTGTCATCCATTTCAACAGCCGCCAACAAGGTTGGATACGTTGGCAATACAAATAAGGCACTCACCGCAGCAAAAGAAGCAATAGCAGCCTCAGGGCTAACCCCTAGCATAAATGCCGATGGCATTAACGCCGCTGTGGTTGCGGCTTGCGAGTACAACAACATGCTGGCTAAAAACAAAATGATCGCCAACATCCACGAATGCTCTTCTAGCAAGCCACCCGATAGCGCTTTAATCTCTTCTAAATGCCCAGCAACAAAGGTGTCACCTAGCCACGCAACACCTAATACACAAATACACGCACTCATGCCCGATTTAAAGGTCGCCGCATTAAGCACCTCAGCTGTATCCACTTTACAAAACAGCGTAATCGCCGTGGCTGCCGTTAGCATAAACACCATAATCGCTTCATTTCGCGGCAATGTCGGATTATCAATAAGACCTACAGCATCACTAATCGCGGTGGCGTAAAACACCACTGCCACAATTGCTACCAGAAAAACCATCACCGAACGCTTAGCCCCTGCTGGTAACTCAGTGCTGTTCACCTCGCGTTTGCTCACTAAGCCATGAGCTAAACGGTCTTGATAAACGGGGTCATCTTTCAACTCTTTACCCATAAATTGGGCAACAAAAGCGCCGACCATACAAGCAATAAAAGTAGCGGGAATACAAATCATCAATAAGCTGATATAGCCCACGCCTTTGCTTTCAAGCATGCCGCTCATTAGCACAACCGCAGCTGAAATAGGTGAAGCCGTAATCGCAATTTGAGAGGCAACAACTGCAATACTTAATGGCCGTGAAGGACGAATGCCCTGCTCTTTCGCCACCTCAGCGATGACAGGCAAGGTCGAAAACGCGGTGTGGCCCGTACCTGCAAACAGTGTCATGGTGTAAGTGACAATCGGAGCTAAAAAAGTAACCTGCTTAGGATTTTTACGTAAAACACGCTCAGCGATATTCACCAAATATTGCAAACCACCTGCAACTTGCATCGCCGCAATAGCTGCGATGACCGACATAATAATCAAAATCACATCAATAGGAATAGTGCCAGGTGTCATACCTAACCCAAGAGTTAATACCAACACACCAAAACCACCAGCAAAGCCAATACCAATGCCGCCTATTCGTGCGCCGATAAAGATGGCAGCTAATACCACCACTAACTCAATTGTTACCATAAATCCTCCCAAGCCATAATTGCGCGCACTTTACTGCAAAACCAATATAAGCAATGGATGATTAAATCAATAAAACCTCAACTAACAGAATAAAAAACCGGAAGTGTTAACTAGGGCGTGTTGTTCATTGCGGGTTGAGTTTTGTTCGAGATAAAACCGATTAAGCGCGGCGAGTGAATTGCCGCCTAGCAATCTAAGCACTCTTTGTTCGCAAAAAATCGCTTGGCGATTTACTCCGAGTTTCTTTGGGCGCATTAACTTCGCACCCTGATTTCACACGTCTTATTTCCCACGTATTAATTAAGGCGTGTCTTTGTGAAGTAATTCCATCAAGCCAACGAGTGCGGCAAACAGCACGGCGCCAACAGGCCAAATAATCCAAGTGATGCCCCAAGCCATTGTCCAAAAGCTCCAGCCAAGATAGATAGCAATGAGCAAGGGCCAATAAAATCCAGCCAACTTCTCGGCTCGTTTAGTACGTCTAGTTGTTTCTGTCTCTTTCACTGTTTCTTTCAATACATTGCTATAGGCATCATATTTTGCAGAAACCGGTAAAATAATGAATAGACCAACCGCAATAATAAAAAGCAGTACATCTATCATTAATAAAACAATGTCTTGCTCAAAAGAAAAAATACTCACGCACAGCAGCGGAACAAAGCTAACAATAAAACAGAAAATACCTACAGATAAGCGCAAATTATAAGCTGGCCTAAACTGTTTACGCTTTTCATGAAACACGCTGTGAACACCATAAGCGAGTTCAAATGGTTCATCTTCTATCGCCGCTATTTCATCTTGATATTGGTTTGTCTTGATAAAAAAGCTCACTCCAACTGACACCAAAATCAACACACTCACAATACCCAATGCCGCTGCTATATCACCCGTCATGTTAAATCGATTCGTTTCCGCCATAGCCATAAAGAAAAACAACGGCATTGCAGAACACACACACAAAACCACGCCTTTAGAAACAAGATTCGTCATTGCGATTTTATGCTCAACATACTCAGTCGCTTGCTCTAGGGTAATATGGTTAATGCCTAGTTCTTTGGCTTCAGTAGCAACTTCAAATTCCTCGTTCTCGTCCTTTAGTAAGAAGTCTGTAGACACATCAAAAATCTGTGAAAGCATAATGATTTTATTTAAATCAGGAATGCTATTTGCCCCTTCCCATTTAGAAACAGACTGACGAGAAACATTCATTTTCTCCGCCAACTCTTCCTGCGACCAGCCCAGTTTCTTCCTTAATCTAATAATCTTATCTGCAAGTATCATTAGTGAGTCCTTTTAATCAATAATTGAGCAGCAAGCATAATAAATCAGGCAGTTGCTCACTAGCAAGCCAGCTTGTTATTCTGTCAACCAGCAGTTGCGTTATTGATTATTAAGCCATATTTCAGCAATTTTTTGTATCTAATCACTAAATTAGCGATTGAGTTTAGGCTATGAAGCAAGGAATGAATTTGAAAAAAATTTACTCTGCCCCTGACGAATCCCCACTTATTCTATTAGCGACGCAGCACCGCTATCCAGCGGCCAAGATTGAGCAAGCTTGCTAGCGAGCCAGCAACGTAGGTCAGCGCCGCCGCTTTGAGAATCTTCTCCGCATGCTTTAGGTCACCGTCGTGCAGGTAATTGCCCTCTTTGAGTATGGGCAGCGCCTTGCCATAACTGGCATCGAATTCGACCGGCAAGGTCACCAGATGCACAATAGTGCTCAACCCCATCGACAGCACGCCGATTAAAATGGTCAACGCGCCAGCCTGCGGTATACGGGTGAGCATAAAGACCACTGGCGCCGCGAACATCATTATGCCGGCAATACGCTCACCGACCATAGCGGTTCTAGCCAGCCTCTGTCGCATCAAAAACAAAGACTCGCCGCGAGAATCCTGTAGCGCATGCCCTACCTCGTGGGCAGCGACAGTCACAGCTGTCAGGGAATAACCGGCATAGTTATCCGGCGTAAGGCGAACAGCCTTAGCCCCGGGATCATAATGATCGCCGTCAGGCGTCTCTTCAACCTTAACGTCATTTAGGCCAAAACGATCTAGAATATGGCGAGCAAGTTCACCACCGCTACCTTGATGACGGTAGCGATCAGCGGGCTGTTGGTACTTGCTCATGATGTGCTTGACCCACAAGCCAGGCAAGAATACACAGCCCGCAATGACAATAATTAGAATGATCCATAGCATGAAACCCAGTATGCCATAAACCTTGGTATAACTCTCACGGCTTTTACTCAAAGCCATTAACTGTGGATGCGTGTAGTCGCCTGCAAAAAATAAGTATTTTATAACAAAATTTAAAGCCACTAAAAAGCCCCGATACCGTTAGGTATCGGGGCTTTCAATTCTTTTACAAGAAGTTTGGCTTTAGCTTTTAGGCTTCAGATCAGCAGTGCATATAGCGCTGTATAAATAGGTTAGAACAAGGCGCTTTACCACGACGTTTAGTACGCTAAACGAGTGGTGAAGCAACGCAGTTATCACCAATTTAGACAAGCTAGATTACATCATGCCGCCCATACCACCCATACCACCGCCCATACCGCCCATATCTGGCGCTGCAGCTTCTTGTGGAATTTCAGCTACCATTGCTTCGGTGGTGATCATTAGACCAGCAATTGATGCGGCAAACTGTAACGCACTACGGGTTACTTTAGTTGGGTCAAGAATACCCATTTCTAACATGTCACCGTAAGTGTCGTTACCAGCGTTGTAACCGTAGTTACCGCTGCCGTTTTTAACTGTGTTCGCCACAACTGAGGCTTCTTCACCTGCGTTGGTTGCGATTTGACGAAGTGGTGCTTCCATTGCACGTAGTGCGATGATTACGCCGTGCTTTTGGTCTTCGTTGATCACTTCAACTTCAGAAATCTTAGACGCTACACGTACTAGTGCAACCCCACCGCCAGGAACCACACCTTCTTCAACGGCTGCACGTGTTGCATGTAATGCATCTTCAACACGGGCTTTTTTCTCTTTCATTTCAACTTCTGTTGCTGCGCCAACTTTGATTACTGCAACACCGCCAGCAAGTTTTGCCATACGCTCTTGAAGTTTTTCTTTGTCGTAATCAGATGTTGACTCTTCAACTTGTTGTTTGATTTGCGAAACACGGCCAGAGATTTGCGCTTGCTCGCCGTTACCATCGATGATGGTGGTGCTGTCTTTAGTGATAACAACACGTTTTGCTGTACCTAAGTCTTCTAGGGCTGCTTTTTCAAGTTCTAGACCGATTTCTTCAGCGATAACAGTACCGCCAGTTAGGATAGCGATATCTTGTAGCATTGCTTTACGACGGTCACCAAAGCCAGGTGCTTTAACAGCAGCTACTTTAACGATACCGCGCATGTTGTTGACAACTAATGTTGCTAATGCTTCGCCTTCAACGTCTTCTGCAACAATAAGCAGTGGCTTACCTGTTTTAGCTAGACCTTCAAGGATTGGTAATAATTCACGGATGTTAGAGATTTTCTTATCAACTAATAAGATGAAAGGAGAATCTAACTCAACGCTGCCTGTTTCAGCTTTGTTGATGAAGTAAGGAGAAAGGTAACCGCGGTCAAACTGCATACCTTCTACAACGTCTAATTCGTTTTCAAGGGCTTGGCCTTCTTCAACGGTAATAACGCCTTCTTTGCCTACTTTTTCCATTGCTGTTGCAATGATTTCACCGATTGATTCATCAGAGTTAGCAGAGATAGTACCTACTTGAGCAATGGCTTTAGAATCTGCACATTCTTGCGAAAGTGCTTTAAGCTCAGCAACGGCTGCAATAACTGCTTTGTCGATACCACGCTTAAGATCCATTGGGTTCATGCCAGCAGCGACTGCTTTAAGGCCTTCAACCACAATTGATTGTGCTAATACGGTTGCAGTAGTTGTACCGTCACCAGCAGCATCATTGGCTTTAGAAGCAACTTCTTTCACCATTTGTGCGCCCATGTTTTCGAACTTGTCTTCTAGTTCGATTTCTTTCGCTACCGATACACCATCTTTAGTGATTAGCGGTGAGCCAAAGCTTTTGTCTAAAACGACGTTACGACCTTTTGGGCCTAATGTTACTTTTACTGCGTTAGCAAGAATGTTGACGCCGTTAAGCATTTTAACGCGACCGTCACTACCAAATAATACTTCTTTTGCTGACATTGTTATGTTCCTTCAAATTTGTTGATGATTGCAAAGGGTTAATGTTTAAAATTAACCTACAACAGCCATTAGGTCTGACTCAGATAAGATAAGGACTTCTTCACCATCAATCTTTTCTTTCTTCACGCCGTAACCTTCGTTGAAAATCACTACGTCGCCAACTTTAACGTCAAGGGCTTTAACTTCACCGTTTTCTAAAATGCGACCATTGCCTACTGCTAGGATTTCACCACGAGTTGATACTTCTGCAGCGCTACCAGTTAATACAATGCCACCAGCTGATTTTGATTCAACTTCTAAACGTTTAACGATTACGCGGTCATGTAATGGACGAATATTCATCTACGGACTCTCCTAATGATTTGGTGCCCTAAAACGAGGCGGTTTTAACAAAATGATAAGGGCATTACCCCTTTGATGAATGATATATGGGGGTCGATGTTGACAGTTCCAAGTGTATTTTAAAAAAAACTGCGATTTAATTGTAAAATTTGTGGCTGCTAATATTTAAACCATCTTGAATGCTGCTAGAATTTGGCTCCCGTTTTCGTGTTTAAGTCGAGATAGATGAAAGATAAACATGGGTTGCTTAACGCACCAATAGGTCGTGTGCTATTCAATATGAGCCTCCCCAACCTTATCGGTATTCTCACCATTTATGGTGGCAGCCTTATAGATACATATTTCATCAGTCTTTTGGGCACTGAATCATTAGCTGCGGTAAGTTTTACGTTTCCGGTGGCGATTATTTTTTCCAGTATTGCCATTGGCATTGGCGCGGCGGTTTCCACTAACCTCGCCCGCTTAATTGGCGCAGGTAATCAACCCCAAGCTAAAGCGTTTTTGTTTGATGCCTTGTTGCTAACATTTTTATTGGTGAGCGCGTTAGTGTGCATCGGGATTATGGCCATTGACCCGCTATTCACCCTACTGGGCGCTAATGAGTTAAGTTTGCCACTTATTCATGATTATATGCTGGTGTGGTTTTTAGGGGCGCCATTATTGGTGTTATTGATGGTGGGCAATCAAGGCATTCGCGCCACCGGTGATACTTACTCCCCTGCGATCATTATGTCGGTGGCAGCAATTATCAACCTTATACTCGACCCTTTACTTATTTTTGGTCTTGGGCCTTTCCCTGAGCTGGGTATTCAAGGCGCAGCCATTGCCACTTCAATATCCTGGTTATTTTCAGCCTCTGTGGCTGTGTATATCTTGGTATTCAAAAAACAAATTTTGGTCTTCACCAAATTAAGTAAGCACCGGATTATCAAAAACTGGTGCAAGCTGGGGCATATTGCCCGCCCTGCGGCTTTAATGAATATGATTAACCCTATTGCCAACGGCATTATTTTGGCCATGCTTGCCAGAGTCGATCAAGCTGCGGTGGCGGCTTATGGTGCAGGGGTGCGCTTAGAAACCTTATTTATTTTGGGGATCATGGCCCTTAACTCCAGTTTAATGCCGTTTGTGGGGCAAAACTTGGGGGCGGGGCAACATCAGCGGGCTAAAGATGCCATGATGCTGTCACTGCGGTTTGCCCTTGTGCTGCAAACCTTACTGTATCTGCCTATCTTTTTGAGTGCTGATTTTATTGCGCAGTTATTCAGTAATGATGCTGTGGTGATCGATTGGTTGAGCTTTTATATTAAAGCCTTACCCGCAGCCTATGGGCCATTAGCAGTGGTGATTATCTTCGCCACTTGTTTAAATGCCTACCATAGACCGATCCAGTCGTTAGTGATTAACTTAGTCAGGCTGTTTATTTTAATGCTGCCATTGGCGGCCATTGGCTTATACTTTGGCGGGGTAAAAGGTTTATTAATTGCGCTGCCAATAACCAATACCATTATGGGCATTGCCTGCTATGTGATGGCCAGTCGGATCACTGAGCCAGAGTCCGTTACCGCGTCAACGGCCACTGAGTCAATTAACACCATAAATTAACAGGGATGCACAAGGGTTAATACACAATGAAAAGATCAATCAACGCCGCGCTATTGTCAGCTTTTGTGTGCCCGGGTACAGGGCACTTATACATAGGTAAAAAAGCCATAGGTTGGGGCATTATTCTGGCTTGTTTTATCAGTTTATGCGCCATCATGACCGTGCTGATGCAGCGCGCTCAAGCGGTGGCTGATGATATTGTCGCGGGAAATATTGCGCTGGACTTCAACAGTCTTTATGCCGCAGTGCACGACAGCGTGACCCTTGATTTACCCCCTTCAGTATCGATGGCCACTTGGGTGTTATTTATTTGCTGGGTTGGGAGTACGGTTAGCGCGTATTGGATGGCTGAGCAGCTAGACAAACCTTCAAAGGATTCGACTCTCGCACCTTAAGTTAATGCCGTAAACAAGCAGCTGAATTATTTGAGCCATAAAAAACGCTAGCCTTGCTAGCGTTTTTTCATTGAGTCACCAAGCTAACAATTAGTCTTTTTTGGGCTTATCTTGCTCGCCCTTTTGCTCACTATCTGCGCGAGGCTCATCCTGTGGGGGGATATCTTTAATTTCTACCTGATGGGTTTCAGGGGTTAAATCATTTGGATCAAATTTGCGTTCAAAATCACCGTCAAAGGTATTGCCGCCTTGGTTAAATGGGCCATTTTGCCCAAATGGATTTTGGCCTGGTTGACCTTGTGGACCAAAGCCGCCCTGAAAACCGCCACCAGCAACCACGCGCATTTGCATACGTTTAAAGATATAGCTGGCAATCGGTGAGCGAGTGATTGGGGTTAGCAATAACAAACCGATAAAGTCAGTCACAAAGCCCGGAAACAATAACAGTAAGCCTGCCGCGGCGAGCATCATGCCTTCGACAATTTCTTTACCCGGCGCTTCACCGCGCTCAAGCTTAGATTGCACTGACATTAAGGTACTTAAGCCTTGGCTGCGCACTAGTGATACTCCCACAATCGCAGTGAAAAACACTAATGCGATGGTATTCCAGGTGCCAAGCACATCGCCCACAGAAATTAATACTGACAACTCAATGGTCGGAACGATAATAAATACAAACAATAAAATAAATAACATGTGGGCCTCAATTTTTTCACTGGCTATGAAAACTAAATGGGGGTTATCCGGTCTTAATTCAAGACGTGTCACGATTATCATCAATGACTAATGCAAGCGCTTACGAAAAAACGTACAGTATTGCACTATTGAAATCGCGATAAACATAACATTAGCAACAACAATAAAGATAAACCGCAGTTTATGTTATTAAGCTTAAGCTAACTTTAAGGCAACCAATAGATGATAGCATTCCAATGCCAGCAACTTACTTATTAGTTATAACAACTTGCCCTGATAACGCCAGTGCAAAACGCATTGCATCAACGCTAGTGGAAACTAAAGCGGCTGCTTGTGTGCAATTAATTCCACAAATAGAGTCAGTTTATGTGTGGGATGATGAGGTCTGTCATAGTAGTGAAGTCGCTTTACACATAAAATGTATTGCTAAAAATTATGATGCAATTCAACAAATAGTGATCCAACAGCATCCCTATGAAGTACCTGAATTAATCGCTATGCCTATTACTCAAGGCTTGCCAAATTATTTAAAATGGATAGAAGAAACTTCCCAATCATGAAAAAAATATTTGCGCTTATTTTTACCTCTTTACTCCTGCTAACGCCATTAGCTCACAGTGAAGGCATTTTTAGCAGTAATAAGTTCAGCTTCCTTCAGGGCGAGCCAGAGTTAATGCCTGTTGAAGAGGCTTTTGTATTTGATTATCAGCAAAAAGATAATCAATTAGCCATTAGCTTTGTGATTGCCGATGGTTATTACATGTACCGTGACAAGTTGCAGTTTTCTGCCGACGGCGCAGTGATTGGCGATATAGACCTACCCCGAGGCAAGGTTCATAACGATGAGTATTTTGGCGAACAAGAAGTGTATTACACCTTTGTTGAGCTGCCGTTAGCCCTTAAAGAAGCCGCCCAAGGCAGCCTAGTACAAGTGACCTTTATGGGTTGCGCTGAAGGCAAGCTGTGTTATCCGCCTACCAAACGTGATGTTAAGCTAGATGCTGTTGCTGCTAACGATGGCAAGGTAAAGGGCAAAAAAGCCATTATTGGTGATGTGCCAGCTCAAGCTGAACCAGCAACCGCAAGCAATGCGACAACGCCTATCACCCAACAAGACAGCTTAAGCCAAATGCTGGCCAACGATAGCTTAATGTGGACCTTAGTTATCTTCTTTGGTTTAGGTATTGGTTTAGCCTTAACCCCTTGTGTGTTTCCTATGTACCCGATTTTGTCAGGGATTATTGTGGGGCAAGGGAAAAAGTTATCTACCGCTAAAGCCTTCACACTATCAATGGCCTACGTTCAAGGTATGGCGATTACCTATTCATTATTAGGTTTAGTGGTTGCCTCTGCGGGCATGAAATTTCAAGCGGCATTGCAACATCCTGCTATTTTGATTTTCTTAGCGGTAATGTTTGTACTGCTGAGTTTATCTATGTTTGGTATGTATGAATTACGCCTGCCGGGCAAATTCCAAGACAAGATGAATACCCTGTCGAATAACCAAAAAGGTGGCAACCTTGTTGGGGTGTTCTTTATGGGCGTTATTTCAGGTTTAGTGGCGTCGCCTTGTACCACTGCGCCGCTGTCTGGTGCGCTGATTTATGTGGCCCAAAGTGGCGACTTACTACAGGGCTTCTTGGCGCTGTATGTATTAAGCATGGGTATGGGGGTGCCATTACTGATCATTGGTACTTCTGGTGGTAAATTACTGCCGCGCGCCGGTGCATGGATGGATATTATTAAGACCATTTTTGGCTTCTTGCTGATTTCTGTCTCAATCGTGATGATTGGCCGCATCTGGCCAGGACTGGTATCTGATGTATTGTGGTCAATTTGGGGGATTTGCTTAACGGGCTACCTCATACACCAGAACAAACTATCAGAGTTTAACTGGAAGCAAACCACCCGTGGCATCATACTGACGCTGACTTTACTCGCCAGTTTCTCTTATGGTTTCCAAGCGGTAATGACTGCATTGGGCCATCAGGCGCCATCAATCAGCAATGAGACTAACCAAAGCAAGCAAATTAGCCATGGTGAGTTATTCATTCAAATTAAGTCACTAGAAGACTTAGAAGTTGAGCTAGATAAAGCCAGCCTTAGCGGTAAAACCGTGATGCTAGATTTATACGCTGACTGGTGTGTGGCCTGTAAAGAGTTTGAGGCGATTACCTTTGCTAATCCAATAGTATTAGAGCGTTTAGATCAAATGGTGTTACTGCAAGCCGATGTCACTAAAAGTGATGCCATTGATATTGAACTGCTTGAGCACTTCAACGTATTAGGCTTACCGACCCTATTAATGTTCGATGAAAATGGCAATCAGCGTGAAGATTTACGCGTAACCGGCTTTATGGGGCCTAAACCCTTTGCTGAGCACTTGGATTTATTGCTGAATAAATAAATTTATTCTCAACTAAGATATTGAAAATGGTCAATTTATTTATTAGATTGGCCATTTTTTTAATCCTGAGCTATTTTTTAATACCAAGTTGATTCTTTTCTTATACAATCTACTTACCTACAACCTAGTTTCAACAAATCGAATAAGGCCTTATGGAACCCGCAATTCTCATTGTTACGCTATTATGTGGCATGCTTGTTAGTCGAGTCGGTTTACCACCACTAATTGGTTATCTTGCAGCAGGTTTTTTACTGTTTATTTTTGGGATCCAAGATGAAAGCTTGCCACTGCTGCAGGAACTAGCTGACCTCGGCGTCATGTTACTGCTGTTTGCTATTGGGCTTAAATTAGATGTCAAAAGTTTACTCAAATCTGAGGTGTGGGCCAGTTCCAGTTTGCACTTAATTGGCTCGATATTATTCTTTTTACCCATCTTAAAATTGCTGGGATTAGTAGGGCTAGACAGGCTAGTTGATTTAGATATTGATCAGCTGTTACTACTGAGCTTTGCCTTAAGTTTTTCAAGTACCGTATTTGCCGTCAAAGTGCTGGATGAAAACGGTGATAGCCAAGCCTTGTATGGCCGTATCGCCATTGGTATCTTGATTATGCAAGATATCTTCGCAGTGCTATTCCTCACCATTTCAAAGGGTGATTTCCCCTCCATTTACGCCTTAGGTTTATTGCTGTTACCACTAGTTAAACCACTAATTTATAAAATATTCGACCGCGTTGGCCACGGCGAAATGTTGATTTTATTTGGCCTGACTATGGCATTAGTCATGGGCGCTTGGCTGTTTGAAGCCGTTGGCTTAAAGCCGGATCTAGGCGCATTGATTATTGGTATTTTACTGGCAGGCCACGCTAAAGCGTCCGAGCTTTCTAAATCAATTTACTACTTTAAAGAGCTGTTTTTAGTCGCGTTTTTCTTAACCATTGGTTTAAATGGTTTGCCAACCATTGCCGATGTGGGCCTAGCTGGGTTACTGGTGCTATTAGTGCCGTTTAAAATCATGCTGTTCTTTATATTATTGACCCGCTTTAAGTTGCGTTCTCGTACCTCGCTATTTGCCTCATTCAATCTAGGTAACTACAGTGAGTTTGGCTTGATTGTTGCTGCGGTAGCCGCATCAAAAGGCTGGTTACCTGCCGAGTGGTTAATCATTTTAGCAGTAGCCTTGAGCATCAGTTTCTTAATTGCTGCGCCCCTTAATGCGGCGGTCAACAAGTTCTATCAGCGCTACCATAAAACCTTTATCACCCTTGAAAAACACCCGCTACACCCTGAGGATAGACAAATTCCTGTGGGTAATCCGCGCTTTTTGATTTTAGGGATGGGCCGGATTGGCTCAGGTGCTTACGATGAGCTGCGCGCTAAATACTCAGGCGAAATACTGGGGATTGAACACAAGCAAGAACTGGTGGATTTTCATCGCTCTGAAGGCCGCAATGTGGTGCAAGGCGATGCTAGCGATACCGATTTTTGGGAAAAGCTTGAGCGGGCACCGGGGCTTGAATTGGTGCTATTAGCCATGCCACACCATATTGGTAATATGTTTGCGGTAGAGCAACTTAAAAAGCTCGATTACCAAGGTAAGATCAGCGCCATTGTGCAATATTCTGAAGATGCAGAGTCACTGAAAGAGCAAGGGGTTAACAGCGTTTATAACCTTTACGAAGCTGCAGGTGCTGGTTTTGTGGACAATGTTATTCATGAATTACTTGAGCCAAACACAGAGGAAGAATCAGAAGCGAGCGTTGATAAAGCCAGCGCAGCCACTGAAATCACCCCTAACTTGAGCAAGCCATAAGCGTAAATAGTTAGCGATATCCTCTATTCGCTATGCTAAACCGATAAGCGCCTTATTAACATTAAGGCGCTTTTTTATTGTTTAAAATGCGCTTTTATATCAATCAGCCAAGGTTAGCCAGCGTCGCTATTTGGGTGGTTATAAAGCCAGTTTATACCTCAAATTTGTTCTGCCAATAAAACAGTCAACGTAAACCCTTACATTAACATACCTCTTTAGTAGTACAAAGGCATTGAAATTACTGTTATTTCCACAAAACCGACTACTCTTAAGCTGCAAATTGTATCAATCGAGTTTTCAGTAGTTACAGCCACTGGCAAGTCGTGATATAAATCACATTATCAATTTAAAATTTAATACTTTTATACCGCTTAGGTAACTTCGTAACTCGACATTCTTTGGAACTGTAACTGTATGTCAAATCCTGCTCAAAAAGCCATGAAGTTGTTTGTACAAACATTTGGAACTACGGCTGACGACCTGTATCAAGCACCAGGTCGTGTCAATATTATTGGCGAACACACGGATTATAACGAAGGATTCGTTTTACCCGCTGCAATTAATTTTCACACTGTTATTGCGGTTAAACATCGTAGTGATAACACCTTTAGAGCCGTGACTGATGCCTTTGCTGGGCAAATCGAACAATGGCGTTTTGGTGAAGAAAACGCCATTGAAGATAAAGGCAGTTGGGGAAATTACCTAAAAGGCTTTACCGCCTCAATGGCTCAATCTGGGCTTAAAGCTAAAGGCATGGATATTGCCATTGTCGGCAATGTGCCACTGGGCGCAGGCATGTCGTCATCAGCAGCTCTTGAGGTGGCCTTTGGCACTGCCATTAGCTACGCCAGCCAACTGCATTTATCGCCATTAGCCATTGCACAAATTGCCCAACGTGGAGAGCACAGGTTCATAAAGTCAGAATCTGGCATTATGGATCAAACCATTAGCGCACTGGCGGTGGCCGATCACGCCTTATTGATTGACTGCTTAGAGTTAGACGGCCGCGCAATAGCGATTCCTGACAGCTTAAGTTTGCTGATTGTCGATCCTAGCATCGATCGCCAGCTGTTAATTGACCGCTTTGATGCCCGTAAACTGCAATGTCATCAGATTAATGAATTGCTTGGAGTTGAGTCACTAAGGGAAGTCAGCCTTGGCCAGCTAAACAGCGCGAAAGCTAGCTTAGGTGATGAACTTTATCATCGAGCTAAGCATGTACTAACTGAAAACCAACGCACTGTGAATGCCGCCCGCGCTCTAGAGCAACAAGATACTGCCCGTTTCGGCCAATTAATGGCCCAATCACAACAATCCATGCGCGATGATTTTGACATCAGCACCCCTGAGATTGATGCCTTAGTGAAAATAATTAAAGATATCATTGGCACCAAAGGCGGCGTAAGAATGAGTGATGGTTGCGTGGTAGCGCTTATTGATCATGAGCTAACCGATGCTGTGGTCAATGCCGTTGAGCAGCTATATCCACAACAAACATCCTTAGAACCAATTATCTATTTATGCTCTGCCAGTGGCGGCGCAGGCAGAATTGAATAAGCAATTCTATTGCTATAAGAGGCATTAATGTTACAAATCACCACACTTGAACCATGGCAAGATCCTCGCGGAGGATGGGTAGAACGTATTCGAGTCGACAACGGCAAGGTTGCTATTGAAGTGTTAAGTCTAGGGGGAATTATAAACGCCTTATGGACTGAAGATAACCAAGGCCAGCGAGATAACATCGTTTTAGGCTGTGATAGCGTCAGCGATTATTTAAACCAGCCGGCTTATTTAGGCGCCATTGCAGGGCGATACTCTAACCGCATTGCTAATGGTCAGTTGCAGTATCAAGGCAACCACTATCAGCTCGATATAAACCAAGCGACCAATTGCTTACACGGTGGCGCTGAAGGTTTTCATTTAAAGCATTGGCATATGCAAGCCCTTGAAGACGGGGTGAGATTAACCCTTGATAGCCCAGATGGTGATATGGGCTTTCCGGGTAATTGTACGGTGCAATTAGATTATCGCTTGGCTGACAATAGTTTACTCATTGAAATGCAAGCAAGTGTCGATAAGGCCTGCCCTATTAGCCTCACCCAGCACAGTTATTTTAATTTAGAAGGCGCTGATAGCTTAACTAATGCAGCGCATTTGATCCAAGTGGATGCCAAGCAATATTTGCCAATGAATGAAGTGGGTATTCCAACTTCAATTGCTGCGACCACTGGCAGCGATTTAGATTTAGCCCAAGCCACTGCATTTGCTGTGCAAACTCATCGACCTGCTCTTGCTGCCACCAATGGTTTTGATCATTGTTATGTACTTAACAATGCTGAGCAAGTCTGTCGATTTGGTTGTCTTTCAAGCCCTAAAACTGGCCGCACCATGACGATTTACACCAATCAACCTGGGGTGCAACTGTATGGCGCTAACTTCCTTGAAGGCGTAAAAGGCTTTGACGGCCGTATTTACCAGTCTCACCAAGCGGTATGTATTGAACCACAAATGCTGCCAGACTCACCTAATCAAGCCGATTTACCCGGTAAGCCTTGGATAGAGCCTGGACAAGTTTATCGCCATGTGAGCCGTTACGAGTTTGGGGTGATTTAAGCCTAAGCGATTACTGTTGAGCGATTGATTTACTAATAAACAGCCAATAAAAATGGAGCTATGATTTATTATCATGCTCCATTTTTTGTCTTTAGCGCTTTATGCTAATCGTCACTGTCATCACTGATACCGAAGTCGGCATCAGCATCTTCAAATTCCATTTCACTGTCATCGACATCGATAATCTCATCCACCGCTGCAACTTTTTTGGCTTTTGAGGCTGGCGCAGAGTCTGGCACTGAAGATAATTCGATATGCGCTTCATGTTTTGCCATAAACTCAGCTCTAGCAGCAAGCCATGCTGCTTCATGCTCAGCTTTGGCGGCTGTTAACTGCTGGGGTTCCAGCTCATGCAGGTTAACCTTAACGATATCCTCTACGTACTCGCCAATCGTGTTACGACTAACATTAAATAAGTAGATTCGACCGGGAGACGCATCGGGGAGTCGGTTGTCATGGACGACAATTGAGGTGCCACGTGGAGTACGAAGCTCACCATACCAAACTTGTTTTTTTGCAGTGTTATACATATATGCTAATGCCCTTAAATCAACACATACCTAAAAAATGTGCATTTTAGCAGCACACAGTTTATTTACTAACCTCTACGCAACGCGCATGATTATTGAGGATAATTAATCAAAAACTTATGAAAAAATCAATATATTATTAATGAAGTTTTTTATATTTTTGCCATTTTTTGCCAGTGCCATATCGCCATCGTCTTATGCTGCAAATCATCTGAGTTATGATTTTCCCAAGGTGTTATGCACCCAGTGTAATTTAGCGGCGCTGCAAGCTCTAATTTAGTTCAAATATGACAGCCTTCAAGTCAGCTATGATAAAAAGACTGTTTTGAATTTGATGCCTTACTATTGCCTAATTCTTGCTTAGGTCTTGTTTGTTTACATCTTACTTGTTTAGGTTTTGCTCATTTAGGTTTAGGCTTCGCCTAGCTGCAGAATAATCTTGCCTCTATGCTGACCTGACTCCATATATTGATGCGCTTTTACGACCTCATCAAACGGGAACACTTTATCAACCCGGATCTGCACTTGTTTAGCATCCAGTAATGGCCATAGCTGTGCTAATAATCCAGCGGCGATGTCAGCCTTAGCCTCGACACTTTGCGGCCTAAGCGTTGAGCCAGTCCATTGAATGCGTTTGGCCATAATGCTAAAAATATTCACTTCTGCTTTAGCGCCGCGCTGGGTTGCCACTGACACCATGCGGCCATCAAAAGCCAATACCTTTAAATTGCGGTTGATGAAATCACCACCCGCAATATCTAGCACCACATTGACCCCTTCAGCTTGTGTTGCTGCAAGGATAGGCTCAACAAAATCATCTTTATGGTAATTAACCGCCATACTCGCCCCTTGGTCGAGACAATATTGGCATTTTTCATCGCTACCTGAGGTAACAAACACTTTAGCGCCTAGGGCTTTGGCAACTTGTATGGCGGTGGTGCCAATACCGCCAGAGGCGCCGTGGATCAGCACTGTTTCACCGGCTTTAAGCTTGGCGCGATTAACCAAGTTTCCCCAAACCGTGAAACAGGTTTCCGGTAAGGCCGCCGCTTGTACAAAGCTGTAGCCTTTGGGGAGCGGTAAGCAATGTGAGGCGTAAGTGATCACTTGCTCTGCATAGCCACCGCCAGGCACTAAGGCACAGATCTTGTCGCCGATTTGCCATTGCGTGACATCTTTAGCCATTGCAATGACTTCCCCTGCCACTTCCAAGCCTAATATCGGGCTAGCACCTTTTGGCGGCGGATATGCGCCTTCTCGCTGCTTAATGTCTGGGCCATTAACCCCTGCAGCATGTACTTTTATGATCACTTGCCCAGCTTTAAGCCTAGGTAATGCTGAATGGTTAAAGCGCATCACTTCAGCTGCGCCCGTTTCATTGTAAATCACATGCTTTATGCTGTTTACGATCATTTGGCCCGTCCATATTATTTATTGCGTCACAAAAAAATTAACTTTTCGCTAGCAAACTGTCGTTTTAGGTTACTATATTTACTGAAAGTGGCTAGATTTAATTCAACTAACTGAATTTAAGCAAGCACTAGGTTTAATAGCGGAGCATAGTGCGGTGAAAACTAGCTAAGTAAGGCTGCGCCATTAGCACTTATTCTATTGAGGCCAACACTACCGTGAAATATATTATCTCTCTACTACTACTGGTTTCTTCATCCCTTGCAGCCAAGCCTGTATTGATCGCATCGGATATTTGGTGCCCTTATATTTGCCAAGATCACACCGGTTATGTCACTGAACTGACTCGGCGCTCATTTGAAGTCATGGATCAACAGGTGCATTTTATTGCGGTACCTTTTAATCGCGCTTTAAAGGAAGTTAAAATTGGTAATATCGATGCCATTCTTGCAGTTACACCAACCCATATTGAACAATTTAATTTATATACCGACACACTGATTGTTGGCTATACCAGCACGGATTTTTATACTCGCGCAGACGCTTCATGGTCATTTCAGCAATTAGACAGTCTTGATGGTGCGCTAGTGGGGATTATCGGAGGTTATGACTACGGCGAGCAGCTCAATGATAAAATTAGCCGTTCAACCGACTTTTACGCCGCCACGGGAGAGCAACCCATGATGTTGAACATTAAGCGCCTCGTAAATGGCCGATTTGATGTGATACTGGGTAATAAAGTCGCTATTGAATATACTGCATACAAAAATGATGTAGCTAATCAAATCAAATACGCCGGTTCATATGGTGAGCCAACGCCTTTATATGTAGGCTTTAATCCTAATCAAAGCCGTATCGCAGATGTGTATGCTCAAGGTATTGCTAAATTAAAGCGCTCTGGTGAGTTTCAACAAATTTTAGATAAATACCAAATTAAAGCACCTGAAAATATGCCGCCATTAGGCCTTTAATGATTAAATTTAACCAAAGCCATTTAAACAACATACTCTATAAACCATATACTTAGACATTCACCAATAAGCATTCAGCTTATATTAGCCCGAGTCAATACCGGCCATGAGCCTCAATCATAGTCAGATAATCAATTCGCGATAACCGCGTTCAAGCTGTGCCTAACCTCCTATTTAACATTAAAAACTTTGATAATAGATTTTACTAATACTATATATTGACCTATGGTATTTAATTAGTATTTGCTGTTAATGCCAGCTTATTTTCCGCGTATCAATATTTATTAATTACCAACAGGCTCAAATCATGCAGCAGCTCAACACTGCTTTTTAAACAGCTAGCAATAAAGGAATATAATAATGTTTTGGATAATTATTGCTCTAATATGGTTTATCACCCTTGCAGGCTTGTTATTATTTAATTTTCAGGCTTCTGCTAATAGAAAAAAAGAAAGCTATACCAATGTGCTGTTTAATGCCAAAAGCGGGAATGTCGCTATTCAACACTGCTTTTATTTAGCTGATGCCCAGCAAACAGCTAAACGCATCATTGGGGCTGATAGCGATTTAGTCAAAAACCCACAAAGCAGAAAAGCGTTTGCTGACTACGTGCAGACAAACTTTCACATTGCAGATAACAATCAGCAATTATTGCAGCTTGAATACCTAAATTGTGAAATCAAAGGTGACTACCTATGGCTTTACCAACAAACCACGCTAGCAAAAAGCGTTATCGGCAACGATCCCAAGTCGGTGGGCTTTTACATAAAAATCGCCAATCAGTTAACATTGTGTCCCAGCCAATTGAGCAATATTAATGTTGAGCACAACAAACAAGTCAAAGTAATGCATATCAGCACCGATAACAAATGGCAACACTTAGCATTAGACACAGATGTCGCCTAAGTGGATCTGCTAGGCCTTATGCAGCACGCAACACTGACATATTAATCGCTGACAAAAGAGACTATATGGTCTCTTTTTTATTGGTAGAAAAGAAACTCTTTAGCCTTAAAAAAGTTTATAACCCTTAAAAAGTCCCTCTTTAATCCTCTCCTACTAGGATCTTTTTTAGACAAATTGATCTAGCTCAAAGATATTGTAACTTGTGTTAATTTAATGTTGCCTTACAACTATAAACAGGCAAACTGGAACTAGCTAAAAACAATAAATAAACCTTTTAGGCTAGCAAGTTAACACGCTGTTTGGCGGTTAGTATTTAGCAATCAAAGGAGAAGGAATGACAGGGTTAGTTAAGCTTTTACAATCCATGCTCGGCAGTTTTAAAGATCTTATTCCCATCATAGTCGTGGTGAGTTTCTTTGAAATATTTATCCTCCAACAAGCACCCGATAACTTATTTTCCATTCTTGTAGGCTTAGTATTTATTGTTCTTGGGCTAACCTTTTTTGTCTTTGGTTTAGAAATGGGCTTATTCCCCATTGGTGAATCATTGGCACACGCACTCGCCCGTAAAGGCAGTACCTTCTGGCTGGTGACCTTCTCCTTTTCATTAGGTTTTGGCACCACCTTAGCAGAACCCGCCTTAACCGCTGTCGCCGCTGAAGCAGCCCAAGTTGCAGCAGATGGTGGCGCCATCAAGGCCACTGAGGCTGCCATGGACAGCTATGCGATGGGACTGAGATTAACCGTAGCGGTGTCAGTAGGTTTAGCGATTTTATTAGGGGTTATTCGCATTGTAAAAGGCTGGCCAATTCATTATTTGATCATTGGCGGCTACATCATAGTGATGGTGCTCACCAGCTTTGCCCCTGAGAATATTATTGGTATCGCCTATGACTCTGGTGGCGTCACCACGTCAACCATTACTGTACCGCTGGTAACGGCTCTCGGCGTTGGCTTAGCCACTGTGATTAAAGGACGTAATCCCATGCTTGATGGCTTTGGGCTGATTGCCTTTGCCAGTTTAACCCCAGTTATTTTTGTACTGCTTTACGGGATGATCCTGTAATGACATTCCGCAACAGCCCTGTTTTAGCTGACGTTGTAATAAATCAAAGCTGCGCCTACAAGGAGTATTATGGAGTGGATTAACCAGCTATTGGCAACCTTACTGCTTACCATGCGTGATGTGGTGCCAATTGCGACAATTTTATTTGGCTTTCAACTGGGTGTACTCAAGCGTCCCATTGCCAATTGGAAAACCGTGGTCTTAGGTTTTGTGTATGTGATCTTAGGCTTAAGCTTTTTCCTGGTCGGCTTAGAGTTAGCGCTATTTCCCATTGGTGAAAACTTAGCGGATCAACTCACCTCCCCCAGTATTTTGCACCCTGATGGCTCCGCTGGACCGTTCATTTGGCAAGATTACCTGTGGGTTTATGTGTTTGCAGCTGCCATTGGCTTTAGTACCACCATTGCTGAGCCGTCATTAATTGCGGTGGCGATAAAAGCCAATGAAGTCTCTGGTGGCACCATTAGTATTCAAGGCTTGAGAATTTCTGTGGCCATTGGGGTCGCTTTTGGGATCTCACTAGGTTGTTTTCGTATTGTGGTTGGTGATCCTATTCACTACTACATCATGGCTGGCTATGTGGTAGTTGTAATTCAAACATTTTTCGCGCCGAAATCGATTATTCCTTTAGCTTATGATTCCGGCGGCGTCACCACTTCTACCGTGACTGTGCCCCTCGTGGCCGCACTCGGTTTAGGGCTTGCCTCTAATGTTGAAGGCCGCAATCCCCTTATTGATGGTTTTGGCTTAATTGCCTTTGCTAGCTTATTTCCAATCATTGCCGTCATGAGCTACGCCCAAATCGTAGCCTTTGTTGACCAACGAAAATCCGCCAAGGAGTAACCCATGCGATTTAAATTAATTGTCGCTTTTGTTGATGATATTAGTACTGAAGCGGTACTGGATGCCGCCAGAGAAGCTGGTGCCACAGGTGCCACTGTAATTAACCATGCTCGCGGTGAAGGACTAACTAGAAAGAAAACCTTCATGGGGCTAGGCTTAGATGTACAACGGGACGTCATTTTATGGCTAGTTGAAGAGCATATGAGCCGACATATTTTAGAAACGATCTGTGAGGTGGGCGGCTTTAATACTCACCCAGGTCAAGGAATAGCAATTCAAATTGATGTTGAAGATGCCGTTGGTGTTGCTCACCAAGTTGCAAAACTCACTGATGATATAAAGGATCAAATATGAAACCATCAACGCCAATAAAAAACCGTGATATTTTGATGAATGATTACGCCATGATTGATGGCCTACTTACCGTCAGTGAAGCCATTAATATTGCGATGGCAAAAAACGTCACTATTTTAGTGATTAACAAACGCCATGAGCATGATGAATACGGCATATTGTTACTCAGTGATATTGCCAGAAAAGTATTAGCCACTGATAAGTCACCAGAGCGGGTTAATGTTTATGAAATCATGATAAAGCCTGTGATGTCAGTATGCCCAGATATGGATATTCGCTATACCGCCCGCTTATTTGATCAATTCCAGATCAACAAAGCTCCTGTCATTGAACAAGGCAATATTATTGGCTTTGTCACCTATAACAATATTGTCTTAAAAGGCATGGTTAACAATGCCAGTTGATCACTCAAGATCGTGACTCGTCACCTCTAAATAGCTATCGCAGCCAATAAAAAACCCAGCAAAAATGCTGGGTTCCTCATAATAATTCGTAAAATACGTGTTTAATTTAACACTTTTACATTTAACGTGATCTAGAACGGGATATCATCATCCCAATCACCGCCTAAATCAGGTGTAGTATTTTGTGGCTGTGGCGTTGGCGCTGGGCGCTGTGCTGGAGCTGGTTGTTGAAAACCACCTTGCTGCTGCGCAGGAGCAGCTTGCTGATATCCACCTTGTGCAGGTTGGTGAGCTGGCGCTTGTTGGAAGCCACCTTGTGCTTGTTGGGCAGGCTGCTGAGCTGGCGCTTGAGGCTTAGGCGTGTAAGCAGGCTTTTGCGCTTGAGCTGGTTGTTGGAAACCACCTTGAGCTTGTTGCTGCTGACCATAACCACCTTGAGCTTGCTGAGGAGCACTTTGTTGCGGCGCGTTACCGTAACCTTGGTTCATGCCACCTTGCTGACCACCACCTTGACCGCGGCTATCAAGCATTTGCATTTCCATCGCATTGATTTCAGTTTTATAGCGATCTTGACCTGTAGTCTGATCTTGCCATTTACTGGTTTGCAATTTGCCTTCTAAATAAACTTTAGAACCTTTCTTTAGGTATTCGCCAGCAACTTCAGCTAAACGACGGTACATGACGATATTGTGCCACTCGGTGCGCTCTTGCTGCTGACCCTGTTGGTCTTTCCAAGTTTCACTTGTAGCTACAGTAAAGTTGGCTACGGCATTACCGTTTGGCATGTAACGAACTTCAGGATCTTTACCTAAATTACCAACCAAAATTACTTTATTTACACCACGACTGGCCATCGAAAATCTCCTGCGATTTTATCTATTATCTAATCTAAATTACAAAACTGAGCGATCAAAACGATCTAATTGACAGAGCCTAACACAGCTCGCGCTTCACTCAAATCGAATTGATCATCAACTTTCAAATAAGCTGCTCTCTCTTCCATGACGACAATGGCTTCTGCTACCCCAGATAGCTGTGATAGCTGGGTTGCCATGTCTTTCGCCTGATTTCTATCTTTAACTTGTGCCTCAAGGGTATAGCTTTTTAGCAGTACGGGTTTTTCCATGCCTATGGTTAATAATAACCAAATAAACATCAGTCCAAGTGCCACATAAAATACCCCTGCAGCGCCAACCAGCTGATAAGCTCCGCCACCTAGCATACCGCCACAAAATGCCCCTAAAAATTGGCTAGTGGAATAAACGCCCATAGCTGAGCCTTTATCGCCCACCGGACAAAATTTAGCAATTAAACTAGGCAATGACGCCTCAAGATAATTAAAACCAGTGAAAAATAACACCACAGCGGCACTTAATACCCAGAGGTTATCAGCATAAGATCCCATAGCTGCCAATGCCAGCATCATGATCATTAGTGATATTTGGAACATGGTTTTAGTGTTGTTACGTTTAACACCAATAATAATTAACGGCACCATTAAGAAAAACGCGCCGATAAAGGCAGGGAAATACAGCATCCAGTGTTTTTCTTTTACTAAACCTGCATCCACTAAATCTAATGGCAAGGCCACAAATACGGCGGTAAGCACTAAATGCAAAATAAAAATCCCTGCATCGAGTCTGAACAGTTGCGGGTCCATTAACATACGCTTTAATTTAGTGGGCGTAGCAACAGTATCGCCTTTGGGCGCTTGTGAGACTGGGTTAGGTACCAACACCTGCACAATGATCATGCCCACTACCGCTAAGATAGCGGTTAAAAAGAATAGCCCTTCTAAACCTGCATATTGGGCCACTATCGGCCCTGCAAGCAATGACAATGCAAACGAGAAACCAATACACATGCCAATAATAGCCATCACTTTAGTGCGTTGCTCATCGCGGGTTAAATCGGCGGCCAGCGCTAACACTGCAGCGGCAATAGCACCCATCCCTTGAATGGCTCGGCCAAGCACAACCCCATAAATATGATCTGACATTGCAGCAACCACGCTACCTATAGCAAACACCACCAGCCCAGCCAAAATAATCGGCTTACGGCCATATTTATCTGACAACATGCCCATGGGAATTTGTAACACCGCTTGGGTCAAGCCATAAGCACCGATAGCGATACCCACCCATAGAGGTGAAAAACCCTCTAAATGTTGGCCGTAAAGCGCGAATACGGGCATGATCATGAATAAGCCCATCATTCGTAAACCAAACACGCTGGCTAACGAAAACGCGACTTTCTTCTCAATGCCTGATAATCCATTGTTGGCCATTCAGTTGCCCTTAAATTGTGTATCTATAGAAAAATGCGAGTTGCACATATTATCACAGCGTTCTAATTTAGCTCAAAAGGAATAATGAACCAACAGGCAACTGTTTGTCGTATTTGTTAATAAGGTTAAACAAACAGGTTATAATGTGTTTTATATCCCAGTCGTTTTTTTATGGTTTCAGCCGCTATTAGTCTGGCTCCCTGGGTACATTTAGTGTCACCAACACTGTATAAAACACTGTATAAGCTAGTTAATTAACGATACACTAACGGCTATTTACTAAGCTAACTCAAATTTTGCTACTTTGACAAGGTAGCTAAAACAACCTCTAGAGTGATGAATGGATACCATTGAAATTCGCGGTGCACGAACCCACAATCTTAAAAACTTTGATTTAACCATCCCCCGAGACAAACTTATTGTCATCACAGGTTTATCTGGCTCAGGTAAGTCATCGTTAGCCTTTGATACCTTATATGCCGAAGGCCAGCGCCGTTATGTTGAGTCACTATCAGCCTATGCGCGCCAGTTTTTAAGTTTGATGGAAAAGCCTGATGTGGATCATATCGAAGGCTTAAGTCCTGCAATTTCAATTGAGCAAAAATCCACATCCCATAATCCACGCTCAACCGTGGGTACCATCACTGAGATTTATGATTATCTTAGACTGCTGTTTGCCCGTGTTGGTGAGCCGCGCTGCCCAACCCACGGCCAAGCATTAACCGCGCAAACGGTCAGCCAAATGGTAGATAAAGTATTGGAACTGCCTGAAGGCAGTCGCCAAATGCTATTAGCTCCCGTGGTCAAAGCCCGTAAAGGTGAACATGTAAAATTACTCGAAAGTTTGGCTGCTCAAGGTTATGTGCGCGCCAGAATTGACGGTGAGGTTTGTGATTTATCCGATCCGCCAACCCTTGAGCTACATGTTAAACACACCATTGAAGTGGTGGTTGATCGCTTTAAAGTGCGTGATGATTTAAAGCAGCGCTTAGCAGAGTCTTTTGAAACGACGTTAGAGTTATCAGGCGGTATTGCTATTATTACCGACATGGCCGGAGAAGCAGACGAGTTGATGTTCTCGGCTAACTTTGCCTGTCCATATTGTGGCTACTCCATGGCAGAGCTTGAGCCACGTATTTTCTCATTCAATAATCCCGCTGGCGCTTGTCAAACCTGTGATGGTTTAGGTGTGCAGCAGTACTTTGATGCAGAAAGAGTGATTGCCAATAGCGAGCTGTCATTAGCAGGCGGGGCGATTAGAGGCTGGGATAAACGTAATTTCTATTACTTTCAAATGCTCAGCTCCTTAGCTGAACATTATAAATTTGATGTCGAAACCCCCTTTGAGCAGTTAAGCGCTAAAGTACAAAAAATTATTCTATCTGGCTCAGGTAAGCAAAACATTGCCTTTAAGTACATTAACGATCGTGGTGATGTGGTTATTCGTAATCATCCATTTGAGGGGATCCTCAATAATATGGATCGCCGCTACCGCGAAACTGAAAGTAACTCGGTACGTGAAGAGCTATCAAAGTTTATTAATACCCAATCCTGTAAAAGCTGTGACGGCTCGCGTTTGCGTGAAGAAGCCCGTAACGTATTTATTGGCGAGTTAAACTTACCGCAGCTGACTCAGTGGTCCATCGGTGAAGCCATGAGCTATTTCACTGAGATTAAATTCGAAGGGCAAAAAGCGCAGATCGCTGAAAAAATTCTTAAAGAAGTTGGCGATCGTTTAGGCTTCTTGGTCAATGTCGGCCTTAACTACCTAAGCTTAGACCGCTCAGCAGATACTTTATCAGGGGGTGAAGCCCAGCGTATTCGCTTAGCCAGTCAAATTGGTGCCGGCCTTGTGGGCGTAATGTACGTGCTGGATGAACCTTCAATTGGCTTGCATCAGCGCGATAACGAACGTTTACTGCAAACGCTAATACACCTGCGTGATCTCGGTAATACCGTGATTGTGGTTGAGCATGATGAAGACGCAATTCGCATGGCTGATCATGTGATTGATATTGGCCCCGGCGCAGGCGTTCACGGCGGCGAAATCATTTGCTCTGGGCCTCTGCAGGCCATTCTCGACTGTAAAGAGTCTGTCACTGGCCAATATATTTCTGGCACCAAGCAAATCCACATTAGTGATAAACGCACCCCAATGGATCCGAAAAAAGTCATTGAGCTATGCGGCGCCACTGGTAATAACCTTAAAAATGTCGACTTAACCATTCCTATTGGTTTATTTACCTGTATTACTGGGGTATCAGGTTCGGGTAAATCAACCTTAATTAACGACACCTTTTATAAAATTGCCCACAGAATGCTAAACGGCGCTACCATTGATGAGCCTGCAGCCCATAAAAGCATTACCGGCATGGAGCAATGCGATAAGGTGGTTGATATTGATCAAAGCCCAATCGGGCGAACACCGCGTTCAAATCCTGCTACTTACACCGGCATATTTACCCCTATTCGTGAATTATTTGCTGCAACTCAAGAGTCTCGAAGCCGCGGTTACTTACCGGGTCGCTTCTCTTTTAACGTTAAAGGTGGCCGCTGTGAAGCCTGTCAGGGTGATGGCTTAATAAAGGTTGAGATGCACTTTTTACCAGATGTGTATGTGCCTTGTGATTCCTGTAAAGGTAAACGCTATAACCGCGAAACCTTAGATGTTAAATACAAGGGCAAAAATATTCACGAAGTGCTGCAAATGACCATTGAAGAAGCGCGTGTTTTCTTTGATCCAATCCCTGCGATCGCAAGAAAACTGCAAACCTTAGTGGATGTAGGCTTGGCGTATATTTGTTTAGGTCAAAGTGCGACAACACTGTCCGGTGGTGAAGCTCAACGAGTGAAGTTAGCAAAAGAGTTATCCAAACGTGATACCGGCAAAACCTTATACATTCTTGATGAGCCCACTACAGGCTTGCACTTTGCTGATATTCAGCTGCTACTAGATGTACTGCATCGCTTAAAAGCCAAAGGCAACACCATAGTGGTCATTGAGCATAATCTTGATGTGATTAAAACGGCAGATTGGCTAGTGGATCTAGGCCCTGAAGGCGGCTCCGGCGGCGGCACTATTTTGGCAAGCGGAACCCCTGAAGAGGTGGCAAAACATAAAACCTCCCATACTGCACGCTTTTTAAAGCCGCTATTGACCAGGAAGGCTGCGGCCCCAAAAGGTGTCGCTAATAAAGGTGTCACCAATAAAAGTAGCGTGAAGAAAACTCCAGCAAAGAAGGCCACTAAAGCCAAATAGCGATTACACTGTTAGTAATTGCACAGAATACACCTGCTGCGGTATGCGCACCATTGAGTTAGTTTACTCATCAAGCCAGAGGGATATAAATGGAATTTTACCAAAATACTCTGGCTTATTTATCCTCGGTATTAGCATCATTTCTGCAAAAATATCATGTTCAAAAACCACCCTGTTTCACTGTATCGATTAGATTGACGCCAGTGGCATTGTGTTTTTTGCTAAGCGGTTGCGCTTCGCAAAACTGTGGAAATGACACTTCCAGTCAATGGGCTGATAAAAATCAACTCATCGAAGATATTCGCATATTAACCAGTGATGATTTGGCTGGCCGTAAAACCAATACCATAGGTGCAGAAAAAACCCGCCAATACCTAAGTGCGCGCTTTATTGAACTGGGGTTATCACCTTGGCAAAAAGAATTTATGCTGCCATTTGTTTATCGGCAAAACTTTGCTGATAAACAGGGTATTAACCTCATTGCCACGATTAAATCAAAGCAAGCATCCCAGCGCTGGCGCATTATTACCGCCCACTATGACCATTTAGGCAGTCGTGGCAGTAAAGTCTTTGCTGGGGCTGATGATAATGCTTCAGGCATTGCTGCAATGTTAGCGATTGCAAAGCAATGGCAGCAAGATGGCGATCCGGCAGTTAACTTAATGCTAGTTGCCACCGATGCTGAAGAGCCGGGGTTATTTGGCTCATACGCGCTAGTTCAGCAACTGTTAACACTGCCAGATATGCAGCTAGAAATGTCGCTAAACTTAGACATGATTGGCCACCCTTCTAGACCCAAAGCCATTTATATTGAAGGGGAGCAAAATGTATCTCAATTTAAGCAGATAAAACACCAGCTCCAAGACTATAATAATCTATGTGTGAGACAGAGTCGTTCAAGGCTAAATGATGGCAGTATGCTCAAAATTAATTGGCTGCGAGCATCAGATCATTACCCGTTCCACAAAGCTGGTATTCCTTGGCTCTATTTAGGCGTGCCAACCCATAAGCAATATCACACTGTTGAAGACACCTTAGATACTATCGATATTAACTTTTTAGCAGCAGTCACTGAAACGGCATTCACGCTACTTAAACTGGATAAACAGCGCATCATTGTAAAGCGCTAGAAATTGAGCACTAAGGCGATTACTGCAACTGCATTTGCGAAAAGGCTTGTTTATCCGCTATAAAAAAATGGATAAAATGAATCACGGCCATAAAATAACCGTTTCTGATTTAATTACGTCAAAAGTTACTTAGTTAATCGCTCAGTAAGCGCTACAATAATCAGGCCAATTTTAGTTATTTGTTAAAATTAGATAGTCAACGAGGCCAAAGCTTGCTATAATATCGCCCCTTTGACGCGGGAAATCGACACGGGGTTGATTTTCTGTCTGTGAAACTCTAGTACGAATGCCAATAACTTCGTACGCATCCACAAGGCTACAACTCAATGTCATCCGATGAAAGAACTTTCCGCGAACTTGGTTTATCCGAGAATTTGCTTCGTGCCCTTGACGATCTAGGTTACGAAAAACCAACTCCAATTCAGTCTGCTAGTATCGATCCTTTAATGGAAGGTAAAGATATTTTAGGCCAAGCTCAAACAGGTACAGGTAAAACAGGTGCTTTCGCACTGCCTTTACTAAGTAATGTTGACCAAAAGCTGAATGCTCCTCAAATCCTAGTGCTTGCACCAACACGTGAACTTGCTGTTCAGGTTGCTGAAGCATTTGGTAGCTACGCTAAACACATGAAAGGCTTCCATGTACTACCTATTTATGGTGGTCAAAGCATGCATCAACAATTAAGTGCGCTACGTCGTGGCCCACAAGTTGTTGTTGGTACGCCAGGTCGTGTAATGGACCACATGCGTCGTGGCACTCTTAAACTTGATGCACTACAAGCACTTGTTCTTGATGAAGCTGATGAAATGCTAAAAATGGGCTTCATCGATGATATCGAATGGGTTCTTGAGCACAAACCAAAAGACAGTCAACTTGCCCTTTTCTCTGCGACTATGCCAGAGCAAATCAAGCGCGTTGCGAACAAGCACTTAAACAACCCTGTTCACATTAGTATTGCTGCTAGCCATACTACTGTTGAGTCAATTGATCAGCGTTATGTTCAAGTATCACAACACAACAAACTTGAAGCGTTAGTACGTGTTTTAGAAGTTGAAAATACTGAAGGTATTATCATCTTCGTACGTACCCGTAACAGCTGTGTTGAACTTGCTGAAAAACTTGAAGCGCGTGGCTATGCATCTTCACCATTACACGGTGATATGAACCAACAAGCTCGTGAACGTGCTGTTGACCAACTTAAACGCGGCAAGTTAGACATCCTAATTGCTACTGACGTTGCGGCCCGTGGTCTTGACGTTGAACGTATTGGTCACGTAGTTAACTACGATATCCCATATGATTCAGAAGCTTATGTACACCGTATTGGCCGTACAGGTCGTGCTGGTCGTACAGGTATGGCAATTCTTTTCGTTACCAACCGTGAAATGCGTATGCTTCGCACTATCGAACGTGCAACGAACAGCCGTATCTCGCCAATGAAAGTACCTAGCCCTGAAACTGTTGCTGAGCGTCGTTTATCACGCTTAGGTGAGCAAATCCAAGAAACCGTTAACGGTGACTTAGATTTCATGAAAAATGCAGTGGCTCAGTTATGTCAGCAGCTTGAAATTGACACTGACTTACTCGCAGCAGCATTACTTCAACAAGTACAGGCTGAGCGTCCATTACAACTTCCTGCGATTCAAGAGCGTCAACGTGATTCACGTGACCGTGATGATCGTGGTCCTCGCGACGCTGGTCGTGAGCGTCCTCGTCGTGATTCACGCGGCAGCCGTCCATTGCCAACAAGCTTTGGTAGCGCTGAAGGCCTGAAAGATAAGCCTGATGTTAAAATGTGCCGTTACGTAATCGATGTAGGTCGTGATAACGGTGTTGGTGTAGGTAATATCGTTGGCGCCATCGCTAACGAAGCAAACATTGACAGCCAGTTCATTGGTCAAATTCAATTATTTGATCAAGTTACTTCAATTGACTTGCCAGACGGCATGCCAAAAGATGTACTAGGCCACTTAAGAAAAGTACGTGTTTGTGGTAAAGCATTAAACATTCGTGAAGCGAGTGATGCCTCTTTCCCAGCTGAAGCACCACGTCGTCCACGTAGTGACCGTCCTCGTAGCGACCGCCCTCGTGGTGATCGTCCACGTAGTGACCGCCCTCGTAGCGACCGTCCACGTAAGCCACGTGACAGCGAGTAAATACTTGCAGTCCAACTAACGTTGGTTTAACGCATAAAAATGGAGCCTTGTGGCTCCATTTTTTATGGCTGAAATAAAACTCATCCTACAAGCACTAATAACGCTAAAGTTATTGCGATAAACGCTTTGGTCTTAAACGCTTTCGCCTTCGACATGGGCTTGCCGCTTTTGCTTGTTGCCCACATACAAGGGCCATAGTTGCATGGTAAACACAGCGCCAACAATCAATACAATCCCCAGCAGCGACCACAGATCAATCACATCAACCTTAAACACCTCAGGCCACCAGCCTAAATACACCACTAAAGCGTTAACGCTAAAACTGAGCACTGGCGTCAGCGCGAGCATGGCACTCACTTGCGCCGTGGGCCAGTACTTCATCGCCTGACCAAAACAGCCATAAGCAATTAAGGTATTGATGGCACAAAAACCGACGATCAACCAATGGCTGCTATCCATAAGCCCAAAGTGACTAAACTCGCTAAAAGGCGCCATCACAAGGATCCCTAAGCCATAGATACATAGCAACACATTATTGGGTGTTAGCTTAGTAAACAATGACTTTTGCAGTAAGGCATAACTCGTCCACGACAACACTGAAAACTGCACAATCAGCACCCCAAATAGAATTTGACTGCTATTTTCTGCCGACACATCAAGGCTTGGGTGAAAGAACAGCAACACCCCTAATGCCAGAGCTGCAAAACAGCTTAGCTGCACCGCCGTGAGCCGCTCTTTAAAAAACAGTGCGCCACCAAAGGCTAAAAAGAACGGTGCAGTTTGAAAGTTAAGTTGCGCAGTACCTGGTGATAAGTAATCCAGTGAATACACAAAAGAGGTGTAATTGAGCATCAGTAAAATACCTGCAGCAGCAAGCTTTAGCCAATCACCCCCCTGCAGTTGACTAAATTGCTTCAAATTACCAAAGCGCCATAGCAGAATAAAGGTCACCACAAAGGCCACTAAAAACCTAAACCAAGTTAACGTAACCGGATCAATAAACCCTCCGGATAACTTAAGCGCTATGGGTAATATCCCCCAAAACACAACGGCAACGCTGACAAACATAAGACCTAAACGGGTATGGCTCACAAGATATTCGCTCTTTAATGGTAAAGCTGCAAAAAATTCATTCTAAAGAGCTATGCCAATAAAGCCAATGGCGAATAGCGAGTTTAATTTGCCTCAGTATTCGCTATACAGGATTAAGAGTTTAGCCGCCTGATAAGCATGGAAATCTGCCTTAATACAGGTAAAATAGCCGCCATAAAAATACCTAACTATCCTTATCAATAAAGGATATCTCCCTACACTCAATTTCTTAAGGAATACTGGCCATGAGTCTTGCTGATTCAGTTCTCGCTATCAATAACGATTTGCCGATCCGAACCGATAAGCCAGTACACAGCGGTAAAGTTCGCAGTGTATATTGGTTAACTGAGGCTGATAGCCGCCGCTTAATTGCCGATAAAGGCTATAACGTGCCAGCTGATACCCCATTAGCGATAATGGTGATCAGCGATCGCATTTCAGCATTTGATTGTATTTTTCATGGTGAAGGTAATTTACAGGGCATTCCAGGTAAAGGGGCGGCACTTAACGCTATCTCTAATCATTGGTTTAAGTTGTTTGCTGAAAATGGTTTAGCCGATAGCCATATTCTTGATATCCCACACCCATTTGTATGGATTGTGCAAAAAGCGCGTCCAATTAAAGTTGAAGCGATTTGTCGTCAATACATTACCGGTTCAATGTGGCGCGCTTATGCCAAAGGCGAACGCGAATTTTGCGGTATCACACTGCCTGAAGGGTTAACCAAAGATCAAAAACTACCAGAGTTATTGATAACCCCTTCAACCAAAGGCATTTTAACCGGTATTCCAGGTGTGCCTGAGCAAGATGATGTCAACATTAGCCGCGCCGATATTGAAGCCAACTACCAAGCCTTTGGCTTTGAAAAACCAGCCGATATCGACTTATATGAAGTATTATTAAAGCAAGGCTTTAAGGTCATCTCAGATGCGCTAGCCACCCACGACCAAATGTTTGTCGATACTAAATTTGAATTTGGCTACGTCAATGACAAAGACGGTAACTCCAAACTGATTTACATGGATGAAGTGGGCACACCAGACTCGTCACGTATTTGGGATGGCGCAGCGTATCGTGATAGCAAGATTGTTGAAAACTCCAAAGAAGGCTTTCGTCAATTTCTGCTCAATCATTTTGACGATGCCGATATTCTGCTTAACAAAGATAGAATGCCTGAGCGTGAAGCCCTCGCCCGTGATAACGACTTACCATTAGATGCGATGATGAATGTCTCTCGCACATACACTGGCGTGGCAGAAAAGGTAACCGGCACTAGCATCTCGCTACCTGACAACCCAAAAGCGGATATTATTAACGTTTTAGCCGAGCAATATGACTTAATCGACTAATCCTAAATCCACACATAAAACGAAAAAGGCGCTTAATGCGCCTTTTTACTATCTACTGATTAACCACAACATTTTGGTTAACGCCATTGTCTAGAAATACTTAATCCAGCCCTGTTTACTTTGATGCTTGTACTGACTAAACCACTTAGTTGGAAAGTACAACAGCAGCGCCAATATCACCGTCACCGCCCACACCCAGCTTATATCGGTAAAGCCATATAAATCGCCATAGTTAGGCCCAATGACATTAACGGCAAAGCGGTACATAAACAGTAATAAATATAAGTGCACAATATAGAAAAACATTGGCGCTGATCCAAAGGTTGATAACACTTTACCATAGCGCGGGTTCAGCTTTTCAAGCGTCCGTAAACACAATAATGTGCCGCCAAGAGTCACCAGTAAAAAGTCCAATGAAGGTGGATATTTGGTTAAGTTAAATACCGACTTTAATGTCATTACTAGGGTTTCACCTTGCTGCCAATCAAGTGTTTCGCCGTAAATATTAAAACCGCGTAAGACTGCAAAAATCGCAAAGCAGCTTAAGCCAAGCCCAATGAGCAGGTTATGACGTTTGTTATCATCAAAGCTTGCACTGTAAATCGGTGCTATCACATAGCCTAACAAAATCACCCCAATCCAAGGTAGTACCGGATAACTGGCTCTAATGCCGATAAAGTCATTGGTTAAGATATTGCCGCGGTCATGCAATATGGCCCATAACGTATAACCCCACTCCCCTGGCGAGAAGCTAATGGGCGTAAGCATGTTATGACCAAATACGATCACTAAGCCAATAAGCCCAAGCCAAAATCTTGGCAAGCCGATTAATAACGCTAGCGCCAACATACTGATGCCAATTGCCCACATGACTTGCAGCCAAATCATCTCGTAATTGCCCATCCACTGAAACGTAATCACTGTGCACTCTAATGCGATAATAAACAGGCCACGCTTGATTAAAAATGACCTTGCGGAGCGCTGTGGGCCAAATTGCGGATGGCTATATAACCACGCTGATACTCCGGTTAAAAACACAAAAGTAGGCGCACAAAAATGCGCAGCAAATCGGCTTATAAATAATCCCGTACTGGTGCTATCCAGTGTCATCGGATCGGTGACTTGCTCATGAAAGAAAAAACGCTCTCTAACATGATCCAGCAGCATGATAAGCATTACAATGCCGCGCATAATATCGATACTATCAATTCGCTTTTTTAACATTGGAGCGGTTACGGTATTCAACTTTTCGACTCTCTTTAACACTCAAAAAACACAGCCATTAAATGGTGCAATTACTAGCACAACACTATAACAGGCGTTTTTTTTATCACGGTGATTTAAAGTAAATTGCCTGTAAAGCAAGCACAAAGCGCAATAAAATACGCTCAAAAAATTTACAAACCACCACCGATTTTAAATGATAATAATTTCTATTAAATAATACATCGATTAGGCTTTAGGGCGAAAACCTAAAGCAGACAAGAGCAATAAGCCTAAGTAACCTAAGCTACCGCCATCATCTTTGGCTGTCATTATAGCATCTGCATCTTTAGTATCCTGTACTTCGGGATATGCCAGGGCGATGATCACCGGATCGTGATCTGATGATGAATAGCCATTGTCAGACTTAACTAAATCGCCGGTGTATTTGCTACTGTATTCAAACAAGCTCGATTCAACCGCATTGATATGCCAGTCTTCAATCGCCACTACCCGAGCCGCTAAGCTTGTATTACCTAAAGCATGGTCTAAATTACCTAACTCACCACCATAACTGTACGAGTATGTAGCAGGCCCATGTGCTTGGGTGTTTAAGTTGATTAGCCCATAGCCCTTCTCAATCACACGTCCTTGTGCATCATGCTCTGCGCCATTTAAGCTGGTGTGTGAGGCGGTTTTTATCACATGTTCAGTTAGGCTGGCATCATAGTCAGTGAGTACTGCTAACGGATCTTCTTTGCCATAGGCATTTAAATCGCCAATCACCAGCACATCACCGTTTAAGCCGGTTACCGACTCACCGATCACTTTAGCAGCAGAAACGCGAAAGGCATTACACTTGCCCTGTAAATCTACAGGCTCTGAATCTTCATTAAAGCTTAACCAATCTTCTAAACAGCCTGAGCCTTTAGATTTAAAATGATTAACCACAATCGTCAGCTTGTTACCATTAATGCTAAAGCTTTGCATTAGGCTGTGGCGCTGATATTTATGGTAGGCGGGATTTGTTTCTGTTACGCCCTCATTGATACGGGTTAGCGCTCCTTCTGCCACGTGTTGCTCAGGGGTCGCGATTATTTGAGCTGCGTCAGCTAAAGCAACAACGGCGGGTCGATATAATATGCCAACTGCGATAGCATCAGTGCCGATGAAACCGTCATTGTCAGTGACTTTAACAAATTGATAAGCCTGCTCAGGTGCCAGCTTGGCATTAAGGGCATCAACTAGATTTTGAATGGCACTTAACTTACCAAAGCCATTATTTTCAACTTCCATTAAGCCAATAATATCGGCATTCATCGCCGCCATCGCATTCACGATTTTTGTGCGCTGCAGCAGCATTTCAGACTCAAGCTTTGCCCCGCGATTGTGGCCTAATGGGTTTTTATCACCGCCAAACTCACTATTAAAGAAGTTCAGTACATTAAAACTTGCTACCCGTAAGTCACCTTGGGCCGCAATGGCTGGCGCTACGGTGCGATCATGATGGCGAATAAAATCACTGGCACTAATGTCATTGGTTGGCATAAAGCGATATTGCTCATAACTATAGCCAATCACACCTTCAATATTGGTCAACTGATCGCCAACCCGAATATAGCCGTTATCGGCATTAAAGCTTGGGAAATACGGCACCTCGCCATGTTCAGCTTTATAGTCTGACTCAACCACCAGCTGGTTGGCGATATTGGCGCGATTCAATGCTATCGCCTCTGCTGATAATGGTGCATAAACCTGCGTGGCTTTCATCAGTGGCGCTTTATGTGATAACACCATGTTGTTGCGATATGAGTCATAATCTAGGCTAAATGAACGGGTAACTTTCATGTCACTTGCAGTGTCTAATAGCACTTTCATGCCTTCAACACGCTCCAGCGCTTCGGCAAGTGATTGACCATCAGCAATATGTAACGGGGTCGCGGGCAACTCACCAACATAGTTACCTAAGTGAAATTGTTGGTGCTGTGCAATATTGATTTGGGTAAAGCCTGCATATTCTTGTACTTTACCAGTGACGCAAATCTGCATCCCCGGGACAATTTCTGCTGGCGCAGTGTCTCCCCAATGGACAAAAATACCATCAGATGTCAAAGGCGAGCCGTCACCTTGGGGATCTTGAATAAAAAAACCTTTATATAATCTTTCTGCCCGCGCAGTAACCACACCTTTAGTGGTCACTTCATGAATGGATTCATCCGCGCCTGCAGCGATAAATGGACTCATCTCACCAGCGCCTTGGATCTCATAGATAGGAACAGTGGTTTTGCCTTCACATGAAAACTCATTCGCTGTCACGTCTTGTGTCGTTACGGCTTTGGCCTGTGCCTGCATACTCATAACCAATGTGATGGCTAACGATATTGCAGATAACTTGCTTACTCTCATTTAACACTCCAACTTATTATTCTTATGCTTATTGAAGCCATATTACAACGGACTATTTAATCGCTAATTGGTTAAATTACAATCTTAAAATGGCATTGTGCACACAGCTATTTATTCGCATTCATTTCGCTGAGTTTAATATCGAAAAAGGAGCCGAAGCTCCTCTTTAATCAATAGCTCAGCCACCTAAAATGAGTGCGACTTTGCTATTTTTAAACATTAGCAGTTAATATTTTGCTGCCGCATCTTCTTTTGGCAAACTGTTCTCAATAAACTCACGTAAGTCTTGATTTGATTGCTTTAAATCTTCGGCACGTAAATACATCATATGACCGCTGCGGTAGCCTTTAAAGCTAAGGCGTTGTTTCATTTTGCTGCTCGGATCTAATTGCCACATGCTATATTTGGCATCGAAGTAGTTCGTCGCGCCGTCATAGTAACCCGCTTGAAATAACACATTTAAATATGGGTTTTGCGCCATCGCCTGACGTAGGTTTTCACCGGTTTTATTTTCGGTGCGATCCCACGGGTGTACATCACCCAGCATGTAATATTTTACATCGGTTTTGTAATTTAGCTCTTCACGCATGTAAGCATTAATTGCAGGGGTAAAGGAGTGTAACCAAGACATAAGTTCAGCGTTAAAGTCTGGGCTATCACCGACATCTTGTTTATCTATGCCAATATAACGTGAGTCTAAACGGCCAATGGTTTGCCCACGCTCACGCAGTAACTCTTTCCAAAAGTATCGAGTTGACACATCAAGGTTTGATTTCAAAATAACATCAACACTGAGGCCTGAATACAGCGCCACTTTCTCTGCAATTTTTTGTTTATGATCTGGAGCGATAAAGCCGCCCATAGCTAGTGCAGGGATATATTCATTAATGGTAAAGGCTTCAACTTCAGGCAAAAAATCAGCAAGGTCGGCTTGTTGAAGTTCAGCAGTTAAGGCTTTGTGATACCAAGCCGCTGCTGCGAAATACGGTAAGCGGTTAGCTGATTTAACCGGGCCTTTGCGCTCAATACCCATGTCAGTCGGCGAGACTAAAATAACCCCATTCACATACATCCATTGGCGATTTTGTAACTCAAGTGCCAACCCAGCAACTCGGGTGGTGCCATAGCTTTCACCAATCAGATATTTAGGTGAGCGCCAGCGTTCAGTACGACTGACAAAGGTATTGACCCATTCAGCTAAATATTTGATGTCAGCGTTAACCCCAAAGAACATCTCTTGCTGCTCATCTTTGCTTGGCATTTCACCGTCTTTATTAGCTAGCACTCTTGAATAACCAGTATTAACCGGGTTTACATAAACAATGTCTGCAATATCTAAAATCGAGTATGGATTAGTTTTCACCCCATAAGGTTGTAATGGATAACCCTCATCATCGACATTAATAGCACGCGGGCCGGTATAGCCAATATCCATCCACACAGAAGCAGAACCAGGGCCACCGTTAAATGAAATCAGTAGTGGTCTTTTGGCAGTATTTTTTACATTATCTCTTTGATAATAGGTATAACTTAATGTCGCAACCGCCTCGCCTTTTTTATTCCATACTGGCTGTGTTCCAACCGTTGCAGTATAGGAGAAGCTATTACCGTTAACTTTGGTTTTATGGCTGGTGACAACACTACTGTCGACAGGAATGTGACGACTATAATCCTGCTTTTTAGGTGTCACTTGCTCTTCAGCAAGCGTCATTGTAGATACAGAACATAACAATAAACTTGCTATGATGGCTGTAATCATCTGTGTTTTCATACCTTCTCTCTTATTATTGATATTGTCGATTGATAGTTGCTTGTGGCAATTAAAGATTCAATGATACATTTATGTAAATATATTTAATGTCCATATGATTAAAAGTGCAATACCAGTGTGTGGAGCGATAAAGAAAACCCTTAAAGTACTCATACTTATCAATTACTTAATCGTTAACATTAATCGTAAGCAAACGTATATTCACATTTTAGATATCGGTAAGGCTATGCTAAAAGCAACAATAACAACAATAGAATCCAAATAATGACTTCCCCCATAGCGCAAAAGCGTCTGCAACAGAATCAACAAACACCTCATCAACTCCCCTTGCAAACATGGCAAGCTTCAAGTTGGCCTAAAGCAGCAAACCTTTGGGTAACATCTGTATTGGCAGCTCATAATATTGAGCCAATAGGTGACCTTGTAGAAATAAAGTGCTGGTCTCTAGGGCAGGTTTTACAGCAAGCAACCACTCAAGGTGATGTGTATTTTAAAGCGACGGCTTATTTACCATTATTTTCAAATGAAGCGAAACTTTGTCAAAAGCTGGGTCAATTATTTCCGCAACAGTCGGCCAAAGTGATAGCGATTGATGAAGCAAAGCAATGGATGCTGACAGAGGATTTTGGCGTAGCCTATGAAGATACTGTGCAGCTCACCGCATGGGCTGAGGCTTTTGCTTCGTTTGCACAAATGCAAATACACAGTGCTGATCATATTGACGCAATAGCTCAATCAGGTTGTTTAACTCGCGATATACACAACTTACCGCTACAACTCAAAAGCATATTTGATGATGACAGTATTTTAACAAGGCTGCCAACGTCGATGGCGCTTACCCATCAACAATATCAGGCGATATTAATCTCACTTCAACACTCAATTACAGCCTTGGCGCAATTCAATTTACCCAATACGCTAGTGCATAGTGATTTACACATTGAGAACATCGCTAAGGTAAACGGTCGGCATATTTTCTTTGACTGGAGTGATGGCTGCATTAGTCACCCATTTATTGATGGCACTTACTTATATCGAATGAAAACCACTAATGAACAACAGGCTGTAGTTCATCAGTACTTATCACAATGGCGCCATTTACTCTCAATAGAGCAATTACATGACGCATGGAATATCGCTGAAGTCGTTTGCTATGCCCATCAAGCGGTGTCTTATGCACACATGATCAATCAACTACCGCCACAGGGTGTTGAGGATGTACAAACTGCTTTTGAAAATGCCTTTAAGCGATTGTTTAATATGGCGTTAACGGCAACCTGAATGACATAATTAATTGCTGTTAAAGCTCGCAGCGAGACTCAAATTTAAAAAAATGCCGATAATATTTATCGGCATTTTGATTGATTTACTGTTTTTATGACTCTCAATAACTAAAGCTGTACCAAGTTATACCCAAAAGAGCTGCTGCTATCTGGCATTAATACAAAGCTGTAATTACTTTCACCGTCAAAGCTAATAAAATCAGATTGATATAATAAGGTTTTAGTACCGTTATCTGACTCATAAACCACATTAACTTCATAATTATCATGGAGTAATACTAAGCTATCTTGATCGGTAAAATCCAAATCCGTGATGCTATATTCTGCCGACTCAATCGTCTCCGAGCTGCGAACAAAATACACGCTTAAATCATCATAATCCTGCGATAAATTCACGATATCAACGTTGTTTTCAAAGGCTCTTGGGCGCAAATCATGTTCAATGACCATGCCTTTAATTGTGTCATCTTGGTATAGCAATAAGGTACGGACATCATCTTGATTAAAGGTCACTAGTACATTGTCTAACAGTATTTCTGCAGTGGCTGAATCTGTGACACTGACGCCATAATCATTAAAACCGGTTTGTTGGTAATCGCTTACAGTAAAAGGAGCGATATCAAGTAAGTAATGCGACTCAGCTTTACTGATCACATCGACATCTAAACTACGTTGCTCTAGCCCGTTAAAGACCCGAAAATCTGCAGTAGCATCGATGTTAGTGTAAGACGTTGGCGTTGTGGTTGAATCGACACTGTCGATCACCACTTTTAAATCACCTGAACCAAAACTGTTTCTAATCATAAATTTATAAACAGTTTCTGTGGTTAAGCTCATACTGCTTGTGGTGTAGACCACATTATCTGTACCCTTGTCGGTGAGATAAACAATATAGTCATCAGTGTCGAGCATCAATTCTGAGGTGACCCCACGGTAATCGACACTACCAATCATAGTGGCATCGGCGTATGAGTCAGTGTCGAGGGAAATGTAAGCATCAAATGCCATTTCCTCTGCAGTAACATTGGCAACCAGCACCTGCATTTTACTGTATTCATTATCTTCATCGCTATTGAGGTCATCCATATCCGCGCGGTCATAAATAACCTTGAGTAGCTCCGGCGAGTGATAATCACCATAAAGGACAAATAAATGATTCTCTTCTTTATCTAGATCCATGTCCTCAGAATAAATACTGCTTGAATCACCATTTTCATCTGAACCATAGATCTCCATGGTGACACTACCAGTAGCGTAACTATAGCGGGGCATACTGTCGCTAAACGCCACCGAAGTGTATTCATACTCGTCCATCACCAATGATGTGGCTGTGCTGTTAGCCGACGCATTATAAAACTGGATATAAGCACTATCAGTTTCACTGTTATCATCACTATCAGAAGAATCACAGCCCATCAGAGTTAAGGAGCTCAGTCCCAACATCATTAATCCACACATTTTTTTATCAAACATAACAACTCCATTAACGATTTAACTACATATTAATGGATAGGACTAAGCTTGAGCGTAATCGATTGTCAAGAAGTGTAAAGCTCATAAAGACTATGTAAATTAGAGGGTTCCATTACTCTGACAAAAACAAAAAAACACCGACAAGTCGGTGTTTTAAAGGTTAAGACAGTAAACTTATTACTGCAGTGCAGCGCTTAGCTACCGGCTATTTTCATTTCACTCAGTAAGATACCGCCAGTGCGAATAGATGAACGTAAGTCTCTATCCTTAGCCACACCTTGAATGCCCATGAACATGTCTCTTAAATTGCCTGCAATGGTGATTTCTTCTACTGGGAACTGAATTTCACCGTTCTCAACATAAAATCCAGCAGCGCCGCGAGAGTAATCGCCTGTGACCATATTGACACCTTGGCCCATCACTTCTGTGACGATAAGACCTGTGCCCATGGCTTTTACTAATTCATCAAAGGTTTGGCCGCTATGACTTAAGGTCCAGTTATAAATGCCACCAGCATGACCTGTATTGACTAAATCTAACTTGCGCGCTGAATAACTGGTTAGCAGGTAAGTGGATAAATGGCCAGCATCGATAATATTACGCTGCTGGGTAGCCACACCTTCACTATCATAATTTGCACTGGCTAAAGCGCCAATAAGATGTGGGTTTTCCTCGATGTTAAACCATTCAGGAAACAGCTGCGTATTAATCGAATCTTGTAAAAAACTCGATTTACGGTACAGACTGCTACCACTTATCGCACCGATCAAATGCCCCATTAAACCAGTGGCGATTTCAGGCGAAAATAGTACAGGCAGTTTAGCCGTGGGAATTTTACGGGCATTGAGACGACTAGCCGTTTTGTTAGCGGCTAAAATCCCCACTGACTCAGGCGTCATTAACTCATTATATTTACGTGCAATGGTGTAATCATAGTCACGCTGCATGTTGCCATCGTCTTCTTCACCGATCACCACACAACTTAAGCTATAGCGTGAGCTGCAATAGCCTTTTAAAAATCCGTGACTATTGCCATAGACCTTGGCTGCAGTATGAGCATTAGCGGTCGCGCCATCAGAATGCTGCACCCGACTGTCTACTGACAAACTGGCTTCTTCGGCGCGAATGGCTAATTGAGCTAGTTCATCAGGAGTAATATCTTGAGGATGGTATAAATCTAAATCGCGGATGGTTTGCGCCATTAACGCTTTATCAGCAAGGCCACTAAAAGGGTCTGATGAGGTATAACGGGCAATATCATCAGCGGCTTTAACGGCAACGGCAATGGCTTCAGGACTAAGGTCAGAAGTTGAAGAGCTGCCCTTACAACCATCACGATAAACCGTAATACCTAAAGCACCATCTTTATTAAATTCAACGGTTTCAACTTCTTTTTCACGGGTTGAAACCGACAAACCTTGTTGTTTGCTAATGGCAACTTCAGCCGCACTCGTGCCTAACTTTTTTGCATGCTCTAATGCGACAGCAACGGCATCTTGTAACGCCGTTAATTCAGTATCAATATTATTGGTAGACACAAATTTACTCTTTAGTTTCCATTGTTAGGCTTAGCATATCAAATTCAAAACTGTATTGATAACCATCAAAACAAGGATTTACCCACCACAATGGCGCTAAATAAACTAACCTTAAGTTAATCAGTGAGTATCATATTGAATTCTCGCAGATTGATTCTATGAAGCTGGTTGATAAATCGGTCTCTACAGGCTTGCTCTTTTGGCAAGCTGAAGACGATGGTAAGCATCAAAGATTGACCAGCCTTAACATATTTAAAAAATATTCATCGGCTTAAGCTTGAAAACCCGTTATACAGTGGCCTACACCACCCTGAAAGTGCTATTATTCGCCGATATTTATGAGAGGTTTATTACTATGAAAATTGTCGGCGATTCAGATCACTTTAAACAGCCATACGACAATGACGATGAATACGTCAGCAGAACAGAATTTAAAAAAGAAAGCGAAGAAGCTCAAGAGCTTGGCATGCGCTTAATTGCATTAAGTAAAACGCAGCTTGATAAAGTCGAGCTAGAAGAGTTTTTATACGATGCAGTATTAAAAGCCAAAAATATTAAGCAAAAAACAGAAGCCTATCGTCGTCATTTACAATACATTGGCAAACTAATGCGTGGCTATGATCATGAGCCAATCATTAAATCAATCGATAATGTATTGAATAAAAACAATAATGAATCTGCACAGGTTCATAAAATTGAGAAATTGCGTGCGCGCTTATTGGAAAATCCAAACGAAGAAGTTGAAGCTTTACTGGCTGAATACCCAAGTTTTGAGCGTCAAAAGTTACGTCAATTAATCAGACAAACCAATAAAGAACTCGCTAAAGGCCCTGAGTCAAAATCATTTATCGAGTTGTTTAAATATTTACGTGCTGGAATAACCGAATAAACACCACTTACAAGGATGTTGCTGATGCCACTAAATACAATAATACGTGCACTGCCTTTTTCTATTGCTTCACTATTTTTAATGACCGCTTGTAATGGGCCTTCTGATGATAACGATACTGGCAGTGGAGGCGAAGGCAGTTACAGCATTAGCCTAAGCTACCAAAGCGTTGTTAATGGTCAATGCGCTGAAACCACAGATGAATTACGCTTTGATGTCACTGAGCGCTTTTGCGCAGTAGCCCAGTTAAAGCAATCCAATAGTAATGTCAGTGGCGCCATTGTCAGCTTTGCCCCAAATTTTGGTCAAGCCAGCGTTGATAGCACACTAACAAACAGCAGTGGTATCGCCAGCGTATTCATCAGCACCACAGATAATACTGTCGGCGCAGGTACCTTAGTGGTGTCTCATACCCCTACAGATACTGAATCCGAAACTGATGACAGTGTTTCTGCCTCGCGTAATTTTGAATTTATTAATTCAACCACCACGCCAACACCTGAAACCATCACAATCAATGCCAGTATTACTCAGGCAGGGCAAACGGTAACCCGTTTTAAGATTGATCAAGCCGTATTGCTTACGGCAGCAGTTTTAGATGGCAGCAATCAACCAATAGCGGATCAATTAGTGAGCTTCCAGGCTGGCAGCGCCAGTTTATCGCCAAATACCGCCTTAACCTCTACTGATGGTATTGCTACTGTTAGCTACACCCCAAACAGCAGTGAACTTGGCGCTTATAGCTTAATTGCCAGCACTGACTTTGATGGCACCACGATTTCAGGCAGCAGTGCCTATGAAGTGCTAAGTGGCGATGAAGTGATTCCTGAAGGCACGATTAAGTTTGGTTATTTTGTTGACGATGAGACATTCATCGAAGATAAGCTAGGTTCAACCTTAATCGCTGATGACCCCGACGCAGATCCTCTAACCTACACCATCGGTGCAGGGGCAAGTTTTGGCGTTTATGCTGATGTGATTATTGAAGCGGCTGACGGTACATTCGAGCCATTACAGACCCCCGTAAGCGTATCGTTTAGTTCTGATTGTGTCGCCAATGGCGATGCGAGTCTTGATACCCCGGTTACGACATCCTCAGGCAGAGCCAACTCAACCTTTCAAGATAGCAGTTGCAGTGGCAACAGTATTCGCAGCCAACGAATTATCGCTGCAGCCGTTATTGGTAATGACACCTACAACGCCAACTTCGATTTCTCTTTAGAGCGCCAAACTTTAGGTAGCTTGAGCTTTATCTCTGCAGAGCCAAACCAAATTCGCATTAAAGGCGCTGGCGGTACAGGTTCTACTGAAAGCTCATTAGTGACTTTCTTAATCAGTAGCGCCAATGGTCAACCTGCAGCGCAGCAAAAGGTGACCTTTGGTTTAGACACCGTTATCGGCGGCTTAAAGTTTGCCAATGGTGATGAGGCTATTAGTAATGCCAACGGATTAGTTAGCGTTACGGTTCAGTCTGGCACTGTGCCAACCCCAGTAAGAGTGTCAGCATCTGCAGAAGATAAAGATTCGGGCATCATCATTACCACTCAATCAGAGCAGTTAACCGTTAACACAGGCCTGCCGCAACAACTGGGCTTTAACATTTCTCCTTCTTTGTTCAACCCAGAAGCTGCTGATGTTAACGGTGTTGAAGTCACCATGACCGCTTACGCCTCTGATAGCTTTGGCAATCCAGCGCCCGATGACACCACCATTAACTTTACCGCAGAAGGTGGCCAAATTCAGCCATCTTGTTTAACTGTCAATGGCAGCTGTTCAGTGGTTTGGACCTCAACTGATCCACGCCCAACGGATCATCGCGTCACTGTATTGGCTTATGCTTTAGGTCATGAGACCTTCTTTGATACCAATGGTAATAATATCTTTGATGATGCCGATGCTTACAAAAATCCTGAGTCAAACTTTGAGCCAACTGATGACGGTGCAATTATTAATGCATGTTTAGATACCGATGGTGTAACGCTTGTAGCTTGTACTGGCAATGGTATGGACATCGAAACTTATCATCAGAGTGGCTATAGCGATTTAGGTGATGCTTTTAGAGATGATGATGAAACTGGTGTTTATGTTTCCGGTAAACCATTTTTCAGCGCATTAGGTAAAAGCAGCTATTCTGGTCCTGACGGAAAATTCAACGGCCCTCAATGTGAAGGTAGCTTGTGCGGTGAAGGCCAAGCGAACAAAACTTACATTCGCGCAGCGACGATATTAACCATGTCAGGCTCAACTGCAACTATTATTACTTCTGATGATAATGGTGCATTTGGTGATTCACCCGTCTCACCTGAAAGCATGACAACGGTGGAAGTTGAACTGTATGACAGTGCCAATCAAATGATGCCAGCAGGTTCAACTTTAACGGTTGCAGCAGTCAATGGATCTATCACCTTTAGTGGCTACACAGTTCCAAATGCTACCTGTTTTAGCTTTAAAAAATCGGATGCTACACACTCTTGTAATCAAGTAGCGACTCAGTTTAGCTATACCGCAGCTGATGAAACTGGTGAAGACATCATTACTTTAACCGTTACCACTCCGCGTGGCATTAAGACAGAAGAATCGGTCAAGGTTACGGTGCAATAGCACTGCTAAAACCCCATTACGATCTGAAACTATTAAGGCCTGCTAATGCAGGCCTTAATTTTATGTGGCCTTACCTTATTCAGGAAAAGTCACCACATCAAGCTAATGCACCAAATAAGTGCTTAAAGAAGCACTATTGGTAACTGTGACTAATAATTAAACTTTTAAATATCTGTTTTATCTACAATATTTAGTTGGTCTAGTCTTTGCTTAGCCTGCATCGACTTTAGTAAAAAGGATTTTAAATGCTACCTTTACATACCTCATTACGAGGTTTGCGTTGTTTTTGTGTTGCAGCCGAATGTCTCAGTTTTAAAGAGACTGCTCAAAAATTATTTCTCACCCCTTCAGCGGTGAGCCATCAAATTAAACAGCTAGAAGAAAACCTACAACAGCAATTATTTATTCGCCAAACTCGCTCAATCACTTTGACAGAAACAGGAATGCGCTTTTATCAACAAATTACCCCGTTAATGCTGCAGCTGACCGAAACAGTCAATAACTTCAATAATGCCCACACCATGCATGAAGTCAGTATTTCAATGCCAGAATTTTTTGCCAGTGAGCTGTTTGTACCGCAACTGGTGGGTTGGTCAAACGAATACCCTAATATTAATTTAAAGCTCGAAACCGTTAAAACCCGCGCCAAACAAACGGCCAATACAGATCTGTCGATCGTGTTATCTGGTAGTCGCCAAGACCCTGATAAATCGTATGATTTATTTCCGCTTAATTATGTTCCAGCCTGTAACCCAGCACTGTTTAACAGGCTTGAACATAAAGGCTTTAGCGCCCTGTTAGAAGTCCCGTTAATCATGCATCAGGCAAGACCCTATGCCTGGCATCAATGGGCTGAAAGTGTTGGCCTTGATCATTTCAAACCCAAACAAATAATTCAATTAGATAGTATGTTTAGCGTCGCAAGAGCTGCTGAGCAAGGTTTAGGCATCGCATTAATCCCACTGCCTATCAGTAAATCATGGTTTGAAAACAATCAGTTAATTTCATTATTTGAGCAATCTTTAACCAGTCACGACCGCTACTATCTGATCAACCATAACAATGTCACCAAGCCTGAAGTGCAGTTACTTATTGATTGGGTTATCGCCCGCTTCCATTTTTAAACCACCTCACCAGGGCTGACTAATAGGTTAACCACTTCATGAGTGAATAAATCTCACTTATCAAATTGATTTATCTCGTTTGTCAGCCTCAGACTTTTTTCCTAAATTAGCCCTGTAGCAACTAGCTACTACCTATAAAGGAATATAACCATGAAAAAATCAACACTCTCTATCATCACCGCAGCTGGTTTATTATTATCAAGCTCTGCTGTGATGGCCAATGCCATCGAAACGAGCAAATATAAAATGGTACTTATTGAAGACACACCTGGAGTTGATGCCATTCAATCTGGTGACATCAGTGAAGGCATCGCCCTAACAGAAGCTGCCACCGCCACTGTCATTGACAAATACACTCGCAGTTTGAGTCTTTGTGTTGGCTACACTAAGCTTTCAAAGTTTGATATTGCTGAAACAGCTTGTACTGAAGCGGTAGAAATGGCCAATAAGGCTGCTAAGTTACCCTCAATGCAAATGCGAGCTTATGCCTACAATAACCGTGGTGTTATGAAGTTAATGGCTAATGATAATCTAGGCGCACTGGCTGATTTTAAGAAAGCAGCAAAAGCCAACCATGAGCCAATTTACCAACATAACTTAAGTCGCTTAGAAGCGGAATTAAGTCGCTCTGAAACAGGAACGTTATAATTTGGAAGACGATCAACAACGACAGCAAAGCTTAATGATTAAGCTCAAAGACATGAAAAACAAAATAGGTATATTTCATCTGAATATACCTATTTTTATTTATCAAAAAAATATCAATATCACGATCACTGGATAATTAAGCTCAATACGCCATAATTAACCAGCTAATTCACAGCCCTAAAGGCCGCCACTCAAAACTAAACACTGGCCCCTTCCTTACTAAATAATCGACGTCTTACGCCAATATAAGCCAGCAAGCTAAACAGTAAAAATAAGCCCCACATTTGCAGCCACATTGGCATGATGGCATCCCATGAGGCGCCCATTTGATTTAACTGCAACATACCCATAATGGCAGGTACAGCAGGGATAATTTGCGAAGCTTGCACTAACGGCTCAGGAATTAATGCCAGCGGCCACACAAAGCCTGAGACAAATAAAATCGGCATTGAGACCAATAATAATACTTGAGTGGGTAAGTCACGCCTGACAAACAAACAGCTTAATGCAACCCCGCACGCCGCAGTCGATAATATAAATGGCACCATAAACAGCAACACTTGGCCTAAACTCGCTTGCACACTAACGCCGTAAAAGTAGTAGCAATAGCCCAAATAAAAACATGAAAAAAAGCTATAAATTAAACTGAAAACGGCTATTCGTGCGGTGATCAACGCCAGTGGCGATACCTGCTGCCAATAGCCCTGTTTACGCCATTGGCCTGCGCCTAAAATACTGGCACCTATCAAGAGGGTTTGATGCAAGATCAGTAAAAATAATCCCGGCACCACATAAGGGGTATAGCCTAAACTTGGATTAAATGCCGGCACACTATTTAAATTGACTGAATTAAGATCTTGTTGAATTTGCTGCGGATTCTCGCCCCGCGCCAGTAAGCCTATCATTTGCACTTGTTTACTGGCATCCATGCCTGCTGCCACTAACCCTTCTGCTACCGCAGAATAAATTAAGAAGTAACTGGCATCACCACCGTAACTTAAGGTTGCCCCTTTACCCAGCAGTAGGTTACGCCTAAAGCCTTCTGGAATAACCAATAAACCAAAGGCATTGCCGTTAGCAATCCACTGCTGCGCCTCATTGATGCTGGCCACTTGGCTGACTATTTTGATTTTGGGGCTGGCATCGGCATGACGCACTAACTGTCTGCTCAATGAAGAGTTATCATGATCTACCACGACAATTTTTTGCTCGGTAGGGACTTGATGTAAATAAGGCAGAGGGTATAACACCGAGTAAAACAGTAAGCCGCCAAAAACCGTCAGTACAATATCTTTATCACTTAACAGCGCTTTAAAATCAGCGATAACAAGTTGCAACCTATTCATCGTGCCTCCTGCTGTTGGCTCACAACAGCTAACGACTCAGCACTATTTACCGGCGCTTGTTTTTGACGAATAATTTTTACTAATAACCAAGCAATAGGCAATAACACGAGAAAATATAACAAGGAGCTAGATTGCAATAATACCTGCCCAGCCTCGGCGCCATAGCTAACCACAATAACATGGGTGTCCATATAATGACTTGAAGGCATTAACAATCGCCACCACTGCGCCAATTGCGGCATATCATTAACTGGAAATGTAATCCCCATAAAGGCAAATGCTGGCGCAAACATCGCCGAGCCCATACTGATACTGCCAGCAGGCTCGCGCATAACCACCACCACTAATATGACCAATAGCCACAAGGCCCCTAGCATCATGGCCTGAGTCAGTACTAACAAGCCTAAGCTGCCAGCAATGGGTAAGCCTAAATAGCCATATAACCAAACTAAAATAAAGCCGCCATGGAGCAACATGATTGGCGTGTAGAGCATGACTTTAGTGGCCACTAATTGCCAAAAATTATCAGGCAATAAGCATTTATCTTCACCTTTGATCAAACTAGCATTTAAGCTATTCACGAACACCATCATTGATAATAACTGCAGCAATGCAATTAATACTGGCGGCACTAAAAATCCGACGTAGTTATTATTACGATTAAATAAAGCCGTGGTTTGACTGGTCACTGGGGATAAATTTACTGCAACAGATGCTTTATTGGCACCGCCTAAAAGTTGTTTTAGCCCCGCCACTTGCATTAACCCTGAGCCAAGGCTTAATTGTAATTGACTGGATAACAACTTACCGACTAATAAGAACTGGCTGTTATAACGAATATCTATGGTCGGGCTAGCGCCTGTTAATAAGCCATGCTTAAACTGATGGGGGTACACTACCAGCGCATAGACCTCTGCAGTACTCATAGCTTCTTGAGCCAGTGCCAGATTAGGATAAGTTTTAGGGCTGATAACGGAGTTAGCACTGAGGTTGCGAGTCAATGTTCGCGTTAGCTGGCTGTTATCTAAATCAACCACTGCTACGGGTAATTGTCGTGGTAAACCTGCACTAAATAGCCACCATAAACACAACATGCTGATGATGGGAATGTAAGTCACCAAAGCTAATTGCCAAGGTGAGTTCCACAGTGTCTTGAGTTCTTTCTGTAATAAAGCTCCCATGAGCGCCTCTAGCCTCTACTGGCTTGTAAATGCTGAGATTAATCTAATGTCAGTAATACTGACATGCCCACTCTAAGATCATCAATGGCTTCATTGGGGCGCAGCTCGACTTGAAAAGTACGCATATCAAAGTCGTGACCACTTTCAGTGGAGCGCCAAGTCGCAAAACTGCCCATCACACTGATGTGCGCCACTGTAAAGTCCGTGGTCAGTTTTAATGCCGGAATGGTTAGCGACACAACATTGCCCACTTTAAACTCAGCCAATTGGTCTTCACGTAGTTGCAATACGGCCCAGGCATCCGACATATCAATTAAACTGACCACAGGAAAACCACTTGGGGCTAACTCGCCAGCTTGTAATAACACGTCACTGACCTCAGCCACTTTAGGCGAGCGCATTTGGCTGTCGGCTAAAATGGCATTCACTTCTTTGACTGCACCTTCTGCCATACGGGCATTACCCGCCGCAGCAGCTTTAGTCTCGACTCGCGCGCCTTCATCGGCCATTTCATACATAGCTAACGCCGCTTGCTCAGTGTATTTAGCTGCTTGCCATTGGGTAAAGGCTTCATCGCGCTTTTGTCTGGCAACCACTCCTTCATTAAACAAGTTTTCAACTCGCTGATAGGTGGTTTGCATTAACTCTGTCGCCGCCTTAGCTTTGAGCCATTGCTCCTTTGCTGCGGTAACTTGCTGTTGTCTTGCGCCGTTATCCGCCTCTTGTTGCATGGCATTGGCGGCGTCACGACCGCCCTCCGCTTGCATTAATTTAGCGGCTAATTCCGGGCTATTAATGGCAAATAATAAGTCGCCAATGGCCACTTTGTCGCCGCGCCTAACCATGACTTGCTCAACGCGGCCGGGCACTTTAGAGGAGATATTGTATTCTCTGGCCTCTATTTGCCCCTGCAATACACTGGGTTTAGGCTCAAATGCCAATCTCAAGCCGTTAGCTAATATGCCCACCAAAAAAATAATGGCGATAACTGCAATAATCTTATTAGCCCGCATGCTGGCTCTCCTGTAATTGGGTTCGACCGATAAATTCATCCACTTGACCGCTGATGGCCATTAATCTGGCATATGCTTGTACATAGCGATATTGCGCCCCCAGTTGCTGGGTTTTAACAGCGCTGAGTTTAAGCTCTGCATCCACCCGATCGATTGAGGTTGATAGACCTTGATTAAAGGCAAGTTCACGTAATCTCAGGTTTTCGGTAGCGAGAGCTAAAGAGGCATTAAGGGCGTTAACTTCTTCATCTGCTTGCTGGAGTTGGCGATAGCTTTGATCCACCAGCAGGCTTAAGTCTTGCTGAGTTTGCGCCTTAGTATGCTTAGCTTGCAACAAGGCGCTTTGGGCGGCTTTGACTTTACCGCTGCGGCCATCACGGCTAAATATTGGCACATTTACGCCTAATCCAACCATCCAGTCGGGTTCAATTTGCGAAAATAAACTATCGTCCTCGTAAAGGGTGTAATTACCGTATAAAAATACGGTGGGATGATACTTACCCTTTTCGAGTTTAATTAGCCCATTCGCTTGGGTTTCTTTAGCCTCCAGCAGTTTTAGCGCAGGGTGCTGGCTGATGGTTAACTGGCTTAAGCGCGGCAATGATGGCGGCTGCGCCAGTGAGAATAACCCCGATGTAGGAGTAGCATTGCTCAGCTGCAACATTCTCGATAAAGCAATGGTCGACATTTCATATTGGCGTTGGGAGCTGCCTAAATTAACTTTGGCATTTTCTAGCGCCACTTGGGCATTTAAGCGCTCAACTTTGGCAATCTGCCCTTCGCGCTCTAATTTCTGCGCGTGTGACGCGTGCTCGGTTAACGAATCAACCAACTGTTGATTCGTTTGCACTAAGGTTTTGGTCACTGCTACTGCAAAGTAGCGATCGACAAGCTGGGTAAACAGCTCGCGGCTGACTAAGGCGTACTGATGCTTTTTTTCTTCCACTTGGGCGGCTTGAATACCTTGAGCCGCAGTAATTTGTCCACCAGTATAAATTGGCCACATGGCTTTTAAACTGGCTCGAAAAACGTCTTGCTCGGTAAACGGGGTCACAAACAGTGAGCCGGGGATCGCACCAATGATATTGCCAAGGGCTGGCGGCAGAGCGGCGGGATCTAATGATGCAATGGGATTAAGATCCCGTAAATCAAGTTCTACGGGTTTTTCTAAGCGGGTATAACTTCCTGATAGATCAAGCGAGGGCAAACTTAAGTCTTTGCCCGCATCTTGCTCCGCTTCAGCGCGGCTGACTTCTTGAGATTGCGCCTTTAACTTATCACTGACCGTTAGCAGTTGTTGCCAAGCCTGATTAAAAGCCAAGGGCTCAGCCTGAGCTGCGCTAATAACGCTGATCCCCACAACTAAAAATGCGGCAAAACGACTGCACATAATACGATTACAAATGACCAAATAGCCCATTACACCACCCTGATTAGATTTTTTACTCTATGTTATTAGCAAGTCGTGACTAACTTTACTTTTTACATCAACAACAGTTAGTTAAGTGTAGCTAAATATAAAGCAATGTCGATTAGAATGGCCTAAATAACTAAGGTGCTATTAAGGCACCTTGGTTTCATTGTTAAGCAGTGCCGCCAACGGTTAAACTGTCTAACTTCAAGGTAGGTTGCCCCACCCCAACTGGTACACTTTGACCATCTTTACCGCACACGCCGACACCTTGATCTAAGGCCAGATCATTACCCACCATAGATATTTGGCTCATGGCTTCTGGACCGTTGCCAATAAGCGTAGCCCCTTTAATTGCTTGGGTGACTTCGCCATTTTCAATCAGGTAGGCTTCTGAGGCTGAGAACACAAATTTGCCTGAGGTAATATCCACTTGGCCGCCACCAAAATTAGGCGCATAAATGCCTTTCTCTACTGACTTGATCATTTCTTCAGGCGTTGAAGTGCCAGCTTCCATATAGGTATTAGTCATACGTGGCATTGGCAGGTGCGCATAAGATTCACGGCGGCCGTTACCGGTTGTCGGCTCGCCCATTAGACGCGCATTAAGCTTATCTTGCATATAACCCTTTAAAATACCATTTTCGATTAAGGTGGTCTTTTGGGTTGGCACCCCTTCATCATCAATACTTAATGAACCACGGCGATTAACAATGGTGCCATCATCCACTACGGTAACTAATTCTGAGGCCACTTGCTGACCGACTTTACCGCTAAAGGCACTGCTGCCTTTACGGTTAAAGTCACCTTCTAAACCGTGACCTACTGCTTCATGCAGCAATACGCCAGGCCAGCCGTTACCCAGTACTACGGCCATTTCACCTGCTGGGGCATCAATAGCATTGATATTCACTTGGGCTTGACGCACCGCTTCACGGGCAAAATCAAAACACACAGGTAAACCGGCGTCATCAGTTGCCATAAATACGCTGTAATCATGACGACCGCCGCCACCGGCACTGCCGCGCTCACGCTTACCGTTATCTTCTAAAATAACACTACAATTAAAGCGCACTAACGGACGAATATCCGCCGCTAAGGTGCCATCACTGGCAGCCACTAAAATTTCTTCATGTACGCCAGACAAGCTCACTACCACTTGAATAATGCGGCTATCTAGGCTACGAATATAGGCATCAGTTTGCTTGAGCAAATTAATTTTTGGCGCTTCTTCCATGGCCGCTATGGGGTCATCACTACTGTAAAGCTTATGGGTGTCATGACGTTTAAAGGCATGTACTTTGTGCTCTTGGCCCGCCAAGGCAATGCCTCTTGCCGCTTCTGCTGCTGCGCGTAATGCTGCTGGATTAATTTCATCAGCATAAGCGAAACCGGTTTTCTCGCCAGTAATGGCACGAACACCGACTCCGCGCTCAATATGAAAGCTACCTTCTTTGATAATGCCATCTTCAAGCGCCCAGGTTTCATGGCGGCTGCCTTGAAAATATAAATCTGAAAAATCAATATTATGCTGATGAATAATGTTCAGATAATCTTGCAGCCCGTCAAGGGTGAGTGCGCCTTGTAATAAACTTTGTTCTACTTGAGCTAAAAATGGCATTAATTCTCTCTTTAAGCCCCATGGCCTGTATGTGGATTCTTGTCTCACCGAACTTAATTCATCGCTCGGTATGTTAGCTAATTCAGTATTTATTTTAATTGGGGCGCAATAAAGCGATTGTGCGCCGCCACTGGAATTTGTTGTCTTATGGTCGCTAAGGCGGCTAAATCAAGCTGGGCTTGCACCCAACCTAGACCGGTCTTTTTCTCAGCGATAATCTTGCCCCAAGGGTCTACTATCATACTTTGGCCCCAGGTTTCTCGGCTACCTTGGTTATGCTGACCCCATTGATCGGCAGCCAGAAAATAACACTGGGTTTCAATCGCCCTTGCTTGGATCAAGGTTTGCCAATGGGCTGCGCCTGTTACCTTAGTAAATGCAGATGGCAAGGCAATAATTTCTGCCCCCGCTAACCTTAATGCCCTGAATAAGTCAGCAAAACGTATATCGTAGCAAATGGCTAAGCCTATCTTGCCAAATGGGGTGTCAATGACAGTGATACGATCCCCTGGGCAAAAAGTATCACTTTCTCGATAGGATTGCGTTTTATCGGCAACCTCAACATCAAATAAGTGTAACTTATCATAGCTGCCTAAGGTATTGCCTTCATCATCAAATAAGTAACTGCGACTATAGACCCTAGCTGCATCTGCAGAAATCGGGATAGTTCCGGCCACCATATAAACATGATGACGCTGAGCTAATGCGGCCAGTTGCTGTTTAAGTTTGCTGGATTCTTCCACAGCAGCAACAGCTAATTGCTGCTGCTCGTGACCACCAAATAGCAAACTGCACTCAGGCAGTACTACCAGTTGCGGTTCATTAGCCTTTCGAGGTAATACACTAAGCTGCGAGTCGATAAAGGCCAGATTGGCTTTGACATCTGTGCTGCTTTGACATTGCAATAAACTGACTTGCATTGGCGCCTCCTTGGCATTGTCGATGATACAGGCTAAAGGACACGATATTGGCTGCGGCCTCTGTGGCTGCTTCATCTGCTTTTAGGTTTATGTCAGTAGCATCTACTTCATTAACACCAGCGTCATTAACACCAGCGTCATTAACACCAGCGTCATTAACATTAGCTTTATTAACATCAGTTGCATTCGGCTGATTTTCAGAGCGGTTTAGTTCTACACTCTCAGCTTTAGAGCTAATAGCTTCCGAGCTTACCGTACCTGCCCCGACCTTATCAGGGCTGACTTGTGTTGCTGGCGTTCTTGGCAAAATTGATTCTGGGATTTCGATTTCTTTACTTTTTCGCTCAAGCTCTTCTAATTGTGGCTCGGTCATAGTACCACCAAGGCGAAAACGAATTTCAGAAATAACCTCAATCACAGGCTCTAATACCTTGGTCAAGGCAAAGGCACCTAAGCCTAAAGTCCATGCGCTGGTACTAAGTAATACCACTGTAGGCACACTTGATGCCAATTGCGGAATAAAGCGAATATCATAATTTAAACTTTGGGTGGTTAAATCAGTATAACCACGCACTTTCATATTACCGGCAATCGCATCCATTTCAGTGTCAGTGGTTTTAACCACACCGTTATCGATATTAAGTGAGCCCCCGAACGAGTCAAAGTGTAACCCTTTACCAAACACATCAGAAAAATCTAAAGATAACTTACGCACTATAGAATCTAGGCTAAATAGCGAGAATATCCGCGCACCTTTATCACTAATTTCAGATAAGTAACCTTTGCCCATATCAAAACGTAATTTACCGTTTAGGGTGTCTAATGAGAAACCATAAGGCGGGCCCTGCCATGAAAACTCACCAACTAAATCAAGGGGGGCGTCTTTTAAGCCGGGGTTAATCCCAAGGACTTCTGACAATGCATCAAATTTACTGGCTTTCAATTTAACATCAAACTTAGTCAGGTTTTTGCCATCTTTAAAGGTCCAATCGCCAGTAGCTTGCAAGCTAACAATGGGCCGGGTGAGGGTTAATGTTTGAAAGCGATAACCGTCTTCATAAGGAATACCCTGCAGCACTAAATGGCCCAGACGCCTATCGTAGATGCCAAAATCATCCACATCCACAGCTAATGGCGGTAAATTATCGAGCATATTATCTGGGCTGAACTCCGCTTCTTCAGCAGGTTTAACCCTGGGCGTTAAATGCAATTTACTGGCAACAACTTTTAAGCCTTGTTCACGCCAACTGGAATAAAAATCAATCCGCCCATCAAATTCTTGTGACAAAACATCAAAACGCCATACATGCTCTAACGGCTTGGCGCTAAAACTCAGTTGATTAAAGTCTTGGGCTAAAATATCTAATTTACCCACCTTGGCATCAATTAACGCTAGCGGCGGGAAGAAGCTAGCTTTTGGCCGCGTTAGGGTAGCTTCTGTGGTGCTAGGCTGGTTTTCAGTGGGCGCTGAGGTTTCCGCTGCATGGGCTGTCACAGTATCAACCACGGCTGACTCAGCTGCAGGCTTATTGGCAAAAATACTGGCCATTTCCTCTTCAGTATTTACCAGTGCCGCAGCCGTGGTATCTGGAAGATCGATACTTGAGCTTGCCTTATCGGTAAATTGACTGATGATCGGCAGCCACTGAGTCAGCACCGCATCTGGTAAATCAATAATGATATGACCTTGGTCTTTGGCAAGCTTGTCGCCTAACTTAAACTGACGCCCCAAGATCAGATCATAATGGGCTAAATTATCACCACTTTGTTGATTGAAGCCGCCCCAAAACTCAGCTTGTTTCGCTAGTTTAAGCCCCAATGAGGCCTGTTTATTATCGCCAATAAGCTCTGCACTTAATCGGGTAGGCGTAGCGGCTGCTTTTGTAAACGGCGCAGGTAAGGATAATTCAGCGCCAACTAAGTCTGAGTTAAGCTGTACTTGCAGGCTGTAACCTGTGGGATCAAATATCATAGTGACCCCGCCATCCCAATCCAGTTGACCGGAATAATAGTCAGATAACGGGTTATCAATATAATCAGGTAGATTGTCTAAATCCCACAATCCTTTTAAACCAACGCTTAAGGCTAAATCATCAGCTGAGGTTTTGTTGGTGCCAAAATCAAATGTCAGTGGCTGCTCAAATAAATCTGCGTTGATTTGATTGCCGTTAACTTCAGCATTAATAAATGCCACAGTGCCATTTACTTTTTCCAAGTTAAGCCCTGGTGTGGCGATAAACACCTGGTTATCGTTAAAATGAATTAAGCCTTTATTGTCAGCAACACCGCCCTCATACAGCGGAATGGTTAAATCTAAATCACTGATAATATCCCCTGAAATTTGTACCACATCCAAGGTCGTCCCCACAGATGATTGCAAAGGCGAGTTATCAATAAGCGTTTTTGCAGCCGCTGCTGTTGCCGCGATTTCAGCTTCAATTTTTAAGGTGGTATCTTTACCCATAAACGGAATATAAACATGGGCGCCAGCAGCATTTACGTCTAATAATTTGCCCTTATTAATCATGATATCCATGGCGGCATTTTCAAATAAGGCATATAAGCTCAAATCATCAACTTTGGGCCAATCAGGCTGAAACTCAAATGCGCCGTCATTAAGGTTAAACCCAGCTTGAAAAATACCTGAACTGTCTTGATAAGGAAAACCGCTTAGATCACCATGCCACACAACTTGCGCATCAGGAATATGACCTTTGAGAATAGCCTGGTTTAGATAACTGACTAAATCATCACTCATGGTTTTAAGAGGGAAATAACGCCCTGCATTGGCAGCATTGCTGATAGCCACATTAGCATTTAACGCCAAGTGCGCTTGCGCAGCCATATCCAGCTGCATTGATGCGGCGAGATCAATATCATCATTGTAAAAATGGACTTTGGGTAAGGTAAGCCGTGATTTAGCTAAACTATACTGCGCTTTAAATGCATCAGCCGATAATGTTAGCGGCGCTTCAAAACCATCTTGAAAATCTAGCTGATATTGCTGCGCAGGAAACTCGGCACTTAATAGATTATTAGCCCAAGAAAGGCTGCCATCAATGGGTTTACTGCCGGGAATATTCCCCGCAGCTTGCCATTGCAGTTGTTTAATATCAGTTTTAAACAATAGCGGTTTATCGGCAACTTTGAGTAATTGCAGTGGCCCAATACTGCCCTGTGGTTGCAATTTACCCCATTGCTCAACCCCTTTAAGGCCCATTGACGGGATTAACGGCAATAATGGTGTCAGCATTTCTGGGGCGATTTGATTAACGCTAACGGATAAGTCACGGTAGTTGGTTTTTAAAGATAGTTGTAATTCAGGCCAAGCTTGCTCATTCGATTTAAAATCAAGGTCATAGCTATTAATCTGCCAGCCGTTATCACTGGGCTGCCAAGTTAACGCGCCGCCACCAATTTCAAATTTCTGCGACTCAGTAGTCCCATGCCATTGTAGCCAACTTGGCTCAAAGACTAATAAACCAGTATTAATGGTGCGGTGCTCAAACCCGAGCCAAGCTTTTAAATTTACAATGCCTTCAAATTCAATACTATCAAGCTTTAACTCTTTCTCATGTTGTCTTGATGCCCATTCCCCCAAGTCCAACGACTCAGCCGAGATATACACTTGGCCCTTAAGATTATCGGGTTGATAACCACTGCCTTTTAAATCAACTCTTAAAGCCAGTAGCTCTTTTTCTGAAGCTTGCTCATCAAGATGTATAAAGCCTTTAGCTCTGTGCATGCCCGCCATATTATGCCAAGTTAAATTACTAATAAATATCGGCCGATAATCATGGCTGTTACTGAGTAATTGTAAGGTGCCATCACTGATTGAAAAAGTCTCTAGTTGCTCTAACAATAGCGCATAGAGCCAATCGAGATCTGTGGCAGCAGCTGAGGTGGCCTCAGAGCTTGCAAGCGCATCCATGTTCAATGCCACATGAATGCCATCAAACTTGACCGTTTCGATTTGCGGGCTAAGGCTAAGTAGCGTTTGCCAAAAATCCAGTTTTAGATGTACCTTGCTGGCAATTGCAGTCACTGGTATAGCTTGCTGCGGCGGGATCACGATATTACTGACGGTTAAAGCGGGGCCATAGGCCTGCCATTCAGCAGAAACCTCACCCACTTGAACCTCAAGCTGATATTGCTGATATAAATAATCAACAATTTCTGAACGCACTTCAGGTAAATGTGGCAGTAAACCGCGGATAAGACTGACCGCTAGCGCGAATAGTACCAAGACTACGGCTACTGATTGAAAGCATATTCTGCACGCAATTAAGGTTTTACTCTTGGGCACTACACCATCACCACGTCATACTTATTTTGGGTATATAAGGTTTCATTTTGCAGTCTAATACGTTTACCGATATACACTTCAAGCTCGGCTAATAAATGCCCTTCTTCATTGCTTAAGCTCTTATAAACCGCAGGCGAGCAATACAATAAAAACTCATCTGCTTGGTAAGCACGATTCAAGCGAATGATTTCTCTAAACACTTCATAAGAAACAGTTTCAACGGTTTTCATTGAGCCAGTACCTTGGCAAGCTGGGCACTCGCCGCAGACGACGTGCTCTAAACTTTCACGGGTGCGCTTACGGGTCATTTCCACTAAACCTAAACCCGAAAAACCGCTGACACTGGTTTTAACTCTGTCGTTCGCTAAAGCGCTATTTAAGCTGTCTAGCACCCGCTTTTTATGTTCATCATTTAGCATATCAATAAAGTCGATAATGATAATGCCACCTAAATTACGTAACCGCAGCTGCCTAGCAATCGCTTGAGTGGCTTCAAGGTTAGTATTAAAAATGGTCTCGGCTAAGTTACGATGCCCCACAAAAGCGCCGGTATTAATATCGACTGTGGTCATAGCTTCAGTTTGATCAATAATTAAATAGCCGCCTGACTTTAATTCGACTTTACGCCCCAATGCGCGCTGAATTTCATTTTCAACGTCATAGAGTTCAAAAATAGGTGCTGGCCCTGAGTAATGCTCAAGTTTTTCGGCAATTTCAGGCATAAACTCTTGCGCAAAACCCTGCAGTTCTGCAAAAGTGCGTCGAGAATCCACTTGAATATGGTCAAGTTCGGCGCCAACAAAGTCACGAATAATCCGCACCTGTAGGGCTAAGTCTTGATACAACAAAGTCGCGCCTTTGCGCTTTCTACGTTCACAAACTTTTTTCCATACCCGGCGCAAAAACGCGGCATCTTGAGCCAGTTCATCATCGCCTACGCCTTCAGCAGCGGTGCGAATAATAAAACCACCATCTTCATCAACATAAGGTTCGGTAATCGCTTTTAAGCGAGCCCGCTCAGTCTCTTCTTCAATCCGCTGAGATACACCCACATGGCTTGAACCTGGCATAAAGACTAAGTAGCGTGAAGGCAAAGTAATATCTGTGGTGAGACGAGCACCTTTAGTACCAAGAGGATCTTTGACGACTTGCACTATGATGTCCTGACCTTGCCTGACTAATTCGGCAATATCACGCACCACAAAGTTGCCTTTTTCAACATCGGCAACACATTCGGTATGGGGAACAATATCTGAGGCATGTAAAAATGCAGCTTTTTCAAGACCGATATCCACAAAAGCGGCTTGCATACCAGGTAGCACCCGACTGATTTTACCTTTGTAGATATTACCGACTAAACCACGCTTCATACGTCGTTCAATATGGACTTCTTGCAGAACGCCATGCTCAACCAGTGCGACTCTCGCTTCTGTTGGCGTCACGTTAATCAGTAATTCAGAGCCTTTTTTACGCTGAGCTTTAGTTTGCATAAGCCACCTGTTTAACGTCTTGTTATACGATATGGGTTATCGAGCCAACTTCTGCAGCTCAGTGTCAAAGACAGATAACCTAAAGGAGTGTTATTTATTTAATCAGGTTCATTTCAATGAGTAGTTCGCGAGTCTCTACTAACGGTAACCCGACAACGGCAGAATAACTGCCTGTAATTGCCTGTACAAAACAGCCACCTAATCCTTGAATACCATAAGCGCCAGCTTTATCCATTGGCTCTTGGGTATCAATATAGGCATCAATAGTCTGGGCGGATAACTCACAAAAGGTTACCGCCGTTTGGCAAAGCCTTGTTAGGGTTGTAGTGCCATCAGTCACTGCAACAGCTGTCATGACTTGATGGGTTTGCCCCGACAATGACGCTAAAATAGCTTGAGCATCTTGTCTGTCTACTGGCTTACCTAAAATCTGTTCACCTAGCACCACTATCGTATCTGAGCCTAATACTTTGGCATCGTCGATTTCAGTACACAAGGCCAAGCCTGCAGCGGCTTTTTCTTTAGCTAATCGCAGCACGAAATCGGCGGCTGACTCACCAGCAATATGTGATTCATCAATATCAGGTGCTACCTGCTTAAAAGAAAATCCAGCATCTGAAAACCCAGCTTGGGCCAGTAACTCTTTGCGGCGTGGCGATGTTGAAGCAAGAACCCAACTCATACTTAGCGAACCTTATAACGTCGACGAATGTTGCGTAGCACCCAAAAAAACCACCACCACATGAAAATACTGGAGATCGCAGGTAGGAACATCGACCAATCGAAGCCAACCCCGTTAACCACAAATTCGACCCAATAAATAATCAAATGGTATAAACACACAAACAGCGCCACCAATATAGACTGCTGCCAGCGGGTAAAGTTACGTAACCTTTGCGATTGAATCACAATAAGATAAATGACAATCGAAAGTGCTAACGAGCGCACCCCTAAGGTCGCGCCAAGCAGCACATCAAGCAGCACGCCAACGACCCATGCGGTAAGTACGCTATAACGATGTGGCAGTGCCATCGCCCAATAAATCATAACCATTAACAACCAATCTGGTCGCCAAGCTTCAACAATGGGCGGCAGCGGCATGATTTGAAACATCATACTGACAAAAATGGTGATCAACACCACCATGCGGCCATTGGCAATATGCGCACTCATTGGCTCACCTCAGTATCGGTCACTAATTCAGCATCTGCCTCAAGGGGAGGAATATCGGAGACTAATGTTGGCTTGAGAGACTCAAGGTCTTCATCAGGCCAAATCAATAATACATAACGGATACGGTCTAAGGCCGCTAATGGCTGCGCAGAAATAACTGAGTAACTTTGGCCAGCATCACGGGAGATATTCATCACTCGCGCCACAGGATAACCTTCAGGGAAACGCTTCCCAAGACCCGATGTCACCAGTAAGTCACCCACTTTAACGTCGGTACTTTTAGCCACATGGCGTAATTCGATTTCATCGATATCACCGGTGCCCTGAGCAATGGCGCGAACATCATTACGGGTAATTCGCACCGGAATACCGTGGCTGGTATCAGTCAATAATAATACTCGACTGGTAAGTTCACTCACTTCAACCACTTGGCCAACAACGCCTTTGGCATCGACAACCGACTGGCCGACGAATACCCCTGTGCGAGCGCCGTGGTTAAGTACCACATAATGCCTGAAAGGATCGCTTGCCACTTCCATCACTTCTGCGACCACTTTACGCGAGTCCATGTGCACCGGTGAGCCGAGTAAGGCTCTAAGGCGCTCATTTTCTTGTCTCAAGTGTTCAAAACGTTGTAAACGCTCAGACATCAGTAATTGCTGGCGCATCAACTCTTTGTTTTGTATCGCCAACATATTACGGGTAGCAATAGAATCGGCAGACCAATCCAGCATCACACCAGGGACATTAGCTAAATATTGAAGCGGGCTTAAAACAGAAGAAATGGACTGACGAAGAGGTTCTAGGCGATCATTAGCGATAAGTAATACCACCGACAAGATAATTGCCAGTGTTAATCTAAATTGTTGCGATATACCACGAACAAAAATTGGTTTCATAATTATCAGGCGGTGACATTTTAGCTATAGAAGTCAAAATATACACCGCCATTGGTTCGCTCTTTAGTTCTCTTCAGAGAATAAGTCGCCACCGTGCATGTCGATCATCTCTAGCGCTTTACCGCCACCACGAGCAACACAGGTTAGCGGATCTTCAGCAACCATCACCGGGATACCGGTTTCTTGCATGAGCAAACGGTCAAGATCACGCAATAATGCGCCACCACCGGTTAATACCATGCCACGCTCAGAAATATCTGAAGCCAGCTCTGGTGGAGACTGCTCTAATGCAACCATTACCGCACTCACAATACCTGATAACGGCTCTTGTAGCGCTTCTAAGATTTCATTGCTATTTAGGGTAAAGCTTCTTGGTACACCTTCGGCAAGGTTACGACCACGTACTTCAATTTCAAGTACTTCGTCGCCAGGATATGCAGTACCAATAGTGTGCTTAATACGCTCAGCCGTTGCTTCACCGATTAAGCTACCGTAGTTACGGCGTACGTAGTTAATGATGGCATCGTCAAATTTGTCACCACCAATGCGTACTGATGACGAGTAAACCACACCGTTTAACGAGATAATCGCCACTTCAGTAGTACCACCACCAATATCAACAACCATTGAACCTGTAGCTTCTGATACTGGTAAACCAGCACCGATTGCAGCAGCCATTGGCTCTTCAATTAAGTAAACTTCACGCGCACCAGCGCCCATGGCTGATTCACGAATGGCACGACGCTCAACTTGTGTTGCGCCAACTGGCACACAAACAAGGACACGCGGGCTTGGACGGAAAAAGCTATTGTTATGCACTTGCTTAATGAAGTGCTGTAGCATTTTTTCAGTCACGTAAAAGTCAGCAATTACGCCATCTTTCATTGGTCGAATTGCTTGAATATTTCCAGGAGTACGGCCTAGCATTTGCTTTGCATCTGTACCCACAGCAGCTACTGATTTTTGTCCGCTGCTGCCACGCTCGCCACGAATCGCGACCACCGATGGCTCGTTTAGCACGATCCCCTCGTCACGAACGTAAATTAATGTATTTGCCGTACCTAAATCGATCGATAGGTCATTTGAAAAAACGCCACGCAGCTTTTTGAACATGTATCTAGCCTGTATTCTGTATCGTCAGAAGAAAGAAAAATCAGGTAACTTTATCAATGCCGCTGGCTTTCCACAAGACCGAACAGGTTAACAATCGCTAATCTAGGGTTTTTTTTTCTATATTAGGCAAATTAATTAAATTTTGACTTAAAACAGCCTATAAACGCTGAAAAAAAACATCAAAAACCAACCTCCATGGAATCGCGATATCCAAGACTCACGGCTTAACAGCAGTAAGTTTTGGTCAGCGTTAGCTCAAAAGTAGTATTAATGACATTAAGGCAAATGACCTAAGCGCTAAAATCAGCAGCTAACGGACTTCGCGCCAATAGATAATCCGATCATGACCACGATAGCGACCAAAAAAAGCGCTAGCTCTTGGGTCATAAAGGGTGGTGGAAGATAAATCGTCCCAATCCCAATACCATTGCAGCCACACTGGCACAGTTAAAGGCGCGCTAACTTGGCCTCTATAATCATTAGGGCCAGTGATAAGTGCATTCCATAACAAGGTAAACTCACCGTTAGCAAAACTGCTTGATTGACCAGTTCGCTCAATCGCTTGGCCAGACGTTAATGCCGGTTCAAATTGATAACCCAATGCAGCATCATCAGTTTGACGAGTTAATGCTGGCGTAACCACACTACAACTATCTTCAACATTTGTAGCCCAGTCACTGCCATTCCAATATTCAGCACGAATTGGCATTTTTAGGGTATCGTTTTCAGCACCATAGGTATTATCCATCACGATGCGTCCATGGCGAAAACGCTGAGTAGAAAGCAATTTAGCATCACAATTGCTGCCACAAATGCCCGAGGTGGCCGCATTCATATCAGGGTTGGCCACAAAGGCGAAATCACCATCGTTGTCATCGACAATAACCCCAATATCAAAACTGTCAAAAGGGCCATCTTTACCAGGAGCAGCAAGCCTGCTCAGTGTCGCCATATAGCTACTATCCACAGTTGCGACACCTGCAACCCAAGAGCTTGCGGATATTGGCAATGCGCTCAAGCGATTGCGTTTGTCATCGCCATTATCACTGTCTTCACCCACTAATAACCCTGTAGCTTTAGAGAAATTGCCTTGATAATTTTTAGTTACCTCACTGCCAATATTAAAGGCACTGATATTCATTGCCAGTGGGAATGGCTGGTCCATATAACTAAAGCCTGTGCAGCTAGGTAAAACACTCACGCCACTAATGGCGAATCTATCAGGTACAAAGCGGCCTATATTGCCCGAGCTTGCCAAAGGGATATCGTAAAAACTTGAACCTTCATAAGTGGATGGCGACTTAACTGTAAACTCAAATACCCCTACTTCACTGATAGATTGCGTAATAGTATTGGTATTATTAGTCGCAGCAATATGGTTGTAATTACCAATACTAAGACTGCCTTGCTCACCAGGTATTGGCGACACCAGTTCACTGCCCAAAGTCATCCCACTATGGATATAGTTAGGCGTAGTTAAGTTGTCACAAAAATCGCCATCATTATCAGACTGCCAAGCCATACCTTGTATCGTTAAATCAAACTCCTCACCGGCTTTTTTATATACATTGCAACTGCTATCGCCCGCTGCACAGCTAGCATTGGCATCAACAGGTTTAACGCATAAACCCACAGGAAAGCTGACAAATGAGTCTGCGCCCACCATCACTAATCCATCTTCCTCGCCAGTGCCATCGTATTGCGCATTTAATTGCATCTGACCCGCATCAGGGTAATTCACGCTAATATCGGCTTCGCCATTAGCATCAAAATCCAGCGATATCAGTGTGCGTGCGCCAACGGATGTCCCTATATCAGTTGCTGCGCCATTACCGGTTACTGCAACTTGCGCCCCAGATATAACTGAACTCGGCGAAACGTAATCGCTCCAAAAGCCCACATCTTTAGTCACATCAGCAAATTGCGGTACGCACGCTTGTGAGGCATCATCTTTTTTCACCGCAGAAACGCTAATACCAGAGGCAGGTTTATTAGCCAGCTTGTCCGGCACAGTAAAAATAAAGCCGCTGTCAGCAAAATTAAAAGTACATTGCGCCGCTGTGGGGGTATTACCGGCAATGCTACATAAAGTAGTACTAAAAGGCTTAGCACCTGGCGATGAACCTGAAACATCTATCGTGACTGGGCCGACCACATTATTACGCAACGCTAAGTTAGTACTACCATTGCTAAAACTAACCACATTACCACCAACCCAGCCACCACCCGTGGCGATGGATACAGGGCTCAATGTCGCCGTAACAAAGTCTGGAATAGTTTGAGAACAGTCTGCATTAGCACAAGCTTTCAACGTCATAGGCTCAGCATTACAGGTTAATGCCGCGCCAGTATGAGTGAACTCAAAGTGATCAATCACTACCCCTACAGGGGAAGAATCAAGCGCACAAAACTCTACATCATCTATTGCATGGATATTGGTTGCACCGCCTGTGGAGCCTGTAATAGAAAGAATAAAATCATCAGGTATTGCAGCCTGTGTAGGAATATCTAAAACATCAAAGAGAGGGATTACCTCAACAAAGCCACTTCCTGTATCGCGTGAGACTGACACCCATGACTCTCCTGTTACTCTTGAGTCGATAATGATTTTATATCGGTGTGCAGGACTGGTATTGTTATCATCCACTTTAGGCGATAGACAGTCACCATTGGTATTCGAAGTCCCGTTATTACAAGTCCCTCGTAAATAAGGGTAGCCACTGGTGCCACTGCCAGAACCGCGAATAGCGACACTTTGACGGCGGCGGCCTATATTGCTATCTCCACCTTCTGCTGAGAAGTTGCCATATTCATCAATACCAATACCGAGCCAGCCACCAGCAAAGCCTGCCACGTTACCTCTATAGCCATAGCCTAATGGCCCACCAGCAGAACCTGGTTGTGGTGTTATCGAGGCATCTGAAAACACCAATGCTATACCGTCAGCACCGCTACCGTTATAAGCAAAGTGATCAAATTCAATCTCTATGAGATTATCAGCTGCAGGAAATAAACGTTGGTATGTCGTTGAAGTTGCCTGGTTTCCAGCGGCTTCTGTAAGCTGTAATCTATTACTGACAATCGAAGGAGTGAAGTTACCACTTGAGCGAGCAGCGACCCAATCAGTGCCTAAATCACTGCGGTTAAAGTCATCAGTAAAACATTGCGTAAGCGGTTCTATTTTTTCTAATGCGACGAAGCTATAATTTTCCCATAAATGACTTCGCTCAGAACCTCGATAAGTATCTTCATCAACTACCATACTGACGGTGTCACTGGTCAGTTTACATCGACGTAGCCAACCGCCATCACCACCGCGTCGGCTAGTTTTCCCTGAAACCAGTAAGGGAGTATTAGTAAAGCCAGTTAATGATGTAGTGAAATTACACTGGTCACTTAAATTTAATGCTCCACCAGCATTAAAGGTTTGAGCATTACCAAAATGAAAATTTGTACTTTCACCATTTAACTCAATAGTACCGTTACCTGCCTTTAACGACATATACGCTACGGTTTCGGCTTGAAGCCCATTATTATCTAACCCACCGTCCATACACCGATTCGGATTTGTCACCCTAACCTCAGATGCTTCTAAAGCAACTTCAGCCCCAGTCGTTGTAAATTGCGAGGTAGTGGTAAGCCAACAATTATTAACCTGAGTTTGTATTTGGTGCAAAAAGATATCTTGGGTGTCGGGTAATATCACATCGGTATAAGGTGAGTTTGATCCAATTAGCGCATCATCTACAGCCACAGTTCCGGCGATCAATTCGGTGCCATTGGATAAGTCATGGGTGCCCTCCGTCACTGCAATCCAGTGCACCTCAGTCATAGGTTTTGAATCAACCTTTCGATTTCCTGAGGTAGGTGGCTCTTGTTGCTCCCAGCTAAAGCCTGATGTGCTAACACTGTTTTGAGTTAAATAAACTGAAGCGGGGCCATCACCATTTGCATCAGTTTCAGAAATGGTCGGCATTAAAAAGATTAGCGGTGTTGAACCTGCGGGGAAAGGCGTCTCAAAACTAACACTCCCTGTTGTAGCTCCAGTATTCGGATCAGTTATAGATATAGACTTACCGTATTGAATATGGAATGGAATGACAGGGTTGGATGATGCATCATTGATAGTCGATGAGGTCATATTTAACACTCTAGCTGTCACACGACCATTAATAATTGACTGATTGGTCATTGACAAGGTCCCATCAACAAAAATCAACCCATTAACCGTAGTGCCACTGGCTAGTGTTAGTGAACTATAGGTAATTAATTGCAATTCAAAGTTATTACCATCATTCAGCTTTACTCGATCACTCCAATTCGCAGACTGGTTAACAAAAATTCTCACATCGCCAAGTAACTCAATGGATGAGTCGCTACCTAAAAGTAATTCATCGACCCAGTAATCACCACCCGACAAGATCAATTTACCCCGATTAGTCAGTTCAAGTTTATCAAAACGATATTCATTAAAGTCATTTGTAATAGTAGCCGTACAATTATCTAGCTTAATCTCTGTAAATTCATTTTCACCGCCATCACCCAATGTTATTTGAGCATTGTTATTACAAGAATCACTACCAGCCCTGCCATTACTAGTCTCAAATTTGTTAGTGCCGTTCATCGCTAAGCCACGGATATCTCTACCGGTAATAGTACAAGTGCGATCACCGCCAGCAGCAGTATCGCAGCTTCTCCCATTACCATTTACAATGCTAATAGAACAAAACTGTAAATCATCTCCATTAGTACCATTAATTCGACTTTGATTACTTAACGATAACTGTGTGCCTGAAGCACAGTTACCGTTATTATTCCCGCGATGACCTTGGGCAACATCAGCCCAAATAACATTCTGATCAATAACCTCAAATGCATAAGCTGGCATTATCAAAAAACAACACATAACTAACGCTGTGACACTACTTTTTAGAATACTAATCACCACGGGCTTCTACCTCTACTTGTCGATTAACCCGCAGGCAATCTGTTGTAGCCGCATCGCCGCTACAATTACCGGTTTCACAAACTGCATAGCTAAGAATGCTGTATTGGGTCACGCCGTTAGCCACCGTTGGGTTACAGGCCAAAAAGACTCTACAGCCGTGGAAACCAATTGTTGATGGAGCGCTCCATTCATGACGTACTGAATTGCAAACACCAACCCCACCAGCAACCGGAAATAAGCTTGCTAATTCAGCATCTGCGCCGCTATTGGCGGCAAATAAGGCTCTGGCGCCCCACACTTCAAGATTGACGGCATCATCACCATCTTCCAGCATCCGAATTAATGTGCCCGCCAATAAAAACATGACGATTAATACAAAAATAGCAATCACCAAGGCGCTGCCTCGTTGACGTCTTGCTATTAAGCCACTAGCGCTTAGTGCCTTGTTTAAGGGGTTATGGAACATTCGTCACCTTAACTTGATGCTGATATTTGAACGTTTCGCCATTAACACTAAATCTGGGTTCAATATGGACTATGGCATTTCGCATTAGGTTTTGTTCAGTCAGTTTAATAGCAGGCTCTAGTAGCAGATTGTTACTAACATTTTCTGCCATCAATACCGCAGTGCCCATTTGCGATGGTGCGGGCTGACTCGCTATATAGCCATAGTCAGCGTAACGATAAAGTTTTACCTCACTATTGCCTATAGGGCTTTCAAAACAATAACTAATAGGCTGACTGGCAAAGTAGATACGTTTAATTGGCGACTGCTCGGCAAATTGAGCTAGGCCAGTAAATGTTAGCGTAAGCACATTGGCTGAACTTGAACTTGATTGCAGTTCAAAGCGTTTGTTTCTGCTGGCTTGATATACATCGTTAACGCCGCTGCTATTGCTAGCGAGTGGATAAACCAGCGCATATTGCCCTGCGTTAATGCTAATGCCATTATCAATCACTGTGCCGCTGACAAGGGCATCATCAGGGTAAATGGGCAGCTCAAGGTAACTGGTGCTGGAATCAATGGGCAATAATTCAATACATTGATAACTGCCACCTGTTGCAGTGCGTAATCTGACGCTATTTGGCACTGCATTACGAATATCGCGAGTCATACGCTCAACCGCAAAACGGCTTTGGCTAAGCACTTGATCAATTGAGCTTGATTCAACAAAAATACGGGTGCCAAAAATAATAAAACCGCTGACTCCAACCACCAGTATGCCCAAAATCAAAATAACCGTGACCATTTCAATTAAGGTAAAACCGACCTGTTTCGCGCCTATTTTTGATAAAGGTTTTGCCCGTTGCAGTATGCCCATTAGTAATTACTCCTTACCGCTTGGTAAGTGATCACTTCACCAGCAGGTGTAGTGACATCTACAGTAATTAATTTTTCGGCTTGGCCGTTAAGGTATGACACATCAACTTCTAACTCATAGCCCAAATACACCTCGGCGTAGGTCTGGTTTGAGTCAAGCATGAGACTGCTAATATTCAAGCCTTTGTAATCATCCACATCATTGAAATTATTACGGCTTTCACCGTTTGGCCCCAGCGTGGTTGAACAAGCTACCCCAGCAGCAGAATTACACGCTGGTATACCACCATTTGGATCGGTATTTTCATCAAAGCGCTTACCCCAAATCTCATTCATCACCGAATGGGCAAGCTCAGCAGAGCGAACCCGTGAAAGTGTTTCAACGGCGCGATCAGCTTGGGGTAACAGCATTGAGGTCATCAGTACAATGGATATGCTCAACACAAGCATACCCACCACTAGTTCAATCAAAGTAAAACCTGATTTTTTAGTTGTAAAAGCATTAAATGGGGATAATTTATAGGCCATGAATGTAGCCCTCAGATTCCATTGCAATACCTAAGGTTTCATCGGCTACCGCATTAAAACACAGGCCTGAGCAATTAATGTTTGAGCGGCCATAATTATCAAAATCTAAAAAGAAGGTCGTCGCGCTTGTACTGGCCAGCTCGATATAAGCGCCACCCTGAAAAGCTTGTTCCACTTCTGTTCTCAACAGGTTTGCGGTATTACAGCTTGCGGAGGCGGTGTTAATCGTTTGCGAATAGTGGCTAAGCTGATAACCCGTTGGCGACACACTAATACGATAACAACGATCGCTATTATTCATTGCTCTTAACTGCACTTGGCGCAGCTCACTAATAAATTCGTTTCGCAAAGAATACGCGCTATAGCTGGACTGGGGGATGAGCCTTGGGATCACAAACACAGCAATAATCCCTACGATTAGAATCGTAGTCACCAGCTCAACTAAGGTAAAGCCACAATGAACGCGTTTATGTTTAAGCCCCAGTGAAAAGATCATTACCACCTATCAAAAAGTAAATCAGTTATTAGTATGGCAAAATATAGCATAAACGTCTTGATATCCTTTATTAAAATTGCCATTTAGCTGATTGGTAATGTTAGCCAGTAAGCAGCTTACATACTGAAATACTGCCAATAAAAAAGCCTGCAACAGCAGGCTTTAGTTTTGAAGCGATTTCATACTAACAATCACTTGCTGCAGGTATAGCTGAAAATACTGGTAACTGGCCAGCTGAGCTTGGTTGCGTATAAAGTATTAAGCAAGTTACAGGCGCACCGACCTGAGTAATTGAAACCACCGTATCACCATTAAGTGAAACTGCAGCTTGAATATCCCAATCTGAAGATGATATGTCGACAGCTTTTTCAATTTCAGTTTCATCAGCAGCGATGTAACCAAATACTGTCGCGGCAACAATACCATTGCCTAAATCAACACTGCCAACAGCTTCTTTGTCCTGGCCAGCTAATGCCGCCTTTGAATATACAAGGCTATTAGCACCTTGAATCGCCGCTTTAACACCTTGCAGTGTAGAAACACGGGCATCACCTTGCAAATTGATAAATTTAGGCGCAGCGGTAACCGCTAAAATACCTAAAATAATGATGACTACCACTAATTCAATTAGCGTAAAACCTTGTTGTTTTTGCATTTGAAAACCTTCATTAAAATAGAACTACTACAGTCCGTATGAAACAATATTTATTGCTCACGAACTTATTCCTTTATCACAACAATTTTATCACCATTTAATATTAGCTGCGTGTTACGCAAAGCACATAAAGGCTTTTAAAACGGATATTTAGCCACAAAAAAAACCGCACTAAGCGGGCTTTTAGGTTTTCATTGCATTAGCAGTTGTCTGGATCAGTTACAGCTACATAAGTTGGAATCGTCGTTGGAGTTGCTTCTGTATAAGTGAATATACACGTATCGGGCGCACCTCTTTGATAAATAACAGCACTGCCAGCTGCTGGAGCAGTCCCTTCCGTCTCTGTAATAATCCAATCATTAGTTCCAGTATCCACTGCAGCAATATCGTCAAATGACACTTCTAATGCTTTCTCTAGTTCAGCTTTAGTCGCTTTCAGGTATCCATATTGTGTTGCAACAGTTACACCTGTACTGATGATTACGCTACCAGTAGCTTCTTTCTCTTCACCGGCTAACGCAGCTTTTGAATAAACTAAAGTGTTGCCACCTTGAAGTGCCCCCTTCATCCCGGCTAAAGCTGACACACGAGCATCACCTTGCAGGTTGATAAATTTAGGCGCTGCGGTCACCGCTAAAATACCTAAAATAATAATGACTACCACTAACTCAATTAAGGTAAAACCTTGTTGTTTTTGCATAAATACGACCTATAGATACGACAATATAAAATATGGATGCCTACGTTTTTTCCAAACTTACTGCGCTTGAGTCAAGCAAGGTAAGTGGCTAAGCAATGTTCTCGGTTTAATCCTTAATGGCGAGACTTGTTAAATAAACAACCTTTACCTAACAAGGGCGTCAATTATCTCACTTCGTCAAATTTCTGTCCCGCATGTCTCGGTATCAGTTTGTATCAATTATATTTAAAGCAGATAGCCTTGTTGCTTTTGCATAGATAATAACATTGAATAAAACCGAGCAGTTAAACCATAGAATCAACACCTTAGCAATTTATAGCCACAATTTTATCACTCCCCCATGGCCACCATGTGCCACCAAGATTACACAGCTGCAAATTATTTTCTTTTAAACACAAAAAAGCCTGCAGAAGCAGGCTTTTTTGATTTCAGTAACCTTTAGCAATCAGAAGCATCTGGCATTTCTGAAAATTCAGGTATTGCTGTCGCTGTTGCAGCTTTATATGTGAACTTACAATCTGAAGGTGCACCTGCTTGCCAGAAAGTACCAGTAGCTGCATCAAAAATCCAATCAGTTGTGATTGATGGACTCGCAGGATCTGTTCCTGCAGAAACACTTAATTCAACTGCTGTTTGAAAATTTAAAAGAGTGGCCGTTAAGTAACCATAATCTGTCGTGACTACTACATTATCGGCTGGATCTGTCGCAGCAACAAGTACGACGGACTCATCAGTTCCCTTCTCTAAACCTGCAAGTGCAGCTTTTGAGTACACTAGAGTATTTGCTCCTTGAATAGCACCTTTTAAGCCTTGTAGGGCAGAAACACGCGCATCACCCTGCAAATTAATAAATTTAGGCGCTGCGGTTACCGCTAAAATACCAAGAATGATAATAACTACTACTAGCTCAATTAATGTAAAACCTTGTTGCTTACGTTTGATTTGCATAATGTCGACCCTCTTTAAAAAATAAAATTTATGGCATTTACAACATTACTGAATAATCCTTATTCAGTAATTAACTGTTACTTCCTAGTGTGATCAAGGCTTTAGTTACCTTAATCATTAAACTAATCGTTACTAAAACTGAGTACTTGGCCTGTACCTGGATTATAAGTCACACCTTTTGCTCCAGCGGTATTTAAGCTCGGTGTTGGCGCCGGAACACCTGTATTGGTATTCAAGGTTAATGAAGCAATTTGATGATAGACACAAACATCAATACTTTGAACCACTGAGCCATCGATACCGGTAGCCGTTCCGCCAATACCCTTTTCAACTTTTACTGTGTAGCGTAAATCACGCGCGTCTTCAGTATAGATGTCGTTACGAGGGGCACTTTGCAGCACACTATTAAACACTTCCTGACACGTTAGGTCAGTCATTGCTGTAACGTCAGTATTTGTACTACCTGTCGGAAAACCAAAGCGAGTATCTAAAGAAACAACCGTGCCATCTAAAATCACAGATGTATTACGACGACCGTCAACTTCCCACTGGGCGCGAACAAAGCCCACCGCAGTCGCCAAACCACCGGCAACACCTTCGACACTGGCGTTTTGCGCATCTTCAGTGACATTTAAAAAACGTGGAATTGCGGTTGCCGCTAACAAGCCTAGAATGACAATAACAATAACCAGTTCGATTAAAGAAAAGCCTTGTTGCTTCATTTTCATATAAAATACCTCTATTGAGACTGACACCTGTTTTAATTGCAGTCTTATTACCTATTGTTAACCAGCTAAAGTTTATATGTAAACAAATTTTAGCACTTAATGTAGATTAAACACCTATATCGATTAAAATTTAATCTGACCCGGTAAAAATAACCCGCCCCGATGAAACCTGATAACTAATGCTACCACTTTGCGCTGTAGCGAAATGACAAATCTCTAATTCGGTTTGGTAATTTACCTTAACTCCCATATCTAGCAAGTTGCTTGCCATCAATTGTTGCCATAACTCAACACAACCCTGTGCGGAGGCGGATTTTAGCATTGGCCAGCCAAAAGTCGACATCAAAATAATATTATCCTCCCCAGCCAACTTATCATTTTTAAGTTGTTTAGCTGAACCTGACGCTAGGTTTTCCCAACTTAACTTCAAGCGCTGAGGCTTGCCCTGACTAAGCCACTGGCTTTTTACCATCGCCAGCACATACAGCAGCCGATTATGTTCTCGGTGGATACTTTGAGCGCCGATACTCTCGACGCTTGCAAAATGTTTCGCTCCGATAACAACCATAATCACGAGCACTAAGGTGATGCTGATAATACGGATATAGCTCTTAACCAAATTATTTTCTGATTGCTGTTGTTTTTGCATTATGCAATTAACTCAAACATTGTGGCGTTATGCATTGTTAGCCACCTTTGACCACATTGAGCATATCCCACATTGGCAGATAAATACCCAAGGCCAAAATTAATACAATGCCTGCTACAAAGCCAATTAAAATCGGCTCTAATTTGGCGGTTAAATTCTTTAAATCGTAATCCACTTCACCTTCATAAAAATCAGCAGCATCATTAAGTAATTTATCGATTTGACCGGTTTCTTCGCCTACTGCCACCATCTGCAGCACTAATGGTGTAAATAAACCACTGTGGTTTGACACCCTTAGCATTGATTCACCAGATTCAATTCCGCGGCGCATGGCAACAATACGGTCATGCATATAACTATTATCTACGGCATCTGCCACTAAACTGAGCGCTTGAGTCATAGGCACACCCGCTCCCAACATCATCGAGAAACTGCGGCAGTAGCGCGATAAGGTTGAGCGTTCAATGATTGAGCCCACCGCAGGAATATGTAATTTCCATTTGTCCCATTGTCGCTCACCTTTTTCGGTGTGATGCCAATATCGAATGCTGACAATAATGGCCACTAAAACCACTGTCATTACATGCCAATAATTAACAAATAAATTAGAGGTGTTAATTAAAATTTTAGTTGCCCACGGCAGTTCGGCGCCAAAACGGGAAAACATATCTGCAAACTTTGGAATAACCATGATGTTCAACACCACCATAGCGATAGTAATAGCGATCAATACGAATATCGGATAACGCATAGCTGACTTTATTCGGCGGCGAGTCTCTTGCTCTCGTTCGATATAGCCAGATAACTGAATAAAAGCATCTTCCAATTTACCGGTGTTTTCACCCACATGAACCATAGAGATAAAAAGCGAATCAAAAATATCTTGATGCTGATTCATGGCGGCAGATAAAGGGCGACCTGAGGTTAATTGCTCTGAAATATCATTAAGGGCATCTTTCATTCGTTGGGAATGCGTAGTTTCAGCCAAACCTGCAATAGCACGCAAAATTGGAATGCCAGAGCGAGTTAACGAATACATTTGCCGAGTAAAAATTTGTAGCTCTTCTAATGACACTTTTTGAGTAAAAATACCGCCAAGATTAAAAGGCTTGGTCGGTTTTACTTCACGCAGCTCAAGGGGAATAATGCCACGAGACATTAACGCATCTGCGGCGCTATTCTCGTTAGCTGACTCAATTAAGGCAGTAACGGCAGCGCCTTGGGAGTTTCGTCCTCGATACTGGAATGTCGGCATAATTAGACCCCTGAAGCAATATTATGCAGAGCGGGGGGCTCCATTCTCAGCTCACTGACATCTTCAACCAGTTTGGCTACCTCTTCTATGGTTGTCATGCCATTAAATAGATATTCAAATGCTGAGTCTGCCAGCGGCACAAAACTTGGGCTTTGCTTGGCGGCATGGGCAAAGTCTTGCGGGTTACCGGTGCGCATCGCATCCACCATGGCATCATCAAGCTCAAGAATTTCAAAAATACCTATACGACCACGGTAGCCGGAGCCATTACAGCTTTGACAACCTGTACCTACTTTAAAGTTGGCTTGGCTAGGATCTTTTTTGCTTACGGCGTTAATCCAGGCTAATTCGCCTGCTGTAGCTTGGTAATCAGTCGCACAGTTCGCACATACGCGGCGCACTAACCGCTGGGCAATAATCACCCTTAGCGCACTGGCAACTAGGTAACTGGCTGCACCCATATCGAGTAAACGTAGCGCACTGGTAATGGCATCATTGGTATGCAAGGTCGATAACACAAAGTGACCGGTTAATGCGCCTCGAAGGCCAATTTCGACGGTTTCTTGATCACGCATCTCACCCACCATGATGATATCGGGATCTTGACGTAAGGTGGTACGTAGTACATTGGAAAAATCTAAGCCTATCTTATGATTTACCTGTACTTGGTTAATCCGCGGCAATTGGTATTCCACCGGATCTTCAACGGTAATGATCTTAGTATCAGCTTTGTTCAACTCACTTAAAATGCCATACAAGGTGGTGGTTTTACCGCTACCAGTTGGCCCTGTAACTAACAGCATGCCGTGAGGTCGCTTAATCTGTTTACGAATGCGCTGCAAAATATGGTCCGGCATACCGGTTTCATTCAACGTCAGTAAGCCTGCTGATTGATCCAATAAACGCATTACCACCGACTCACCATGATAAATCGGCATGGTAGACATACGTATATCAATTTTGTGGCCTTTTACCTCTATATTAAAACGGCCATCTTGTGGCATACGCTTTTCAGAGATATCAAGTCCAGCCATTAGCTTTAAACGCAGTACTAATGCTGAGGCAATATTGACTTCATCTAAGGTGTTTTCATGTAACTGACCATCGATACGCTGACGAATACGCAGTACTTTTTCACCGGGTTCAATATGAATATCCGAGGCACGCATTTGCACAGCATCTTCAAAAATCGACTGTAATAATTTAACCACTGTGGTTTCATTATCACTGTCACTGTTGGTGATACTGGCCAAGTCGAACATGTCATCTGCGGCATATTCTTCTTCTAATTCACCCGCGATTTTTGCAATTTCATCGGTGCGTCGATAGAGGTTATCGAAGGCATCCAGTAACTGTCGCTCTGGCGTCACCGCAATGGTCAATTTTTTCGGTGCTACAAACACTTCAAGGTGATCGATTGCTTGTAAATCAGCAGGATCGCTCATCGCCAAGGTCACGCTGTCAGCGGTGGCTTCAACGACTAAGGCGCGATACCGGCGCGCCTGTACTTCAGGGATCAAACTGACCACTTCAGCAGGAATAGAAAGACGACTGATATCTAAATAAGGCAGATTAAGCTGCTGGGATAAAAACTTCAGTAATTGATCTTCAGTAATACAGTTAAGATCAATTAAGGTACGACCGAGTTTTTTACCGGAATTACGCTGCTCCGCTAAAGCCTGCATTAACTGATCGTTTGAAATAATGTGTTCTTGAACTAGTAGATCGCCCAAACGCATTTTCAATTTAGGTTTCATTGGCTACCTCCTAGTTGAATTAAACGCTGCTCTATATAAGTCATAGCACCCGTTGATAAACCTCGATATGACATCGCTTTTCGATAAGCATCTGCCGCCTGAGGGTATTGTTGTTGTGAATCTAACGCATAAGCTAAGCCCATCCACCAGCGCGCTTGCGAGGGTTCAATGGAAAGTAATGAGCGATAAGCCGCTTCTGCCAGTGCAAATTGACCTTCTTGTTGTGCAATATCACTTTGTAACATCCACTTGTCTCTGGCCCATTCGCTGTTATCGTCTATCTCACTCAAGGTATTGAGCGCTTTATTGGGACTAAACGCGGCGATTTGCACTTTTGCCTTTAAGATGGCTAATTCAACCTCTTCAGGAAAAAGGCTCACCCCTTGGGCTAAAATTTGCTCGGCTCTGCCTAAGTTATTGACTGAGTAATACAGCGCGGCGAGTTGCTTTCTTGCTTGATGCATAGAAGGCTGCAGTACTAAAGCTTCATAATAATTTTTAATCGCTTGATCAATTTTTTGCTGCTGCTCAGCCACTTCTGCTGCGTCGAATTTTTTCTTCGCTAATTGTTCATTAGTTAAGGTCACTTCTTTAACCGCCATGTGACCTTTTTGATTTACATTGGCCACGGTTGCACTGCTGCTTGAACGGCGATGTTGGGCAAAATGCACTTTTACATCCGCCGTTTTATCAGCCACTTTGACGGCTTCAGGCTCAACCAGCGTTTGGTGTTGTGTTACTGCCTTAGCTTCTGCGCTGAGGCTTGCTGGCTCACTAACGACTATGTCTTGTTGCTCAGCTAACGCTACATTTACTAGCTCTACATTTGCTAGCTTTGATTGCTGGTTAGCATCAGTTTCATTTAGCTTACTTTTATTTAGATCACTTTCTTTTAGCTCAGCGCCTGCAAGCTGATCCGAGGCTTTAATCTCAGCCTCAGTAATATTATTCTCAGTCTCTTGCTGCGCTATGGTTACCTTCGCACTGGCATTGCTAGTATCAGCCTTAGACTGAAGATTATGCTCAGCCAAAGGCTGCAGGTTTTGTAATTGCTTACCTTGTTGATAAAGCATGAAGCCTAATATCAACATGGTAATTATCATCACCAGCGCGATGAATAAGCCTCGGTTCGCCCCCATTGCTGAGCCAGATGTTGATTCTGGTTGCAACTGACTGTGGAATTGCACTTTGGGAGTAACAAAAGCCTCAGTCGTATTGGCAGCGCCATTTTCATCTACTGCGGTTTGCTGGCGCTTATCTAAATCTTTTAAAACTTTATTTATTACGCTCATATTGACTCACTTAAAACAGCTAACCAGTCAACATCGACAATATATAAACATGTCAGTGATGCGCTAATAATTAATATAAAAAATACCCAAGCATTTATGGTATTGCTGGGTGATAGATGTGTGGCATCTTCAGTATCGGCAATGGCTGCGCGGCAATGTGATGTGCTTATTTGCGCTCGCCCTTCTGCATAACACAGCAACATGGCTTTATTAGCAATTACATTAACTAACCGTGGTATGCCTCTTGCCGCTTGGGCGATTAATTTAATGTCTTTATCACTAAACAAACCTTTGCCTTGGTAGCCTGCAACACTTAAGCGATAATTAAGGTACGCTTTAATTTCATCCCATACTAATGGCCTAAGGCTATAACTAAAGGTGATCCGCTGTTTTAGCTGCCGTATTGCTGGGTCTTGTAAGCGCTTATCTAGTTCTGGCTGACCAAACAACACCACTTGAATTAACTTGGCGCTTTCAGTTTCTAAATTGGTAAATAGCCGCAGCGTTTCTAAACTGTTATTAGGTAAGGCTTGAGCTTCATCGAGCACCAGAATCACTTTAAAGCCTTGGCTGTTGAGCTCAAGTAAACGGCTTTGAATTAAGCTGGTAAGTTGCTGCTGATTGAGGTTTTCAGTTAATAAAACCCCGAGCTCCGCCGCTAACGCCCAACGAAGCTCGTCAGGGGTTAAATAAGGGTTCGGTACATATGCGCAGTGATAATTAGTCGGTAAATCGTTCATCAGCTTACGACAAATCAGCGTTTTACCTGTCCCTACCTCACCAGTTACTTTAATAAAGCCTTCACCATTAACGATGGCAGTTTGCAGCACTTGTAACGCCTCCACATGGGGCGTCAAACCAAAGAAAAACTGTGTATTTGGCGTAAGCGTAAACGGTAACTGACTCAGGCCAAAGTGCTGCTGATACATAATGTTTGCTCGTGCTTACATCGCTATTCTTGCTCTGGGTACCAACGATCTAACAGGTCTTTTGAACGTTTTAGCTCATTGGTCCAGGTGTCTGCGCCAACAACCGTAGGCTTAAGCATAATGATAAGCTCGGTTTTTTTGGTTGATTTACTGCGGTTGGTAAATGCTTCCCCTAAGAAAGGAATATCACCCAGTAGCGGCACTCTAGAGACGATTTCAATATTCTCGCTCTTCATTAGGCCACCGATCACCACCACATCACCTGATGACGCTTTTATCACAGTGTCAGATTCACGGATTTCACTTTGTGCTAATGGCAGCTCTAATGATGAGCCACTCACTTTAATTTCTTTGATTTGCTCAGACACATCAATCACTGATGGATGAACATGCAACAAGACATTGCCTTCACCATCAATTTGCGGGGTCACATCTAAGGCTATCCCCGAAAAAAATGGCGTGAGTTCAACTTGCGGCGTGGTCACTGGCGTTGTTCCTGCAACCGTGGTTGATGATACGTCAGTAACAAAGTACTCATCATTACCCACTTTGATCACTGCTTTTTGGTTGTTAGATGCGGTCACCCGAGGGCTTGAAAGTACATCTACATCCCCTTGGGTATCCAGCAGGCTTATCATGGTGCTAAAGTCGGTACCGGTTAAGCTGACAGAGGTCACCCCACCTATCACATTAGTAATTTGATCGCTTAAGCCATTACCCGGTGAAGTGCCAAAACTAATGTCTGTGCTACCTGCATGGCCTAATACGTTATCCCATTGAATACCTTGCTGATAACCATCAGATAAGGTCACTTCTAAAATCTTGGCTTCCAGAATAACCTGACGCTGTAAGTGGGTTTCTGCAATATTTAAAAAGGTGCTGACTTGGCGTAGCTCGTTTGGAAAAGCCCTCACAGTTACTAAGCCAGCTTGAGGGGTAATCACCACTTGGCGTCCACCACCGGTATCGCCAATAATTGATACTAAGGTTTTTTCTAGCTCACCCCAAAAATTTGACTTGGTGGTCGAGCGAATAAAGGTGCCGTTGGTATTATCGTTACCATCGTTATTGCTATTATTACTGCTGTTATTTGAGCTATTGCTATTACTGTTATTTGAACTATTGCTGTTTGAATTAGAGTTTGAGTTGTCATTACTATCTGAGATACGGCCAGAACTGACAGAGGTTAGTGATAAGCCTTCACGTTCCATATAAATATAATTTAACGGATAGGTTTCAGTGCGCATGCCCGCTGGGAAGATCCGTAAAATACGGCCATCTTGGCTAACTTCATAACCATAAATGTCTTCAATCACTTTAATCACTTCAGAAAGCGTCACGCCATTGAGCGATACAGAAATAGAGCCCGTCACATCAGGATGCACCGCCACACTTAAAGGGGTGCCTTGGACTAAACTTGGGAAAAACACTTTTGCATCAACATCGTTAGCAGACACATCAAAGCGGCGCTCAGTCGGTAAAGATGCACTGGTTCTGCCAAGGGAACTTGAACCATTTAATTCACGCTGCACATCTTCAGGCATTTGCGCTGGCGGCGGGACAATATTTTGCGCCGCTTGTGCTTGCTCAAGAGATTGACTCAGCTCACTTTTAGACGTGGTTGGATCGGGTCTGTCTGTGGTTTGACAACCTAGCAAACATAGAGATAGCAGAGGGGTTATATACTTAATTACATTCATTGTTATTGATTTCCTATCGCTCTGTTATCGATTGAAATAGCGTTAATTTTCTGCCATCAGCTAAATTAACGTATTGCTTTCCAATATATTCAATTCGTACCCCTTCGACGCGATCACCAACAAAAAATATTTTGTTGTTAATCACCGCATGGGGTTTATTACTATGCATTATGCTATTAAGTACTAATGAGCCCGGACGATTAACTTGAGTCGATGACACTGCGTAGCCTTTGCCTGGTAGTGTCGGATCTCTCAATGCTTTTGCAAAACTTAAGCTACTGAATAGCAAAAAGCTTAGGCTGATAGCACAGGTGATTATGAGTATCTGCTTATTGTGCAACACTAATAAACTCCTTATTAATACTTAAGGTATAAAGCTCTATTTCTACTGTGGCATTGGGGTGTTGCTCAACATGGTAATCGAGACGCTTCCAATATAATTTGTCTGGCATCGCTTCAATGGACTGAATAAATTTTAAAATAGCAAAATAGCGCCCTTCTAGGGTCAAGCGAATACCATGGCTATATAAGTTCATTTTGTCTTCTTCGCCCACCTCAATAAGTGGCTGCGGGGCGATAGAGGAAAATGACACTAACTTCACATCGTTAATATTACCCAGCAAAGTGGTTAATACTGTCGGCATATAATTGGCTGGCACCATGGAGATCATCTGGCTTTCTAAATTGGCATCCATCTGCTGATTTTGCTGCTCAATCATGGTCAATCTATTGCGATAATCGCTATTAGGATCCATGGCTAATCGCTGCTGATAAAGCGCAATTTGTTGCTCTGAAATATCATTTTCAGATTCAATTTGCGTGACTTGATGTGACAGCTTTAATCTTTCTTTCCAGATAGTTTCAACCGGAATATAAAGCAGCATTGCGACAACAATTATGCTGGCAAGGGCAATCAATACTCTTTCGCGCTGACTAAGCTCATTAAACTGAGTGGCGAGTTTTTGCCATGTTTGCTTCATTGCTTCGCCCCCTGTTCAGCAGTGCTCGCCAACTTAAACGCCAAAGGCTGGTTTTCGCCTCTATCCATTGTCATGGTGGCAAAGGCATAACCTTTAAGGGTTTCAGTGGTTTTTAATCGCTCAACCCATAGCGGAATGCTCTGGGGGTGAGAGCCAAAACCTTCAAATTCAAAATATTGCTGATTAATCACGATACGGTTTAGCCACACAGAACTATCAGATACAGAGGCAAGATCGGTGAGCAGGCCTGCGTAGCCATGACTTATCATGTTATCTCGTTGTTTTATTTCATCTGATAATAATTGCTTTAACTCTAGACGTTGCTGCTCAAGCTCGACTTTAGCAACTAAATCCGCATCCGGTTGACGGGTGGATAATTGCAGCTCTAACGCCGCTTTTTGGTTGTCTAATTGCAACTTTTGCTTTGATAATGCGCCGTGCTGACTGGCAAGAGTCGACTCCAACCAAAAACCAACACCCCAGGCGATAAGGCTGAGCACAACTACGGCGGCAACCGCCAGCATCATGCGCTCAAAAGATAGCCTTAACTTGGCGGGCAATAAGTCTACGCTAAACAGGTTAACCGTGGTTTTGATCACTTAACACCTCCAGCGAGTTGCGCATATGCCATGGCGGCAAAATGACCATTTACTGAGTCGTGTGAGATCACACTGACCGTTTGATTAAAGTTTTGTGCAACCAAAGGCACCAAGGCTTGGGATTCACCACTGATAAGTAAATTAATCGAATGAACTGGCGCTTGGCGTAATTGGCTCTCGAAGTAATCCATTGAGCGTTGGATTTCTAAACTCAAATTATCGGCTAATCCATATTGTAAGTCTTGGGCACTGGCGCTATCTATTTGACTGAAACCGCGCACTCGGCGCTGCATTAATAGCTCGCCTTGCTTAACCACGGTTAATAGCAACTCTTGCCCTGATACATGACTAACAATCATGTGGGCGGACTCATCGTCAAATAAGTGGGTCATGGCAAGTTCTTCAATGCTGATGCCGCTAATGACAAAACCATGATGCTCACAAGCTTGTGCCAATTGTGACAGCTGCGCTTTATTAGCTACCACCACATTAATTTTTCCGGATGTATTTAATGAAGACTCAAAGTAATCTAATTGAATGTTGCCAACAGGCTCTGAAACTAAATCTTTAACCGACCACAATAGCGCCTGAGTTAACTCTTGTGCTTGTACATTGGGTTTGTCGGCAGTGACTAACTGATAAAAGGCTTCGCTCAAAACAATTTGAAGCTTAGCTGCACCAAATTCTTGCTGTAGCATTTCAAAGGCTTTTGAGTAATTATCGCCATTAAAAGCGATTTGATGAATAACACTGTTTTTAGCCGAGTTTGCAAAGGGTTTTGTTTTTGAATCAGTTTGTTGTTCAGCATTGCTGACAATATTAGTCTGAAAAACTGAAATCGTATCCGCGCCAAGGTATAAGCCTAACTCTGTAGTAGGCTGAGGCTTGCACCAAAAAGCTAATGTGTTCAAAAAACCATTTTTCATTCAAAACCCTGTGCTTCAATGACTCGCAAATGTAATGACATAGAAAAGCAACTCTACGCAGCCAAAATCAAACCAATTATACAACATCAAAATAGCGCACTTACCGAGATGTCATAACGACTATAGCCAACTAAGACTAAAAAAGTGTCAAAAAAATAACGAGTGTCATTTTAACCTCTAGTCCCTTAATTTTATAGGGTAATATTTGGCTAATTTTCCATTATACATAAGATAGGTTGTTAAACGAAGATATACAAGTTTCACACTTGTTCATCAAACATGCTATCACTGTTAAATGTGCTAAAATCTGCTGAGTAAATGGCCAAAATCTATCATTGCTCCCAGAACGGCTACCGATAACGACCCACTATGAGTCGTTACTGATACAGTAAGATACAATTATTGTACCAATTTATAGCAAAACGCTTTTAAGCTAGCCCAAACAAGGTCAATACTAATGGTTAAAAAAGTCACCTTGGGCGGCACTAACACCGAGAATTTTTAAAGTTTGCCACTCTTCAAAACTGCTGACACCTTCAGCAAATACCTGCACTTCAGCGCGATATAAGCCACCAATTAAGCTACGAATAAACAATTGGTTTTCTGACTTTAAATGGATTTGGTGAATAATAGAGCGATGCAATTTTACTAAGTCAAAATGACACTCTTGAATATAGTGAGTGCCCACAACTTGCAAGCCCACATGGTCAACACACAACCTGGCTCCTATTTTGCGAAGCATTTCGAGCGTGGCTACCAAGTCTTGTTGATGTTTGACCACAATATTTTCAGCCACTTCAAAAGTAAGCCTTGATGCTAAAGGGCGATGCTCAAGTAATGTGGTTTGTAGCCAGCGCGTAAAAGCGCGACTGGTTAGCGAATCGAGGCTTAAATTAACACTAAAATGCTGTTGGTTATTAGCCATTAGCTCAAACAATACAGTTTCAATTAATTGCCGCTCAATTTGCGGCATCAAGCCACATTTGTTGGCCATAGGTATAAATAACGTCGCCCTAACCTCATTACCTTGATTATCAATAGCCCGGCTAAAGACTTCCTGATGACAAGTTGCGCCATCGCTATCAATCACTTTTTTAGTAACAGTCACAAAGCGGCGGTTAACTAAGGTGCTTTCTAAGAAACTGCGCCAACGCACCGATCCTTTGGCGATCTCTTTATCCACAGCGCCTTTGTCATACATAAACCAGTTATTATTTCGTTGCAATTGCGCTGCTTTCAAGGCCATTTCAACTTCTTCAACGATCTGCTGCTGCTGATCGCCAGCCTTATAAAAGGCCGCCCCCAAATGAATATAGTTATCTTGAGAGTCAGACTGATTTTGTAATTGGCTAATGCCAATTTTAAGCAGTTTGCCGGCTAAACTGTCCGCTTCAGCAAGGGAAAGTTGCGGCGCTACCACGACAAATTGATTAAAACTGTAGCGAGCAAAAATGGACTCTTCAAATCTCACCAGCAACCTTTGTACAGCTTGCACTAAGTCATTAAGCTGCTCATTCACTTCTTCAACACCATGTTGTTGCTGCAATAAATCTAAGTCGTCAAAGTTCATCAGCACCACTACTCCATGAGCAATCATGGTTTCTTGGTGCGTTAACGCCTCCAAACGGTTTTCAAAAAATATGCGGTTACCAATGCGGGTGCTGGGATCCAAAAAGGTATTCGAGCGAATAAACTGATCAAAACGGCCACGCTCTTTTTGGGCATCTTGCAGTTGCACAAGTAACTTTGTCATGGCACGGTTAATCAGTCGTGGTCTGGCCTTAGCCGCATATTGCAATGCTTGTTGATGCTCTCCATCCAAAATCAAATGACTACGCTGAGCAATATGTTCAATGCCGTCTAACTCTTCAGTAAACCAGCGCAATCCAAAACGGACAAACAGTCCAATGGCGCTTAAAGCAATAAACAAGCTGATATATTCATACCACCCCAATTGTTGTACTAGATAAGGCTGAGGCAAATTTAGCTCCATCGCTAAATTAGACGACTTATCAAGCGTATGCTTATATAGAGTGGGATATTGATCTGCCGTAGGGGAGTAATACTCAAATAAAATATCATCACCACGGGTCAACTTAAATGAATTGGCGTTAAAAGCCATCAGCATAGGCGGTAGCCATGCATGTAAATCCCACTGATACTTGGGTTGGCTCTTGGATTGGTTTGCGGATTGGCTCTTAGATTGATAGTGTTCAACTAACATCAACCCTAACTTATCGACTTTTTGCTGCTGAAATTTATAGGTCAGTTGCGTGAAACTGACCATAGCACCCACCAAAAAAATAAAGCCCACAGCCGTGAGCGATAACAGCCAAAAACTGATCAGCTTTTTGGTTAGCATTTTCGTTAATTTCATTTATCAGCATCCTGCTTAAACACAGCACTCAAGGGGAATTAGTTATTGTTATTTTATTGCGAGTACATTTTTATTATTAGAGAAATAGTTTAGAAAAATAATATTAAAATCACATGTTCAGTTTATGCTAAACGCGTTTACTTTATACTAATAGTCTCGCCTTATATTGAACGCGTCATACTATCACTTGTTTAATAAAAAAATGCTGTCGCAGTTTTAAAAAAGTGAGCTTAGGCTTAATAATCTTATTTAGCTATATTATCTGCTGCAATCTTGCAAAAATAATAGTGACATTTACTCAGCATCATTTAATTATAGCAGTCAAACTCGTTTATTATTAACGCCATTTTCAGCCAATAAAAAAGGGGCTAATGCCCCTTCTAACTAAGGTGAATATCTAACCATTAATAGATTAATAGTCAGTGGGTACCTTATCTAATACCGCGACACCTGAATCAATGGCCGCCTGAGATACCGCACTGGCGATATTTTTCAATAAACGAGGATCCATTGGCTTAGGCAGCACGTACTCTGGGCCAAAGCTTAATGAATTAACATGTGGGTAGGCTGCTAATACTTCTGCGGGAACCGGTTCTTTAGCAATTGCCGCTAACGCTTTAACTGCAGCAATTTTCATTTCATCATTAATGACACTGGCTCGAACGTCTAATGCGCCCCTGAAAATGAAAGGAAAACACAATACGTTATTCACTTGGTTTGGGTAATCACTACGGCCGGTACCCATAATCAAATCTTGACGGATTGAGTGAGCCAACTCAGGTTTAATTTCAGGATCTGGGTTTGAACAAGCAAAAATAACCGGTTTTGGTGCCATTAGCGCAATGTCATCAGCAGTTAATAAATCAGCGCCAGAAAGCCCCAAGAATACGTCGGCATCCTTAATCACATCTTGTAAGGTACGCTTGTCTGTGTTGTTAGCAAACAAGGCTTTGTATTCGTTAATGTCTTCACGGCGAGTATGGATCACGCCTTGTCTGTCGAGCATGTAAACATTTTCACGCTGAGCGCCACACTTAACAATCATGGTCATACAAGCAATGGCCGCAGCACCTGCACCTAAACAAACAAATACTGCGTCTTCAATTTTTTTGCCTTGAATTTCAAGTGCGTTCAACATGCCTGCTGCAGTTACGATAGCCGTACCATGTTGATCATCATGAAACACAGGCACATTACAACGGGCAATAAGCTCTCTTTCAATTTCAAAACACTCAGGCGCTTTGATATCTTCTAAATTAATGCCGCCAAAGGTATCTGCAATCGACTCAACCGTATTAATAAAATCTGCCGTAGTTCTGTGCTTCACTTCAATATCAACTGAATCAATATTGGCGAAACGCTTAAACAGTAATGCCTTACCTTCCATTACAGGTTTTGATGCTAATGGGCCTAAGTTACCTAAGCCTAAAATTGCCGTACCGTTAGAAATCACCGCAACGGTATTACCTTTATTAGTATAACGATATGCGTCATCAGGGTTTGCCGCAATTTCTCTTACCGGCTCTGCCACACCAGGACTGTATGCCAGCGACAGATCATGACTGGTTTGCGCTGGTTTAGTGAGGGTTACAGCAGTTTTACCTGCAACTGGGAATTCATGGTAATCGAGAGCTTGTTGGCGAAAATCTGGCATTGTATTTTCCTGAGTGAGGCAAGTGATACGGCGAAGTAAAAGTAATTCTGCGAAAACGAGGCCAGTTAAAAATAACTTGAGATCAAACTAATCCGTCAGCGATCGCTTTCTGCTGGGATTATAAATCAAAAAATAACAAAAGTTACCTTTAATAATTAGAATTTGGTCAAGTTATATTTTTTAATCAAAAAATTAACCATCACATTAAGAATCAAGGACTTAAAAATGTAGAAAAATAACAAGATTTGCTAATAAAAACCGTAAAATGCTACTTAAACTTGTCAAAAGTTTGTCTAAATAACAATATTATTGTCTCAGTTGAGTTTATATAATTTATAACCAAAAACTTTATTCAGCTGAAAATAAATTTGTGTAAAAAGTGACAGCTACAAAAAAAGACGCCGAAGCGTCTTTTTCTTAAAATAATTGCAAGAGCAATTATTTTTTACCAAGTGCACCAAAGCGCTTGTTGAATTTGTCGATACGACCACCAGTGTCTACAACTTTCTGAGTACCAGTGTAGAATGGGTGACATGCGCCACATACGTCCAAGTGCAAGTTTTTACCAGCAGTTGAATTTACTTTAATGATGTTACCACAAGTACAAGTTGCAGTAATTTCAGCGTAGTCTGGGTGGATACCTGTTTTCATTTGGATTACCTTTTAATAGAGGCCACGTCGCTCTCCCAACCCGAAGTTGAGCACCACATGCGTTAATAACAATAGTGTTTTAGGCGCGCAATAGTACAGTATGTGTCCAGACCAAACAAGTGCTATTTATTGGCTACGGTGTTTAGCTTCTATCGACTCAAATTCAAGCTTCGCATCAGCCTTTGTTATATATTGATTCAACTGAACTTTTGTCGGGCATCGCAATGGCACATCTTGTTTGATTAAGTAAATTTTCTGCTGAGAAAACGCCTGAGGATTGGCCTCATAAAGCGCTAACATCGCCCCATAAACATGGGTATTCCACGATGTAGCATAACGTGACGCAATCCCCCATAAGGTCTCAGTGTTATTACGCTCAACCATACAAGCTTGACTGTTATTACTGTTATTACTCACCGTTACAATAATAGGATCCTTTTCGGCTGGTGTTGCAGCTAACGGGACTTTTTTGAGTGCTTTAGCGGCATCGATTTTAATATCACTGCGACCATTTTGCTTTATGTAAGGGGCATCAAATACCGACAATACCGCATACTGCTGCCAGCTATTGCCCTTATATTCACTGACAATCAGCTTAGCATTAGGGTCACTGACATCATCAAGACCTATGGCATAGAGCATAAAGCGACTCACAGGTTGCAGCATTAACTCCTCAACAACCTCATTTGCTCCAACGGTTTGACGTAAGTGAAAACTCAGCCGTGAAAGATCATCGTTAGCGGCCACAATATTAAGCTTTAATTGCGGATGCTGATCTAGCTTAAAATGGCGGCTATTGATACTGATATGACTCAGCGCTGCTTGGGCACTAAACGAAAATAAAAACACAGACAGTGCTAGGGTATGTTTGCTAAATAATCCTTTTAACATCAATTTTCTCTTATCCTATTTATTTACGGTCTAGCTGGAGTAAACTAGAGCTTCACAATTCTGAATGATGATGACTTATGCCTGTGTTTGTTGAGGTTGCATTGCCCGTTCCCATGCGGCAAACCTTTAGTTACCAAATCCCTGAAGCCAACGTAGCACAAATAAAGCTTGGACTGCGGGTAAAAGTGCCTTTTGGTCGACAGCAACTAATTGGGCTTATTACTGCCATTAAAGATGACTGCGACGTGCCAGCAAACAAGATTAAAGCTATCACTGAACTGCTGGATGATAAACCGTTACTGCCTGAAAGTTTGTACAAATTAACACTTTGGGCGGCAAGATATTACTTTGCCAGCCAAGGGCAAATGCTCAGCCAAGCCTTACCGGTTGCCCTGCGTAAAGGGTCAAGTGCTCAACCGCAGACTGTGACTGTATTTGCGTTAAACGAGCAAGGCAAGCAAGTCGATATCAGCGTGCTCAAAAGAGCGCCAGCACAAAAGAAATTATTCGAATTACTGCAGCAGTCGGCCATCAGCCAAGATGAATTTACCACCCAAGAGCTCAGTAAAGTGGCCTTAAAAGCCCTTGAAGATAAAGGCTGGGTTGAGCGCCAACACATCACCAATGCCGCCGACTTAAGCTGGTGTCAACAATTGGTCATGACAGAAACCCCACTTAAACTTAATAAACAGCAAGCAGTGGCAGTATCTATCCTTAATCAGCAGCAAGGGTTTCATTGCAGTTTATTAGAGGGCATTACTGGATCTGGTAAAACCGAAGTCTATTTGTCAGTATTAGAAACTATCCTAAAGCAAGGTAAACAAGCGCTGATTTTGGTGCCTGAAATAGGCTTAACACCGCAAACCATTAACCGCTTTAAGCGCCGATTTGATGTCAATATTGCCGTTATTCACTCCGCATTAACTGACAACCAGCGTTTAGAGGCTTGGCGTCAGGCCCGTAGCGGTGAAGCCGCGATTATTATCGGCACTCGCTCGGCATTATTTACCCCAATGGCATATCCGGGGCTTATCATTCTTGATGAAGAACATGACAGCAGCTTTAAGCAGCAAGAAGGGGTGCGTTATCACGCCCGCGATTTAGCTGTTATGCGCGGCCACTTAGAAGATATTCAAGTGATTTTAGGTTCGGCAACGCCATCGCTAGAATCGCTACAGAATGCCATTTCAGGCCGTTATGCCCACTTAGAACTCGGCGAACGCGCAGGTGCAGCCCAAAAAGTGAAGCAAGGAATTATCGATATTCGCTCCCATCCGCTTAAGGCCGGCATGAGCGCCTCAATGATCAATGAAATGCGTATGCACCTAGATGCGGGCAACCAAGTATTACTATTTCTAAACCGCCGTGGCTTTTCGCCAGCCCTACTTTGTCATGAGTGCGGACATTTGCATGAATGCGATCGCTGCGATGCCTTTTTTACTGTTCATCAAGGTTTAAATGAAATCTGCTGTCACCATTGTGGCAATCAATATGCTATTCCTCATCAATGCCATGAGTGCGGCAGCACCATGTTAATGGGCCATGGCACCGGCACAGAGCAATTGGCACAAGCCTTAGCACAAGAGTTTCCCCAATATCCGGTAGTGAGGATCGATCGTGACACCACCCGCAGAAAAGGCTCATTAGAAAAACAGCTCAACGGCATTTTAAAAGGTGAATATAAAATTTTAGTGGGCACCCAAATGCTAGCTAAAGGGCATCATTTTCCAGATGTGACTTTAGTGGGATTAATGGATGTCGATGGCGCTTTATTCAGCGCTGACTTTCGAGCCCCAGAGCGCTTTGCGCAGCTTTATACCCAGGTTTCAGGCCGCGCCGGCCGTGCTGATAAGCCCGGTAAAGTATTACTACAAACCCATCAAAGTGATAACCCCATATTAAGGGATTTACTGCAGCACGGTTATGGTAAGTTTGCCCGCGGGCAATTACTTGAGCGCCAACAAGCCCTGTTACCACCCGCTTGGCACATGGTGCTGCTTAGAGCCGATGCCCATTTAGCAGAAGATGCCGATAGCTTTCTCAATCAGGTGGCCAGCTTATTACCCCAAGATAAAGAGTTTGAAGTCATTGGCCCAATGCCTGCTCCATTGGATCGTAAAGCGGGCAAATACCGCCGCCAGTTATTATTCCAAGCTAAAAATAGACAACGATTACAACAGGTTTTTGAGCAAGTATTGCCAACCATTGAGGCATTGCCTGAAAGTAAAAAATGCCGTTGGAGCATTGACCGCGACCCGCAAGATTTAATGTAATCAGCTTGGCTTATTCTGCGATAAAATTCGCTTTGCTGAAATTTAAAAAAAATCTCGAATAAAAACACTATCGAGATAGCATTCGAGTATCAAAAGCGGCTAAAATAGTCGGTTACTCCTGTCTTTTACTTTAAGTTAGTGCTGATAAACGCCCATGAAATCACATATTGCATCTTTACTAGAACAAACCGTCGACTCTTTTAAGCAACAAGGCATTGTCCCAGCTGATTTTCAGGCTCGCATTCAAGTTGAGCGCACTAAAGATAAAACTCATGGTGATTTAGCCACTAACTTAGCGATGATGCTAACCAAAGTTGCTAAAAAGAACCCGCGCGATATCGCTCAGCTAATCATCGACAACCTACCGGCATCTAGCCATGTGGCTAAAGTTGAAATTGCAGGCCCTGGTTTCATCAACTTCTTTATTGATGAAAATGCCTTAGCGAATCAACTGCAAGATGCATTAAACAGTGAGCATTTAGGGATCACCTTACCTGAATCACAAACCATTGTAGTTGATTACTCATCACCAAACCTTGCCAAAGAAATGCACGTAGGTCATCTACGTTCAACCATTATTGGTGACAGTGTAGTACGCGCACTAGAATTTTTAGGCCATAAGGTCATTCGTCAAAACCATGTGGGTGACTGGGGCACTCAGTTCGGCATGTTACTGGCATATATGGAAGAGCTTCGCGCAGCTCATGGCGAACAAGCTGATCTTGAGCTATCTGATTTAGAAACTTTCTACCGTGAAGCAAAAGTACGTTTTGATGAATCAAGCGACTTTGCTACCCGCGCCCGTAACTTAGTTGTATCACTGCAATCAGGTGATGAATACTGCAACAAACTGTGGCGTGAATTTAATGATATTTCGTTAGCCCATTGTCATGAGGTATATAAACGCCTTGGGGTGACCTTAACCCGTGAAGATGTTCATGGCGAAAGTGCTTACAACGATGATTTAGCCCAAGTGGTTACAGACTTAGCAGCTAAAGGATTATTAAGCGAAAGTAATGGCGCTAAAGTGGTATTCCAAGAAGAGTTTCGCACCAAAGAAGGCGAGCCTCTACCGGTTATTATTCAAAAAGCAGATGGCGGTTATTTATATGCCACCTCTGATTTAGCGGCAATGCGTTACCGCTCAAATGTATTAAAAGCCGATCGCGCCCTGTACTTTGTCGACTTGCGCCAAGCACTGCATTTCCAACAAGTATTCAAACTGGCTAAAACTGCCGGTTTCGTCCGTGAAGGTTTATCGCTAGAGCACACAGGTTTCGGCACCATGAATGGCCCTGATGGTCGTCCATTTAAAACCCGTAGTGGTGGCGTCGTTAAGTTAGTCGATTTACTCGATGAAGCAAACACTCGCGCCGTTGAATTAGTGCGTAGCAAAAACCCTGATATGGACGAAGAGACACTCCTTGAAGTGGCTCGCGTTGTGGGTATTAGCTCAGTTAAATATGCTGACCTTTCAAAAAACCGCGCCAGCGATTATATCTTTAGCTTTGAGCAAATGCTCAGCTTTGAAGGTAATACCGCTCCGTACCTACTTTATGCTTACACCCGTGTTGCAGGCATCTTTAAACGTGCAGCAGATGTTGACTTAAGTCAGGCTAAAATCGTGCTTGAACACGATAAAGAAAAGCAACTCGGCACTAAGCTTGCTCAGTTTGGCGAAGTATTAACTCGCATGACAGAAAAAGGCTTGCCACATGTTATGTGTGCCTATGTTTATGAGCTAGCCAGTGAATTCTCAAGTTTTTATGAAGCTTGCCCTGTGCTTGCCGCTGAAACTGAAGCGCAAAAACAAAGCCGTTTATTATTGGCGCAGTTAACTTCAAAAACCTTAAAAACCGGTTTGTCGCTGTTAGGCATCGAAACCTTAGAGCGTATGTAAATGAGCCGAGATTACGCTAATAAAAAGCCTAGTCCCAAAAAACGTTCGGCATCTAAAAAGAGAGGCGCAGCTCAGCAAAAGCGCTCTATTCCTTATTTGCCGACCTTGGTGGTCATTTTACTGTTAGGCGGTTTTGGTTATTTCTTGTGGTTTATCAGTGGTAGTTCTGATGATGCTACGCCTGAGTCAGCACCAGCAAGCCAAGTGGTTGAAAAGCCAACGCCAAAACCTGCGAAAAAAGACCCTAATGCCCTGCCGCCAAAGCCAACGGAGCAGTGGACTTATTTGGAAGAGCTAGAAAATAAAAGTATTGATATTGAAGTGCCAGAAGGTGCGATGAAGTCTCAAGGCCCTTACCAAATGCAATGCGCCTCATTTAGAAAGCTTGCTCAGGCTGAAGAAATGAAAGCCGTGATTGCCTTTCAAGGTCTAGAAGCCCAAGTGAGAGCGACCCAAGGCACGACTGGCGTGTGGCATAAAGTGATCTTAGGGCCATTTGAGTCAAAACGTGCCGCAGAGCGTGCCAGACATAAATTGCAGCGTGCTAGCATTAATGGCTGCCAAATTTGGCTATGGGAATACTAAACTTAGCGAAGTGAGAGTTCAGCCTCAGTAGCCAAGAACTTATAAACAACTCAAAAAAGACGCTAACATTGTTAGCGTCTTTTTTATTCCCTTGAATTTCTATTAACCACCCCCATATCTAGTTTATCAACCAGCAGCAGACTATTTTACGCTGCAGTCGTTAAGAGGATTTACCGTGACTACTATCGTTTCCGTTCGCCGCAATAATCAAGTTGTCATCGCAGGTGATGGCCAAGTATCCCTTGGCAATACCGTCATGAAAGGCAATGCACGTAAGGTGCGTCGCTTATACCAAAATAAAGTTATCGCAGGTTTTGCTGGCGGCACAGCCGATGCATTTACTCTTTTTGAGCGTTTTGAAACCAAGCTCGAAATGCATCAAGGCCATTTATTAAAATCAGCCGTTGAACTCGCCAAAGATTGGCGCACCGACAAAATGCTCCGCAACCTTGAAGCCATGCTTATTGTCGCCGACACCAAAGAATCATTAATCATTACCGGTAACGGCGATGTGGTTCAGCCTGAGCATGACCTAATTGCAATTGGTTCTGGTGGCAACTATGCCCACGCTTCTGCGCTAGCCTTATTACAAAATACCGATTTAAGTGCCCGTGACATTGCAGAAAAATCATTAACGATTGCCGGTGATATATGTGTATTCACCAACCAACATAAAACCGTTGAGCAAATCGACTACTAAATTAGCACGTAAGGAATTATCTATGTCTGAAATGACCCCACGCGAGATTGTCCATGAGCTAGACTCGCACATCATTGGTCAAAAAAATGCTAAACGTTCTGTAGCCGTTGCGCTTCGTAACCGTTGGAGACGCATGCAGCTTGAAGCCTCATTTCGCCAAGAAGTGACGCCAAAGAATATTTTAATGATTGGCCCAACCGGTGTCGGTAAAACTGAAATTGCCCGCCGCTTAGCAAAACTAGCTAATGCGCCTTTCATTAAAGTAGAAGCCACTAAATTCACTGAAGTGGGTTATGTCGGTAAAGAAGTTGAGCAAATCATCCGTGATTTAACTGACTCAGCCGTGAAAATGACCCGCGAACAGCAAATGAAAAAAGGCCGTCATCGCGCTGAAGAGCTTGCAGAAGAGCGCATTCTTGATGCCCTATTGCCTAAGCCAAAAGAAGACTGGGATACTGAAAAGAAAGATGATTCAAATACCCGTCAAATCTTCCGTAAGAAATTACGTGAAGGCCAGCTAGACGATAAAGAAATTGATATCGACTTAGCCGCGCCGCAAGTGGGTGTTGAGATCATGTCACCTCCAGGCATGGAAGAGATGACTAATCAGCTTCAAAGTATGTTCCAAAACATGGGGCAAACTAAAGAAAACCGTAAAAAGGTTAAAATTAAAGAAGCCTTCAAGCTGCTTATCGAAGAAGAAGCTGCAAAACTTGTCAATCAAGAAGACATGAAAGAGCAAGCTATCGACTTGGTAGAGCAAAACGGTATCGTATTTTTAGATGAAATCGACAAGATTTGTAAGCGCGGCGAAAGCTCAGGCCCTGACGTATCACGTGAAGGGGTACAACGTGACTTACTGCCATTAATCGAAGGTTGTACTGTGACCACTAAACACGGCATGGTCAAAACCGACCACATCTTGTTTATCGCCTCAGGTGCATTCCAGATGTCTAAGCCATCGGATTTAATCCCTGAGCTTCAAGGTCGTTTACCAATCCGTGTTGAGCTAAGTGCACTCACCGCTGATGACTTTAAACGTATTCTAACTGAGCCACATGCATCATTAACCGAGCAATATGTGGCGTTAATGGGGACTGAAGGCGTTAAAGTTGAATTTAGTGAATGTGGTATTGAACGCATTGCTAAAGCCGCTTGGCAAGTGAACGAGACCACTGAAAACATCGGTGCTCGTCGCCTGCATACTGTGATGGAAAAGCTGATGGAAGAGATTTCATATGACGCTTCAGAAAAATCAGGTAGCACCTTTGTAATTGATGCCGACTATGTCAATGATCACTTAGATGCCCTAGTAGAAGATGAAGACTTAAGCCGCTTCATTTTGTAGTGATTACTTAAGCTTATCTCAACCTAGCTGTGATCTATTACTAATTTAGCCTCACAGATATTAGGAAATTAAAGGTGAATAGTGCCACAATGGACTATCACCTTTTTTATTGTCTATCATTGCCAGCCAAGAGTATCTTAACGTTGCTGACAGTATTTTAAAGAGAGCAATGCCATGAACCAGCAAGCCAATAGCCCCGTTGTAACCAATCTTAAATTAAAGCGTAAATCTAAGTTACTTGAAGTGAGCTTTGAAAGCGGTGAAGTGTTTAATATCAGCTGCGAAATGCTACGTGTTCACTCCCCTTCAGCTGAAGTGCAGCGCCACGGCAATCCAATTTTGGTCACCCACAAGAAAAACGTCAATATCACTGCCATTGAGCCTGTAGGCAATTATGCAGTAAAAATCATTTTTGATGATGGTCATGATACCGGCTTGTTTTCGTGGAAGATTTTATTTGAACTGGGTAATCAACAAGTGGAAATCTGGGAACGGTATTTAGCACGACTTCGTGCCGAAAAAGGTTCACGTGAACCCTTGATTGATATGAATATCAAATACTCTTAGTTTGGTATTTCCAAACTTGGTTTGGGCATTTTTAGTCATCAAAAAGTAATGGCTATCCGCTCAAAATCCCAATTCCAAGACACAAAAATGCCAGCTTAATCGCTGGCATTTTTTATATCGATTGTTACTTTTTAAAGATTACACTGCAGCTTGAAAAATCACGCTGTCAGCTTTCTTAGTGTAAGAATCAATTTGATCAAAGTTCAAGTAACGGTAAGTATCAGCTGCAGTTGCATCTAACTCTTTCGCGTATTCTTGGTACTCAGCAGGAGACGGTAGACGGCCTAACAATGCCGCTACTGCTGCTAACTCAGCTGAAGCTAAGTACACATTTGCACCTGTACCTAAACGGTTAGGGAAGTTACGCGTTGACGTTGAAACAACGGTCGCACCTTCAGCAACACGTGCTTGGTTACCCATACACAGTGAACAACCTGGGATTTCGATACGCGCACCAACACGGCCAAAGATCGCGTAGTAACCTTCTTCAGTTAACTGGTCTTTATCCATCTTAGTTGGCGGTGCAATCCATAAGCGAGTCGGCAAGGTCGTGGCAAACTTCTCTAGCATTTTACCGGTTGCGCGGAAATGACCAATGTTAGTCATACAAGAACCAACAAACACTTCGTCAATTTTTGTTTCTGCAACTGATGATAGTAATACCGCATCATCTGGATCGTTTGGCGCACAAAGAATTGGCTCTTTGATATCGTTCAAATCGATTTCAATAATTTCAGCATATTCAGCATCTGCATCTGCTTCCATTAGCTCTGGGTTTGCTAACCACTCTTGCATCGCTGTAATACGACGCTCGATGGTACGGCGGTCACCATAACCTTCAGAAATCATCCACTTCAACATCACGATGTTAGAGTTTAGGTATTCAATGATTGGCTCTTTATCTAGCTTAATCGTACAACCTGCAGCACTTCGTTCTGCTGATGCATCAGATAATTCGAATGCTTGTTCAACTTTAAGTTGCTCAAGACCTTCAATTTCTAATACGCGGCCAGAGAAAGCGTTAATTTTGCCTTTCTTCTCTACCGTTAACAGACCCATTTCAATGGCTTTAAGCGGGATAGAATGAACTAGGTCACGTAAGGTGATACCTGGTTGCATTTCACCTTTAAAGCGCACCAAAATTGATTCAGGCATATCAAGAGGCATAACACCTGTTGCAGCAGCAAATGCTACTAGGCCAGAACCGGCTGGGAATGAAATACCGATTGGGAAACGGGTATGTGAATCACCACCAGTACCAACGGTATCAGGTAGTAACATACGGTTTAACCAAGAGTGAATAACCCCGTCACCTGGACGCAGTGCAACACCGCCACGATTCATGATGAAATCAGGTAAGGTGTGGTGAGTGTTCACATCAATAGGTTTAGGATAAGCCGCAGTGTGGCAGAAAGACTGCATGGTTAAATCGGCGCTAAAGCCTAAACATGCTAAATCTTTCAGTTCGTCACGGGTCATTGGGCCTGTGGTGTCTTGTGAACCAACTGAAGTCATTTTAGGTTCGCAGTATTGACCTGGGCGAATACCTTTAACACCACATGCTTTACCAACCATTTTTTGTGCCAGCGTAAAGCCTTTATTGGTTGCAACCACATCTTGTGGGCGAACAAACACTTCAGAAGCCGCAAGGCCTAATGTTTCACGGGCACGGTCAGTTAACCCGCGGCCAATGATCAATGGAATACGGCCACCAGCACGTACTTCATCAAGCAGTACCTCGGTTTTTAGCTCGAACGTAGAGATAACTTCATCGCTACCGTTACGCTTAACGACGCCTTCGTATGGATAGATGTCGATAACATCGCCCATGTTCATCTTGTCTACGTTAAGCTCGATTGGTAGCGCGCCTGCATCTTCCATGGTGTTGAAAAAGATAGGGGCAATTTTACCACCTAAGCAGAAACCACCTGCACGCTTGTTTGGCGCATAAGGGATATCATCGCCCATGAACCATAGTACTGAGTTAGTCGCTGATTTACGTGAAGAGCCGGTACCAACAACATCACCCACATAAACAAGCGGGTAACCTTTGCCTTTAAGGGCTTCGATTTCTTTAACTGGACCAACAGTGCCAGCAACATCAGGTACAATACCGTCACGGGCATTTTTCAGCATCGCTAAAGCATGTAATGGGATGTCTGGACGAGACCATGCATCAGGAGCCGGAGACAAGTCATCTGTGTTTGTCTCGCCTGATACTTTAAATACGGTCAAGGTGATCTTTTCAGCTAATTTAGGACGGTTTAAGAACCATTCTGCTTCGGCCCAAGACTCAACAACTTGCTTAGCAAAAGCATTACCTTTTTGCATTTTTTCTACCACGTCGTGGTAGGCATCAAACATCAATAAGGTGTTTGATAACGCAGTAACCGCGATTGGCGCAAGTGCATCATTATCTAATTGAGCGATAAGCGGTTCAATGTTGTAACCGCCCTGCATGGTACCTAATAGCTCGGTAGCACGCTCAGCTGAAAGGATGGGTGACGATACAGTGCCTTGAGCCACTGCATCTAAGAATGCTGCTTTTACGTAGGCAGCTTCATCAACACCTGGGGGAATACGATTCTCTAATAAGTCAAGAATCACGGCCTCTTCACCAGCAGGCGGCGTCTCAACTAACTTCACTAATTCAGCCACTTGTTGTGCATCTAATGGCTTAGGGACAACACCCTCTGCAGCACGTTCTGCGACGTGTTTACGATATGCTTCTAGCACGGCAACATTCCTCTTTGTTATTGCGCCTAACAGCGAAACTGAACGTCATTCAATATAGAGAATGACCATTCCACAGGTTCGGGCTTGAAATCCGACCCGTAGTATACTACAGGTTTGCAAAAGTATGAATTAGATCACACTCTATCGGAGGCGAAATCTATCTGAATTTTGAGTTCGATGGCTAATTTACAGCTCACTTTAAACAAATAAAATTAGACGATAGTTTAAAACATTATAAAAAATGATTTAATTCAATATATTAAGTAATACATACAATTTAAACTTAACCGAGTCTACTTCAGCAAATTGTCGCTATTTTTTTGCAATTATTTTGACTGTTAGGCATAGTTATTTGGCTAATATTAATCACTTGCACCCACCAACATACTTATTCAACCCTATTGCTTAGATATTCAAAACAGTAAACAGGACTATTATGACATTGATAAAAATTAACGCGGTTATTTTTGATATGGATGGGGTCATTATTGATACCGAGCCCGCTTGGCAACGAGTCGAGGTGGCAGTATTAAGTCAATTGGGTGTGCCTATCACTCTTGCTGATGCCGAAAAAACCACCGGCATGAGAATTGATCTTCTGGTCCACTATTGGTATCAAAAATACCCTTGGCCTGAGTATGATAATCAAGCGGTTTCCCAACAAATTATTGATGGGGTTATTCACTTTATTGAAACTGAAGGCAAGCCGATGCAGGGGGTAGTGGCAGCATTACAAGCTTGTCAGCAGCAAGGGCTAAAAATTGGCTTAGCTACCTCATCGTCCAGTGACTTAATTGCTGCAGTAATGAATAAACTGGCTATTAGGGATTATTTTGAGGCCATAGCCTCTGCCGAAAAGCTGCAATATGGCAAACCCCACCCTGAGGTTTATGTAAATTGTGCCACGGCCTTAGGCGTTGAGCCTGCAACGTGCTTAGCTATTGAAGACTCATTTAATGGCCTGATCGCAGCAAGAGCGGCAAGCATGCAAACGGTGGCAATCCCTGCGACTGAATTCGCCGGTCAGTCTCGCTGGCAAGTGGCTCACCACCAGCTAGCACATTTAGGTCAGCTTAAATCATTGATTGAAAATATCTAGTAGTAGTGTCTTGCTAACATCTGCCATAAAAAAAGCTGCCTTATCTAAAGATACGGCAGCTTTTTTTATTCAAACTGAACAATTAAAAGTTTTTACCTAAAAATAAGTAAAACGATTGCTCGCCAGTATCTGTCAAACCAAAGCCAAGTGCGGCAGGACCCCAGCTGGTATCAGTGCCTAAATATAAGCTACCTGCATAGATAAGGTCATCAAAGTCCACTGCATCACGATTAGTCCACACATTACCCGCTTCAAAGCTAGTACCTATGTATAACGGCACATCACTGAGTAACACATCTCGGCCTAAATCATATTGATAAATCAAGGCGCCAAAGGCTTTATGGGCACCTGCCAATGCGCCTTTATGAAAACCGGACAGATTTAAAAAGCCACCGAGCTCTGCAACATGTAAAGTAAAATCACGGTCCACATCAACGGTGGCTAAAGCGACTTTACCTACAATGGCATGGTTACCTAGCTTAAGCGCCCCTTTCCAATCCGCTTCAAACTGCCAAGATAGTTCATCAGAGTCATTAATAACCGCGCCTTTATAATCTTCATTTCTTACCGAGGCCGTAAACGTTAACCGCTGCCCTTCTGTAGGGAAACTAATGCTATTTAAGGTGTCAAAACTAAAGGAAAAATAGCCGCCATAAGAGCCATATTCAAGATCTTGGGCAGAAACGGCTTTATTACTTAAATCACCAATTTCACCCACTGCGCCAATCTCAATTAATCCAGCGTGGGAATAGTTATAACCCACTCCAAATGCCAATTGATTTAGGGTGTTTTTAAGCTCAAAGACTCGGTTGTTATCATCATAATAATCCCAGTTTTTGATCTCAAATTCGTATTTAGAACGAATGTAGAAGTCTTGGTCTCTGTCTAATGGCTGATAAAATTCTGAGCTAACTCGCTTGTCGTAACCTAACTGAACTTCGTTACGCCACTCACCGCCATTATCAGTCAGCTCACCCATGGTATAAGCCAGACTAAGGGTAATGGCTGAATCTAAGGTAAAGTCATCTTCCCAGTTAAAACCGGCGTCAAAATAATTTGGCCCCCAGGATTTGGCATGGGTGGTCACTGTTAATATGCGTCCAGCTTCTGTGTCTTCAAACTCGGCATCAACACGCTGAAACTTATTAAGGGAATAAAGCCGTTTTATGCCCTCGTCTAAGGCTTCTTTGGTGATCACTGTGCCTTTTTTAAGAGCTAACTCTTCATCTAACAGGCTTTCACTCACTCTAGATTGATTATCAAATACAATCTTAATCACTGGGCGGTTAACTTGATTAACTAGTAGTAATTTGGCGCGTTGTTTATTGTCTTGATAGGCCTGATATTCTTCAGCGCTGACACTTAAATGTGTCAACATTGGCAGCGCTGCTTCGCCCGCCACTGTGCCGGCAGCTAATGCGTCAGGCATGATATCAAAGTCAGTGGTGCTCATGTCATCAATCGCAGGACGGATCAGCACATCATCATCGGTTAATAATGTTTTTTGATGCTCTGTGGTGGCTTTGGTCAAAATGGTTGAAAGCTGCTCCAACACCGCAATCGTGCCATTAAGTTGCTCTTTGCTGGCCAATGGTGAGCCAATATCAATGGCAATGACCACATCTGCGCCCATGGCTTTAATGACATCGACAGGCATGTTATTTGAGATGCCACCATCAACCAGTAGCTTGCCGTCTATTTCAGCCGGTTGTAATGCCCCGGGTACCGTTGCAGAGGCTTGCATGGCTTTAACGATACTGCCTTGAGCTAATACCACTGCATGACTAGTAACTAGATCAGTTGCCACAGCGCGATAAGGAATAGCTAGATCATCAAAATCGCCAAATTGCTCTACCACATCAGTTGATGAACGTAATAGTTGCGACATGGTTTGGCCAAGTAATAAGCCACTGGGGACGGCTAAGCCGCCATCTTTATAACCTACGTTAATGGGGATATTAAATTTGTCGCGGTGTTGTTTATCGCGGTAAGTAAGTACTTCTCGAGGAATGGTATCTGAGTAGCCATCAGCCCAAGGGGAGTTAAGCATAATGTGTTCGATTTCTGCGGCGCTATAACCTAAGGCATACATGCCGCCGACGTAGGAGCCGATACTGGTACCAGTAATATAATCAACCGGAATGCGATGCTGCTCTAACACCTTAAGCACCCCAATATGCGCCGCGCCTTTTGCGCCGCCACCACTTAATACTAATCCCACTGACTGGCGTTCTTTAGCCATTAAGTTGTGTGAAAATAAACTGAGTAGTAACAGCAGTGCAATCTTACGGCCCATATAAAGCATCCTATCTTTAATCATGATCTACCGCGTCATTCTAACAGAGAAAACTCACATGAATAAAACCTTTATAACTTACTGTTAACCATGCGAACTTCGCTTTATTACAGCTTTTTCCCAATCCCGATAAACTTATCCAGCTCAGCCTTTGGCATAGGTTTGGCAAAGAAATACCCTTGGATGATATAACAACCTCGGCTAAAAACTTGCTCCATTTGTGCGTGAGACTCTATCCCTTCTGCGACCACCTGTAATTTTAGGTTTCTTGCCAGTTCAATAATACTGCTCACAATGGCTTGATCAGCTTCATTAGTAGCAATATCAATTAAGAAGGAGCGATCGATTTTTAAGGTATTCACCTCAAAGCTTCTTAAATACGCCAGTGATGAATAACCGGTGCCAAAATCATCGATGGCCACCTCAATACCAAGCTGCTTAAGCTGGGTTAAATGCGATCTTGCCACCTGCAGCTCTTTCATCAACACCCCTTCGGTAATTTCCATAGCAAGGCACTTTGCCGGCATACCAGTATCGGCTAAGGTCGCTTTTAAATTCTCAATAAAATCAACTTGTCTAAACTGCACTGCAGACACATTGACTGACAGCTGAAAAGGCTGGTCGTAAAGGGCATGCCATCTTGCACCATCGATACAGGCTTGGCGCAGCACCCAGCGATCTATATCAATAATTAATCCACAAGATTCAGCCACCTTGATAAAGATATCTGGCCGAATAAAGCCCTCGATAGGGTGACGCCAGCGGAGCAGCGCTTCCATCCCTACAAATTTATCACCTTGGAGTATGTCTACCTGAGGTTGGTAATAAAGCTCAAAGTCGTTATTTTCGATGGCGCTACGTAAGTCAGCTTCAATTTTCAAATGATATTGCGCTTCAGCATTGCGCTCAGCAGAGTAATATTGAAAGTTACCTCGGCCTTCTTCTTTGGCGTGATACATGGCTAAATCAGCATTTTTAATTAAGGTTTCAGAATCTTGGCTATCTTCAGGCCACATGCTGATACCAATACTGGTTGAAACAAAAAACTCACGGCCAAATAATTTAAACGGCGTAGCAAACCTTTGTAAAATTTGCTCAGCAATCAAATTTATCTGATCAATAGAATCAGCATTTCGAACCAATATGACAAACTCATCACCACCAAAACGGCAAACCAGATGATCATCACCAACACTATTTTTTAAGCGTTTAGCCGCTTCAACGAGTAAAGCATCCCCCATGCTATGACCATAAGAGTCATTGACGTGCTTAAAGCGATCTAAATCCAAAAACAATAATGCTAACTTTTCATTAGTGTGGCTAGCTTGCTCAATAATCTGTTGTAACTGACGAGTAAACATCGCTCGATTAGCAAGGCCTGTAAGCACGTCATTATTGGCTAAGTGCCGTAAATTAGACTCGTATTGTTTTCGCTGGGTAATATCTGAAAACACCACCACATAGTGCTGTGAGATATCGCGCTTATCAGACATTTTAGAGATATTAGCCCAAACAGGAAAATGTTCATTATTCCCCCGTTTAAAGCTTAACTCGCCATTCCATGAGCGGCTATTTTGCAATAAATCATCGATATTTTTGGAGCCATGATCCACATACAATAATGACTCAAACCCCCTTCCATCAAGTGCTTCATGCTTGCTGGTAAAGATAGTTGCAGCTGCGGTATTTAGTAATTTCACCCGCTTGCGACTATCAAGAATTAACATGCCTTCTGAGGTGTTTTCAAATGCCTTGGCAAACAAATCAATTTCATTTTGAAGCTCACGTTGCTCAGACACCTCAGTATAAATACCGGCAACTTGCTCTAATTGCCCTGTAGTCTGATTGCGGGTAACTGCGCGGCCTCTGATGCGCAGCCAACCAATAGCCTCTTCACCACGGTGATACCTAAATTCTACATCAATGGTTTCTTTATCGCCCTTTAACAAAGCTCGCCATTGCTGCTGGAGGTTATCTTTATCGGCGGCAACAATCGGTATATCAGGCACGAGATAAGATAACTTTCTTCTCTCACCCAACAGACCCGATTTATTATCAAATTGGATTTGGTTAGTGCTAGCTTGCCACTCCCATAAATCTGAATCGCTACCGCGCAGTGATTGACGTAATTTGTCTTCACTTTCCCTTAATGCCTGATTAATACCAATAACACGGTTTATTTGTTTTTTACGAAGCCATAAAGAGGTAAATACCCCAAAAAGAATGGCAAAAAGCACTAAGGCTTTAAACCACTGTGACGCCCACCAAAATTGTTCAACCTTAAAACTAAATTGAAACGGACTGCTTGCCCACACCCCATGCTGTTTATGCAATAGCTCTAGGGTATATTCACCCGCTTTTAAGTCAGCAATATTAATCTGAGTTTGGCCTTGCAGATAAATATACTGGCTATCTAAGCTATTATGCTCATGAAGCAAACGGTACTTTAAGCTGATTGGCGTTTCATTCACGTAGTCGAAAGTGGTTATTTGAAAACTGATTAAGTTAGCCCCAGGGCGCACTAAGTTAAAGGATTCAGGTATCAAGTGATACTCTGTATTGTCCTCATAGTAAATCGCAATGGACTCAAGGGCGATAGCATCATTACTTACTCGAGGTGCAAGCTTATCAATATCAACTAACATCGCCCCATTAGGGCCGCCAATATATAAGCCTGCATTAGGGTCATAATAAGCTGCTGACTCATTAAACTCATTACCAATAAATCCATCGCTAGTAAAAAATACATCAATGGCTTTTGTCTGTTTATTTTGTCTAATGACCGAAGAGCTGCAGCCAACCAAATGATCTTTTTCAGTTTGCTCGATAAAGTAAATCGTCGGGCAATCAACATGCCAATAGTCACTCATGGATGAAATCTCATGGGTTTGGGTGTCAAAAACAATGACCCCATTTTGGCGAGTCCCTAACCACAGGGTTGTATTATCAACTTGGTGGATATTAGTAATCATAATATCCTTGTGGTTAATGCCTAACGCTGCGTTTAATGAAGTGACATTATTATTGCTATCTATATAGCCAAATAGACCTGCGCCACCGATCCACAGACGATCATGATTTTCACGGAAAAAACTTCGAATGTTCACTGAGTGGGATAGAAGAATATGCTCTGTCGGTGACACAGTGACGATATTGTCTAACCCTGGCTGCCAATAATAAACATCATTATCTGCTCCCCACCAAACCCTGCCGCTAAACAGTGGGTCTGCATAGGAGTTAAATAACAATTTACCTTTTAGCGAGTCACTTGATGCAGCAAAATGGCTAAAATCAACTTGCTGATCAGTTTGTTTATTAATGACAAACAGTCCACTGGTTGTTGTTACCACAATATGCTGATTATCAAGCTCATTAACGCCGTAAATTGAATCTCTCGCTTCAAAGCCTGCAGGGATAAGATATTTTGAAGTCTTGGTTAATTTATCAACAATGGTCAAGCCACCATCACCGCCGAGCCAAACTTTATCTTGCTCGGCATAAATACTCCAAATCATGTCATCTTCAATTTGATAAGTTGATGAACGAGTGAAACTTTCCAATAAAAATTCAGGAGCTATTGCCAGTAACGCTAAACCTTCGCCTGCGCCGCCAAGCCAAATTAAACCATCGTCATCAACAGCCATATCGTCGATATAATCAACGTCAGCATCATTTTTTAATTCCTCTTTATATGAAATTGCCTTCGATGATTGCTTATCCCATGAAAATAGCCCACTTCTGGTATAAAGCCACAAATGACCACGACTACCTTCAACCGCGCCACGAATATCAAAAGGAAGCGCAGTGGTAGCAGTCATCCGATAGCTTTGAAGGGTTAGCTCATATAAGCCTTTGTTACTTAAGATCCAAATACGCTGTTCAGCATCTACAAATAGCTTTTTAATCAACATATTATCTATAGGTCGCTTAACTTGTTTTATCAATTCGCCCCAGGCATTTTTTATCACAACTTCATAGGCGGATGAGTAAATATAGCGGCCATCACTTAGCTGATTAACACTATTCCATTGCAATGTCTTATCCAATTCTTGGGCTGTTAGCGCTGAGATTGACAATGAATTCACATCAAACTCAAGCACCTGACCTAAACGGGTAAGCAGAATTAAGTTACCATTATCTAGACGTGTTTCGTCAACAATAGAATCATCACTAGTTATGAGGCCGGCAATAATGTCATCTGAAAAACGATTGAGTTTAATATCGTAGAGGTAAAGCGATGTGCCAGAAGCGACTAGAAGGCGCTGAGAAGTCACCTTAGCGATAAGATGAATGTTTTCTGCAGCTAATGCATTATCACTATCAGGTTGATCAATGCGGCGGGTAACAGTATCGCTAACACGAAATACTCCCTGCTCAGTTGCCAGCCAAACATAGCCATAATCATCAAATGCAATGTCATTGATAGTGTAATTAACCAGGCCATCTTTGATATTAAATAAACGTTGGACAAGATCGTCAGCCACGCTTGGAAAGCTGCAACTAAGGGTAAGAACGACCAAGGTGAGAAACGATTTAATGCCTTTTATCATTATGACTGGGTTACTCTTTTATTGATTTTATTATGCTAAGCGCTTCTATGTGAACCTATATGGCTTTATGCCTGCAACAACAAAAACAATTAAATTTAATACAATATTTGAATATATCACCTAAAAGTAAATTTAGAGCAAAAAAAGCACCTCGAAAGGTGCTTTGATACAAATTGCTACAAATAGCTACATGTTACTTTTTCTTTTTTGCCTTCGGGTTTGGCAAATCAGTAATTGAACCTTCATAAACTTCAGCCGCAAGACCTACAGATTCATGTAACGTTGGGTGAGCATGGATGGTTAAGGCTAAATCTTCAGCATCACAACCCATTTCAATTGCTAGGCCGATTTCGCCAAGTAATTCACCGCCATTAACACCAACGATAGCACCACCGATAACGCGATGAGTTTCTTTATCGAAGATGAGCTTGGTCATACCGTCACTTGCATCAGAAGCAATTGCGCGGCCACTTGCAGCCCATGGGAATGATGCCGTTTCATAGGCTACGCCCTGCTCTTTGGCTTCTTTCTCAGTAAGACCAACCCACGCGACTTCAGGGTCTGTGTATGCAATTGAAGGAATAACTTTAGGGTCAAAGAAGTGCTTAAGACCAGAAATAACTTCAGCAGCAACATGACCTTCATGCACACCTTTGTGCGCAAGCATTGGTTGGCCAACGATATCACCGATAGCGAAGATATTCGCAACGTTAGTACGCATTTGCTTATCAACATTGATAAAGCCACGCTCATCTACATTTACGCCAGCTTTTTCAGCGTCTAGGCCTTTTCCGTTTGGTGTACGACCAATAGCAACTAATACTGCGTCGTAACGAACTGGCTCAGATGGGGCTTTCTTACCTTCCATAGAAACATAAATGCCGTCTTCTTTCGCTTCAACTGCAGTTACTTTGGTTTCTAAGATTAAGTTAAACTTCTTCTTAATCTTTTTAGTATAAATTCGAACGATATCTTTATCAGCAGCAGGAATAACTTGGTCGAACATTTCAACTACGTCAATTTGGCTACCTAAAGACGAGTAAACCGTACCCATTTCTAGGCCGATAATACCGCCGCCCATCACTAATAACTTTTCAGGAACTTCTTTCAGTTCTAAAGCATCAGTTGAATCCCAAATACGTGGGTCTTCATGTGGGATAAATGGCAGTTTAATTGGACGAGAACCCGCTGCAATAATGGCATTGTCAAAGTTAACCACTGTTACAGTGCCATCTTCAGCTGTCACTTCCATTGTATTTGGGCTAGTGAATTTACCTAAACCATTTACCACATCAACTTTACGCATTTTAGACATTCCGCCTAAACCGCCAGTCAGTTGACCTACTACTTTTTCTTTAAAGCCGCGTAACTTGTCTAAATCAATTTTAGGCTCACCAAAAACAACACCGTGATCGGCAACGGCTTTAGCTTCTTCAATGACTTTAGAGACGTGTAAAAGTGCTTTTGATGGGATACAACCCACGTTCAAACATACACCACCAAGGGTGCTAAAACGTTCTACAATCACAGTCTCTAGACCTAAATCTGCAGCGCGGAAAGCTGCTGAATAACCTGCTGGGCCGGCACCTAGTACTACTACCTGAGTTTTGATTTCGTTACTCATGTTTTCCTCTATTTTATCTATCGTTGGCGGAAAAACCGTCCAAACTGCAAAATGTGGTCAAATCTTGTAAGGTGGCCGCATTTTACCCTTTGTTTGATACTGATCACAATCCTAGTGATAAGAATAAAAAGGCCGCTCAATATGAGCAGCCTTTTTGTTTACAAAATTAGCGTACGAATATCGCTAAGAATGCTTGATAATGTCACGCTAAATCTGGCAGCCATTGCCCCATCAATCACACGGTGGTCGTATGATAACGATAGTGGCAACATCAACTTAGGTTCAAAATCAGTGCCATTCCACTTCGGCTTCATTTCTGATTTTGACACCCCAAGAATAGCCACATCAGGATAGTTAACGATTGGGGTAAATGCTGTACCACCAATGCCACCTAAACTAGAGATAGTAAAACAGCTACCTTGCATGTCTGCTGACTTCAGCTTGCCATCACGGGCACGAATTGAAATATCCGTTAACTCACGAGAAAGCTCTACAATGCCTTTCTTATCGACATCACGAACCACTGGCACCATTAATCCGTTTGGCGTATCAACCGCTACACCAATATGGAAATATTTCTTCTGGATTAACGACTCGCCATCAGGGCTTAAACTTGAGTTAAATACAGGGAATTCAGCCAGTGTTTTCGCCACGGCTTTCATCATAAATACTAACGGAGTAATTTTGTAATCCGCTTTCTTCTTAGCTGCAAGTGTATTTTGTTGTTTACGGAATGCTTCTAATTCAGTGATATCAGCTTCATCAAATTGAGTCACATGTGGAATCGTCACCCAGTTACGATGCAAGTTAGGCCCAGAAATTTTCTGGATACGGCTTAATGGCACTTCTTCCACTTCACCAAACTTACTGAAATCAACTTTAGGCGCTGCAATCACATTCAAACCACCCGCGCCACCAGCAACCGCTGTGGCAGCACTCGCTTTAGGTCGGCTAAGTTCATATTTAATGAAGGCTTGAACGTCTTCTTTCAGAATACGTCCTTTACGGCCAGAGCCTTTCACTTGGGTTAAATCAGCGCCAAATTCGCGCGCTAAGCGGCGAACTGCAGGTGATGCATGTACAGCACCGGTTTTAGGTTGGCTACCAGCACTTGGATGATGCGGCACAGGCGGCTTACTTGCTGGCGCAGCGGTAACTGGTGCTGGTGTTGCTGCAGTAACTGCAGGAGCACTAGCTGCCGGAGCGGCTTGCAATGGAGCTGCAGGTGCGGTTGATTGCGTCTCAACCGTAGCAATAATGCTACCTTGAGATACTTTATCGCCAACATTAACCGTTAAACCAACCAGTTTTCCGGCAAATGGCGCTGGTACTTCCATGGTGGCTTTATCGGTTTCTAAGGTAATTAAACCTGTATCCACGTCAAGCATATCGCCAACAGCAACTAGCACTTCAATCACATCTACATCAGAGGCATCACCAATATCTGGTACTGCAACTTCTTTAACTTCAACAACCGATGTTGCAGGAGCAGAGCTTGCTGCAGGCGCTGATACTGCTTCAGCAACAGGCGCACTAGCACTAGTGCCTACTTCAAGCATCAGCACTAAAGAGCCTTGTGAAACCTTGTCGCCAACGTTCACTTTAAGTTCTTTCACCACACCTGCGGTTGGCGCAGGCACTTCCATGGTTGCTTTATCAGTTTCTAAGGTAATAAGCCCTGTGTCAGCTTCAATGGTTTCACCCACACTCACTAACACTTCGATAATATCAACATTATCAGCATCACCAATATCAGGCACATGCACTTCAATAACTTCAGTGCCACCCGCAACGGTTGCTGGCGCTTCTGCTACTGGAGCCGCGGTTTGAGCAGCAGCGGCTTGAACAGGCGCCGCTACCGGTGCAGCCACTTCAGCTGCAGGCGCTGGCGCATCGCCAGCCGCTTCTACAGAAAGTACCGCAATTAGCGAGCCTTCAGAAACGCTATCGCCCACAGCCACTTTCAGCTCAACTAATTTCCCAGCAAAGGGTGCTGGAATATCCATAGTCGCTTTATCCGTTTCAACTGTGATGATTGATGCTTCTTTTTCAAGCACTTCACCAATCTCAGCACAGATCTCAATAACCTGCACAGCATCAGTATCAAGGTTAGGAACCAAAACTTCTTTTAATTCAGCCATTTTGTTTCTCCCTATGCGAACTGTGGATTGATCTTATCAACGTCGATACCGTATTCAGTGATAGCTTTCGTTAGCACTTCTACAGGTAACTCTTTACGGTCAACAAGGGCTTTTAATGACGCGATGACAATGAACTTAGCGTCAACTTCAAAATGGTGACGTAAGTTTTCACGGCTATCACTGCGGCCAAAGCCGTCAGTACCTAGTACTTTATAATCAGTTGGAATGTAAGCACGTAATTGCTCACCATAAATCTTCATGTAATCCGTTGCTACAATAGCTGGCGCATCACTTGATAACACTTCAGAAATATAAGGCACTTTAGGCGTTTCAGTTGGGTGCAGCATGTTGTAACGCTCTGCAGCCTGACCATCACGGGTTAGCTCATTGAAGCTAGTCACGCTGTAAACGTCAGCAGTAATACCGAAGTCTTTCGATAATGCCACAGCCGCTTTACGTACTTGCTCTAAAATCGTGCCGCTACCCATTAACTGTACAGAGCCTTTACCTGAACCTTTAAGAGTTTCAAGCTTATAAATACCTTTAACGATACCTTCTTCGCTGCCTTCTGGCATCGCAAGCTGCTCATAGTTTTCGTTCATGGTAGTCAAGTAGTAGAACACGTCTTCTTGCTCGCCATACATGCGGCGAATACCGTCTTGTACAATCACTGCGATTTCATAACCATAAGTCGGGTCATAAGAAATACAGTTAGGAATCGTGTTAGCTAATACATGGCTATGACCATCTTGATGCTGCAAGCCTTCACCGTTTAGGGTTGTGCGACCTGAAGTACCACCGACCATAAAGCCGCGAGCACGCATATCACCTGCAGCCCATGCCATGTCACCAATACGTTGGAAACCAAACATTGAGTAGTAGATGTAGAACGGGATCATTGGGGTATCGTTAACTGAGTAACTGGTTGCCGCAGCAACCCAAGATGACATTGCACCTAACTCGTTAATCCCTTCTTGCAATACTTGACCGGTTTTATCTTCACGGTAGTAAGCAACTTGATCAGAATCTTGTGGCTCGTATTTTTGCCCTTCATGAGCGTAAATACCCACTTGACGGAATAAACCTTCCATACCAAAGGTACGCGCTTCATCAGGAATGATCGGTACGATTTGCTTGCCGATTTTCTTGTCTTTAAGCAATGCCGTTAAAATACGCACAAATGACATAGTGCTTGAGATTTCACGACCATTTGAGCCTTTAAGTACTGAATCAAAGATCTTTAATGGCGGCACTTCAATATCTTTAGAGAACTTCTCAAGACGCTTCGGCATAGCACCATGAAGGGCAGCACGGCGCTCTTTTAAGTATTTAACTTCTTCAGAATCAGCACCTGGATGATAGTAAGGAATGTCTTCTAACTGATCATCGCTAATCGGGATATTAAAACGATCGCGGAAGTATTTAAGCGATTCAATGCCCATTTTCTTCACGTTATGGGCAATGTTTTTACCTTCGCCCGCATCGCCCATTCCGTAACCTTTAACTGTTTTAGCAAGGATTACTGTAGGACGGCCTTTAGTGTTTTTAGCATGTTGCAGCGCAGCATAAATCTTAACTGGATCATGGCCACCACGGTTTAAACGCCAAATGTCATCATCTGACATGTTAGCCACCATTTCAGCAGTTTCAGGGTATTTGCCAAAGAAATGCTCACGAGTGTACGCGCCACCTTTAGCTTTACAGTTCTGGTACTCACCATCTACGGTTTCTTCCATTAACTGTAATAACTTGCCGCTAGTATCACGTGCAAGTAATGGATCCCAGTAGCGCCCCCAAATCACTTTAACAGCTTCCCATCCTGCGCCGCGGAACTCGCCTTCAAGCTCTTGGATAATCTTACCGTTACCACGTACAGGGCCATCAAGACGCTGTAAGTTACAGTTAACAATAAAACATAAATTATCTAATTCTTCACGAGCTGCAAGCCCGATTGCACCTAATGTTTCAGGCTCATCACACTCACCATCACCTAAGAAACAGTAAACCGTTTGCTCAGAGCAATCTTTAATACCACGGTCAGTCAAATACTTAAGGAAACGTGCTTGATAAATCGCTTGAATAGGACCTAAGCCCATAGATACTGTCGGGAACTGCCAGTAATCAGGCATTAACTTGGGATGCGGGTATGAAGACAAACCTTTACCATCAACTTCTTGACGGAAATTATTCATTTGGTCTTCAGTGATGCGGCCTTCAAGGAAAGAACGAGAATAAATACCAGGTGCAATATGCCCTTGATAATAAACTAAATCGCCGCCGTCTTTTTCATTTGGAGCGCGGAAGAAGTGGTTAAAACACACATCATAAATAGTCGCACTAGAAGCAAAACTTGAAATGTGACCACCTAGCTCTAAATCTTTCTTAGAACCACGTAATACCATTGCAAGTGCATTCCAACGAACGATAGCACGAATGCGGCGTTCCATTTCCTGATTACCAGGCATATGTGGCTCTTGACCAGATGGAATCGTATTCAAATAAGCAGTGGTCGCTTTATATGGTAAATGTGTACCATTGCGGCGCGCTTTATCGATTAATTGTTCAAGTAGATAGTGTGCACGTTCAGGGCCTTCTTGCTCTAATACGGCTTGCAGTGAATCTACCCATTCTTGAGTTTCTAATGGATCTAAGTCTTGTAGAATACCTTCAGACATGTCGCTGTCCTTTCTCTAGATACAGATAATTAATGTGTTTCGGTAAATTTATAATGCGTTTGATTATAAATCGGTATCAAACACCACTTTTTAAGCGGCGCAAGCTACGCTGTAACCGACTGTCTTCTTCCCTCACTGACAACATGACTTCCTCGATATAACTTAAATGTTCGTTCGAGGCTTCACGTGCCGCTTCAGGATCACGACGAATAATGGCAGCAAGCAGTGCTCGCCTATGTTCATTCGCCATGGTAGATGCTTCTTCGCGACGGCTTAAAAGCTCTAAATTTTGTGCCACGTTTTTGTGCAGCACAGGGGTTAAACTGAGTACAAGGTGTAACATCGCCACATTGTGTGACGCTTCGGCTACCGCACGGTAAAAACGCACAATGGCATCAGCCTGCGCTTCTACATCAACAGCCGCTTCAACTTCGTTAATTGAACGTTTAATGCTTTGCATATCGGCATCATTACCACGCAGCGCAGCAAAATAAGCCATCATGCCTTCAGTGGCATGACGAAACTCCAGTAAGTCGTACTGACTTTCTGAGTCGTTATGCATTAATTCAACGATAGGATCGGCAAGACTTTGCCAAAGTTGTTCTTTAACGTAGGTTCCGCCACCTTGGCGGCGCATTAGTAAGCCTTTGGCTTCTAACTTTTGAATCGCTTCACGTAATGAAGGGCGTGACACTTCAAATTGCAAAGCAAGCTCGCGCTCAGGCGGTAATTTTTGCCCAGGCTGTAAACTTCCTTCGAGGATCATGCGCTCTAATTGCTCCATGATCACATCTGAAATTTTAGGCTGAGTTATTTTGCTATAAGCCATTTGGGGCTCGGCTCCGTTGTCAATTGGTCTTACCAATTTATATGATATAGCGCACTTTATCAAATCAAACAATTGATGTCTAGTTAGACGAGCGTTGAATGGGTGTTAATTGAAGGTTTCAAACATCGCTACGCACTTTGAGCAAGAGCATAACGAAAAAAAACGTCTAAGAGGTTTGACCATCTCGGTGTTATCGCGCTAAAGCATTGATTGCCTTATTATCGCCATAACAAACTCATTTTAAGCTTAGATTGTAGCTATAAAAATCCGTTTTACACAGCACAATTTATAAAAACACTGTTTTAACTTATGATCATTATTTCGGCGGCTCAGGCCGCCCATCACCGCAATTAAAACTTATTAGCTAACCAAACCAAATATAGTCAGCACCGATAATACCGTAACCAGTAAAATAAAGTTTCTTTTGCTCAATGCAAGCAGTGCCAATGTGGGCTGTACGCAAACAGGGGCATCACTTTGCTCAGGCATCACTTCAGCGGCTAAAGCAGTATAGGTAACAATATTTTTGGCGCTATTATTAGGGTTAAAAACCTGCTTCCGCCACTGTGAAATACCTGCAGCAAAGTGACCACTTAATACAAACCCAAAGCTAAATACTCGGCTCGGTAACCAATCGAATAAAAATAATAATTGATCAATAAATGGCATATCCAATTGCTGCTGCTGATTGTATTGCTGATAAAAACGCACCGAACAATAAAGCACTGCGCCAACAGGGCCAAAACAAATCAGATATAATGCCACCGCGCCATAATAGCGATAATTAACCCAAGCCACGGTTTTACCAATCTGCTGACCTAAGTCTTTTTCATCAACCGCATCTAAACATTCACTGCAATCGAGCTTTTCTGCATGGTGATAACAGGCTTGAACATCGCCGCGACAAGCCGCCAGCATATATTTTTTAAATGCCGCCCGTAAGCTTTGGTGGCTAAAGCACACAATCGAAACCAGCATCCAGATCAATAAGGTGATCACATCGAAAAAAACACCATCTAGTAACAGCAGCACCAAAAACAGTGTCATTGCTGGCAGTAGCACCACAAAGGCAACCCAGCCAGCAGAATCTAATGCTTTATCTTTCCAAAATAATTGCTGGTATTTAGAAAGTAAATCATCAAATTGCCAATGTGCGGGTAACAGCTTTAAGCGCTCAACCATAATTGCAATTAACAATGAAAATAGTGCCATGGGACCTCTGCAAACAATCTAAAAAATATTGGGTTAAAGTAACACTAACATCATGACTTAGCCGTTAATGCAGTTAAATATCTTTGCCAATCAAAACTATCACCTGGATCGGTTTTGCGTCCAGGAGCAATATCACAATGTCCGACGATATTTGCTTGATTAAGCATAGGATATTGCGCAAACAACACCAAGGTTAATTGCACTAATTCGCGATATTGCGCATCGGTATAAGGGTCGCTATCTGTGCCTTCCATTTCAATGCCAATGGTAAAATCATTACAACCTTCTCGGCCATTAAAACACGAAACCCCAGCATGCCACGCTCGGTCATCACAGCTAACATACTGCACTAACTCACCATCGCGGCGAATTAAAAAGTGTGCCGACACTTCAAGCCCAGCAATATCAGCAAAACTTGGATCTGCATCCACCGCTAAACAGCCCTGAAATAAACCATCAATGTGCGGCAAGCCATAACAACCTGCAGGCAAACTAATATTATGAATAACTAAGCCGCTAACCTCATTATTAGGGCGCGGGTTAAAATGCGGTGATGGGCATAGCCGTGCACCTTGATGCCAGCCTGATTTCAATTGTGTATCCATAATTAATAATAAAATCTCAAGTAATGAATTAACCATGCCAGCGTGGCTGCAGTTTGCATTTCAACGAACCATCAGTAAGTCACCATTATCAGTGCCCAAAAAGCAAGCAACAAATACCTACGATAAAAGATAAAAAAGCACCAAGGTTCGTCGCTGTAAAACCTTAAAATAATATTGCCCTAGCAGCCAACACAGTAACAGTTTGACTGCTATATTTTAAATTAACAACTGTGATAAAGTAATAGGCATATTGTTTCTCATTTTTTAAACATTGAGTTGGCCCAAGCAACTCAATTTAGTTGTAATTTCAAGGACATTCACATGATTGAAAATGACATCCGTCATGCCGTTAAAGCTGCACTTGATGAAGACCTAGGCCATACGCCAGCCCAAACCCCGCAAGATATGCTTAATGCCGATATTACCGCGCAACTTATTCCAGCAGATAAACATGCTGAAGCGGTGTTAATCACCCGTGAAGAAGGCGTTTTTTGCGGAAAAGCATGGGCAGAACAAGTATTTAATCAGCTCGGCGGTGATGTAGCCTTGCATTGGCATGTGGATGATGGCGACTTATTGGTTCCCAACCAGGTGTTATGTGAATTATCAGGCCCAGCAAGAGCCATCTTAACCGGTGAACGCACCGCGATGAACTTCATCCAAACCCTATCTGGTGTTGCCAGTCTCACTAAGCTTTATGTTAACAAGTTAGCTGATACCCACACTAAACTGCTCGATACCCGCAAAACCATTCCCGGTCTGCGCACCGCGCAAAAATATGCCGTCGCTTGTGGTGGCGGTAAAAACCATCGTATTGGTTTGTTTGATGCCTTCTTAATTAAAGAAAACCACATTATGGCTTGCGGCAATATCGAACTTGCAATAAAAACAGCCCGACAAGTAGCCGCTGACAAACCAGTTGAAGTGGAAGTAGAATCAATCGCCGAGCTAACCCAAGCGTTAGAAGCAGGTTCTGACATCATCATGCTCGATAATTTTGATGTCACCATGATGGTAGAAGCAGTAGCGCTTAATTCCAGCTATTTAGATCAAGGTAAAGGCGCAAAGCTGGAAGTATCCGGTAATGTCACCATCGACACCATTGCAGACTTTGCCAGAACCGGTGTTGACTACATCTCAGTTGGCGCACTCACTAAGCACGTTAAAGCCTTGGATTTATCCTTACGCTTTAAAAACTAATGTTAAGCTGAGCTTGATAAATCATTAGCCCAGTTAAATAGCAAGATAAGTCAGTAATCGCTAATAACAATCAAAACCAGCTATTTATAGCTGGTTTTTTTGCTCGCACTAAAAGCTTAGCTAAATAAGGCTGACTAAATAGACAGCGCAATGGCAGCCTTACAACAATTGTAGCCTTACTATAAGCCCTGTAGCTTGAATCAATAGCCACAAAGATTAAACTGGTGCCCACCTTTGACCTTTTAACCATTTGTCCTTTAACCTTTGACAACTATCTCCCTAAGGGCTTAAATAACCTCCCTTAAAAGCTCAAATAACCTTACCACCAGGGCTTAAATACCTACATAAATCAAGCGTTATAACCTTACATTTTCTATGGTGTCATTTTTTTGACAAACAACAACCAAAGTCAAATTGACTAAATAACCGACTAAAAGTGTCAATAATGTGCTGCAAAATCATTACAAACAGCAGCTTAAAACAACCTTTTTATCTTTTTAGTTAAAAAACTCGCCACAAGCTATTCCATTTTCAGCAACTTTATACTAACGTTTAGCTTGGATGAATGAAGTATCAGATTTAACTTTTAATAATCAGCTTTTCAACATGTTACAAATGTAACATTGAGTGAGCGAAAAATGATTTTTAAAAGAACAATGATAAATCAAACATTTTGTTAACAAACTGACCTTGCAGCACTTTGTTGACCCTAGTTACAGATTAGATAGCAATTTGTTAATGACTAGCCTATTCTGCTTTCGAGGTATTTAGTTGGACATATTGGTTTTACTGATCCGTTTTACAAGAACGGCTTGATTGTTCTTGATGAAATCATTCATTTAAAACCCTTTGTAGTTTTTAACAGTTATCACAGTCAATTGGGCCGAGCTAGTTAAACCGTAAGTTAAACCGTAAGTTAAACCGTAAGTTAAACCGTAAGTTAAACCGTAAGTTAAACCGTAAGTTAAACCCTAAGTTCTGCCCAGTAGACTGTAATGTAAACAACACTAGTAAATTAATGCCGACAGGTTGTGGTGACTAGGACACCACTCATAACAATTAAGGGCCTTTAACTGTTATGAGATTCAAGGATGACAACAAACCCGACGCAACACTAAAGCATCATAAGAGAGAGATAAAAAATGAAAAGCATTAACCAAATCAAAAACGCTAAGGGTTTTACTCTTATTGAATTAATGATCGTAGTCGCGATTATCGGTATTTTGGCAGCAATCGCATTGCCTGCGTATCAAGGATATACCGAAAAAGCGCGCTTCTCTGAAGTTAACACCCGTTCAGCTCAAGTAATGAAAGCAATCAGCATTTGTTTCCACGAAGAAAAAACTTTACTTGATTGTCAACCTGGTGCATTTGGCGTACCTGATGATATTGCAGCAGCTAACGCAACGACCAACTTAGCGACATCTGATGCAGCAGTTACAGCAACAGTAGCAGTCATCACCTCTACTGGTACAGTTAAAACAGGTGGCTTCACTAATATATTCACTGGTACTGTAACAGGTAACCGACTAGATTGGGTTCAATCAGGGTCATGTTTAACTCCAAACTACTGTAAACAATAAATAAGTATTAATTTCTTTTTGAGGCAGTGTATGATGCCATACACTGCTTTTTTTATAAGATGAATTATGCCAGCGTCTAATATTCAATTAGGTTTATCCTCTTTATTCATTCGCAAGAAAATGTTGAGCGAAGACCAGATAACATCCGTTATACTAGATTCTCGTAAAACCAAAAAATCGTTAGTCACATCATTAGTTTCAACGAAATTACTATCGGCTCGTGAAATTGCTGAGGTCTGCTACGAAGAGTATGGTTCGCCTTTACTTGATTTAAATGACTTTGAATTAAAAAATATTAATGAAGATTTACTCAATAAAAAACTGATATCGAAGCATCAATGCTTACCACTTTTTAAAAGAGGTAATAGACTTTACATCGCGACATCAGATCCAACAAATATTGCAGCACTTGAAGACTTTCAATTCAGCTTAGGACTTCACGCTGAAGCCATTATTGTAGAAGATGATAAGCTGCTAATCGCTGTTGAAAAAATCCTTGAAGATGATATATCAGCTCTCAGCTTGGATGGTATGGACGAACAAGCTTTAGCTGATATAGAAATTACCGATCCTGATAAGCAGCATCAAGAGAAAGAATCAGAAAGCAGTGATGATGCGCCGATTGTTATTTATATCAATAAAATCCTTACCGATGCCATTCGTAAAGGCGCCTCTGATTTGCATTTCGAGCCCTATGAAAAGCGCTACCGTATTCGTTTTCGTGTTGATGGCATATTACATGAAGTATCTGAACCGCCGGTCAATTTATCCAACCGCATATCTGCCCGTTTAAAAGTCATGTCAAAACTGGATATTGCTGAGCGCCGCGTGCCCCAAGATGGCCGTATTAAAATGAAACTGTCACGCACCAAATCTATTGATTTTCGTGTCAGCACCTTGCCCACCATTTGGGGCGAAAAAATTGTAATGCGTATTTTAGATTCATCTTCTGCGCAACTGGGCATTGAAAAGCTCGGTTATGAAGATGATCAGCGCGAACTCTATGAGCTAATGCTCGCCAAACCTCAGGGAATGATATTAGTCACCGGCCCGACGGGTTCAGGTAAAACTGTATCCCTATATACTGGGCTTAACATACTAAATACTGAAGAGCGTAATATCTCCACCGCCGAAGATCCGGTAGAAATTAACTTAGAAGGTGTTAATCAGGTTCATATTAATTTAAAAGCCGGCTTAACTTTTGCTTCGGCCTTAAGATCATTTTTACGTCAAGATCCTGATGTGGTGATGGTAGGTGAAATCCGTGATTTAGAAACCGCCGAAATAGCCATTAAAGCCGCCCAAACCGGTCACTTGGTATTATCCACCTTGCATACTAACTCGGCAGCAGAAACCTTGACTCGCCTGATTAACATGGGCGTACCCGGTTACAACATTGCCAGCTCTGTAAACCTTATTATTGCTCAGCGCCTTGCTAGACGGCTATGCCCAGAGTGTAAAGCCCCTGAAGAAGTCCCTCAGGCAGAATTAACACGTTTAGGTTTTACCCAGGATATGATTTCTACTGGCTTTACTGCCTATAAACCTGTTGGCTGCGAGCATTGCTCTGGTGGCTACAAAGGCCGCGTAGGTATTTACGAAGTAATGAAGATGACTGACGATATTGCCCGAACCATTATGGAAGGCGGTAACTCACTGCAAATTGCCAAGCAAGCTAAAGAAAATGGTATGCGTGATTTAAGGCTCTCTGGTTTACTCAAGGTCACTAAAGGTATTACCAGCATTGCCGAAGTTAATCGTGTGACTAGCTTTAACTAAACATAAAATAATTAAATTGCTCAATACCTATATTGTCAAATAAAAACCAAAAGGATTTGCTTGATGGCAACTGCAGCCCTAAGAAGAAAGCCAAAGACCAAGAAAGATGTAAAGCACCAGCCTAAGGTATTCACTTTCGAATGGAAGGGGGTAAATCGTGAAGGTCAACGCACTTCGGGTGAATTACGTGGCAGTAGTATTGCTGAAATACGCAGTATTTTAAAGGCCCAAGGTGTCACGCCTAAGGGAGTGAGAAAAAAGTCAGTCTCTTTGTTTAAATCTGAGAAAAAAATTACTGCAATGGATATTGCAATGATTACGCGACAGGTTGCCACCATGCTAGCAGCCGGTGTACCACTAGTCACCACCTTTGAACTGCTTGGCCGTGGCCATGAAAAGGCCAAAGTGCGAGAGCTACTTGGCACAATTGTCACTGATGTTCAATCAGGTATTCCTTTATCTGATGCCTTAAGACCTCACAGACAGTATTTTGATGACCTTTATGTGGATTTAGTCGCAGCGGGTGAACACTCAGGATCGCTAGATGCTGTGTTCGATCGCATTGCAACTTATCGAGAGAAGGCTGAACAGCTTAAATCAAAAATTAAAAAAGCAATGTTCTATCCCGCAGCTGTTGTCGTTGTCGCAATTGCCGTTACTGTATTATTATTGTTGTTCGTTGTACCGCAGTTTGAAGAAATTTTTAATGGATTTGGAGCCGAATTACCCGCATTTACTCAATTAATTATTGGGATTTCCAAATGGTTACAAAGTTCATGGTACATGTTCGTCATTGCTTTATTCATTGGTGTTTATCTTTTCAAGCGTACTCACCGTAATTCACAAGCATTTCGTGACAGAGTTGATGAGTTCATTTTAAAAATACCAGCAATTGGTGATATTCTTCATCGAGCCGCAATGGCCCGATTTGCTCGCACTTTAGCCACTACGTTTTCTGCAGGTGTACCATTAATTGACGGGCTGGAGTCTGCAGCGGGCGCGTCTGGTAATGCTGTTTACAAAAAAGCGTTACTGAAAGTACGTCAGGAAGTCATGGCGGGCATGCAAATGAATGTCGCAATGCGCACCACAGGTTTGTTCCCTGACATGCTAATTCAAATGGTGATGATTGGTGAAGAATCTGGTGGACTTGATGATATGCTAAATAAAGTCGCCAATATATACGAGATGCAGGTAGATGATGCCGTTGATGGTTTATCAAGCCTGATTGAACCAATTATGATGGTAGTCATAGGAACTATTGTTGGTGGTTTGATTGTTGGAATGTATTTACCAATTTTCGAAATGGGAAATGTTGCAGGTTAGCCCTTCTGTAAAATTAAAATAAGAATTAAATGACTGAATTTATATCAACCTTTACCGCTAGCATGAGCCAATATCCTTGGCTCTTTATCTCAATAAGCTTTATTTTTGCAGCTACTATTGGCAGCTTTTTAAATGTAGTCATTCATCGCTTTCCAGTAATGATGAAACGTGAATGGCAAACTGAGTGCAATTATTATCTAGCTGAATATCACCCAGATATAGTCAAAGAAGTGGGTGAGAAAAGACTCAATAAACCCATCGATGATTTTCCAAAGAAATATAATCTAGTTGTTCCTGGTTCCGCTTGCCCTAAATGTAAAGCAGATATTAAGCCTTGGCATAACTTACCAATTTTGGGTTGGATACTACTTAAAGGCAAGTGCGCCAGTTGTAACACGGCAATTAGCCCCCGCTACCCTATCATTGAATTTATTACCGGAGCCCTAATTGCCACCTTAGCTTGGCATTTTGGCCCAACATGGCAATTTTTATTCGCCTCCATATTAACCTTTGTGCTAGTTGCCCTTACTGGTATCGACTTAGATGAAATGTTGCTACCAGATCAACTTACACTACCCATTTTGTGGTTAGGCTTAATCATTAACCTCAATGGCGTATTTACCAGCCCTACCGATGCCATTATTGGCGCTGCGGCAGGTTATTTAAGTTTGTGGTCAGTTTTTTGGTTATTTAAGCTGGCAACAGGCAAAGAAGGCATGGGATATGGTGACTTCAAATTATTAGCCGTATTTGGCGCTTGGCTTGGCTGGCAGTATTTACCCCTTATCATCTTACTATCATCATTAGTCGGTGCTATTGTGGGTATCACCCTAATCATTTTTAAAAAGTTAGCCAAAGGCAATCCAATTCCATTTGGGCCTTATATTGCCATTGCTGGCTGGGTAGCGTTAATCTGGGGACAAGACATCATAAATTGGTACCTCAGTACTTTATAGACCACCAAAAAATCCTGTGTGAGAAAAAATTATGAGTAACTTCATTGTTGGCCTAACTGGTGGTATTGGTTCAGGTAAAACCACCGTGGCAAACTTATTTGCAGATTTAGACATCGAACTCGTTGATGCCGATATCATTGCCCGGCAAGTGGTCGCCAAAGGCTCAGCAGGCTTACAACAAATACAGCAGCATTTTGGCGCCAGTGTATTACTCGACACTGGCGAACTTAATCGCCCTGCGCTGCGTGAAAAGGTATTCAATCAGCCCGAACAGAGATTGTGGCTCAATAATCTGTTACATCCAATGATACGCCAGCAAATGCTTCAAGCAGTAGCAGATGCTAAATCAATATATGTAATTATGGTTGTACCCTTGCTATTTGAGAATGGGTTAGATAGGTTAGTCAATACAACTTTAGTGGTGGATATTCCACCACACCAACAAATAGCAAGAACAGCTAAGCGAGATGGTGTTGATTCAACCCAAGTTGAACAAATAATTAATAGTCAGATAGATAGAGAGCAAAGATTACAAAAAGCTGACGCTATCATTGATAATACCCAGACACCTGAAGCACTTCGTCACACTGTTCAGTTATTACATCAGCAATATTTAGATAAAGCATCTCAAGATAATAATAATGAATGATGACCTGATTTATGAGCAACCATTAAACGAAAAAACTAGAAGCTACTTACGCCTTGAGTATTTAGCTGATCAGCTCGAGCTACACACAAAATCAGATCATCAACATCATTGTTTTTACCCATTATTTTCATTATCAGAACTAACAGATCGCTGTGACTATCGTTCCGACATCTTAAAAGATATCGACAAACAACTTTTCTTGTTAGAAAAGTGGCATGCTTTACCTCATGTTAATAAAATTCAAATCCAACGTATTATTGATCAGCTGATTCAAGCAAAAGCACCGCTACAAACCAACGAAAGAATAGGTTGCCATTTAAAGCAAGACAGATTTATTGCCGCACTAAAACAACGATTTGGTATGCCAGGTGCTTGTTGTAATTTCGACTTACCGCAACTGCATTTCTGGTTATCAAAACCATGGGATGAAAGACAGCAAGATTTAAAAACATGGATAGCCCATTACCTGCCAATTTTAGAACCCATTAAAATACTACTCGATTTAACAAGAAGTACTGCAGAATTTAGAAGCGCTGAAGCAGAACAAGGTTTCTTGCAAGGAAACAGCCCACACCCTCTGACACTTGTTCGAGTAAAAATCAAAAGCAAAGAAGGTTGTTACCCCACAATTAGTGGTCACAAAAATCGCTATGCCATTCATTTTGTCAATTTTGACAACCAAAAACATACTGACAAAAAAGTAAAATTCAAACTGGCTACTTGCAACTAAATTCTTTAATATCACCAAGAATTTTACAGCGAGGAATCTTATGTCTATTTCAGTTAAATGCCCAATCTGCCAGACTCAAGTAGAGTGGAGTCAAGAATCTAAATTCAAACCATTTTGCAGTGAACGTTGCAAATTAATCGACCTCGGCGATTGGGCCAGCGAAAAACATGCTATTCCCGTTAAGCCAGAGTTTGACCATGAAATGTTAGATTCTGAAGGTTTTGACGAAGGCTACTTCTTTAAACACTAATCACCTCCTCCACTCAAGCGAGCATTCTAATGAAAAGAGTCAATGTTGCCGTCGGCATAATCATCAATGACCAACAACAAGTTTTATTAGCTAAGAGGCACGCACACCTGCACCAAGGTGATAAGTGGGAATTCCCAGGTGGTAAGGTCGAAGTAAATGAAACGGTCTCACAAGCATTAATTAGAGAGCTAAAAGAAGAAGTAAACCTAACAGTTAATACAACTGAGCCTTTTATGGTCATTTCACATGATTACCCAGATAAGCAAGTGCTTCTTCAGATCCACCTAGTGAAAGACTTTACAGGCACTGCCAGTGGTGTTGAAGGCCAAAAAATTGAATGGGTTAATAAAACCAATCTAACTAGTTTTGATTTCCCTGAAGCCAATATCCCCATCCTTAAGAGGTTACTCGCGAGGGTGTAACAGATTCTGTGTAACTGCAATTTAGTTAATATGCTTCACAATTCTGTCTTCGAACTCAATAATAAAT
>NZ_JAUOQU010000079.1:0-988 GCF_030547195.1 Shewanella sp. 6_MG-2023 | reverse complement strand
GCGATAACCTCCTCTCTCCGAAAGTAAAGAACAAGCCGTTACACGAGACCTTCGGCTCGTGAACTAAATCGTTATGCAACTCGAGGGATTCATGAGTACTCCAAATATATTTTCATTTGCAACAAGCGAATTATCACAAGATGCTTTTTTATGCTGGTTTTTATCTTGGGCTAAAAGTGAATACGATACGGAAGATTTAAGTCTTCATAATTGTGCAAAAAAGTTTATATCGGTAATATTCGAGAAACATTCAAAAGTCCCCCCTAGTGAAATAACGGATGTAAAAATCACAAAACAAGATAAAAATATCGATGTTTTATGTGTAATCAATAATGAATATCCGATCATTATTGAAGACAAGACTGGTACAAAGCATCATTCAGGGCAACTGAAACGTTATCTTAATGAAATTGAGAATAGAGATTATGAGATTAGTAATATATTACCAATATACTATAAAACTGAAGAGCAAAGCTGTTACTCCAAAGTATTAGAGAATGGTTATGCACTATTTCTCCGAAATGAAATGATAACTGTTTTATCAATGTATGATGGGACAAACCAAATTTTAATAGACTACCGAAACCACCTTTTGAAGATTTCAAGTAAAGTAGATAGCTATATTCATCTCCCAATATCTGATTGGGGATGGCATAGTTGGATTGGCTTTTATACTCGTTTAAAAGAAGAGTTAAAAGCTGGTAATTGGGATTATGTTGCAAATCCTAGTGGTGGGTTTCTTGGATTTTGGTGGCACTGGCATGGAGATAATAAGTGTGAACAATATTTGCAGTTAGAAGAAGGCAAGCTTTGTTTCAAAATTTGGGTAGGTGAAGGCGAAGATAAACGAGAACTTCGTTCTCGTTGGCATAGTTTAGTAAAGAACGAGTCAGTAAACTTTTCAGAACTGGCGAGACTGTAACTAATTTTGTGTAACTGCTTATCAACACGTACTCTATAGAGAGTCAAGGATAGGCAGATACTCATG
>NZ_JAUOQU010000078.1:0-1037 GCF_030547195.1 Shewanella sp. 6_MG-2023 | reverse complement strand
TACGAGCCTTAGCAAGTGCCTTCAAGCTATCATAAATTAGGCGTTTCTTCCATCACGTTTGGCTCTATCTATTCCTTAGGTTAGACTTAAATATCACTTCTTTTTTGCTAAAAATCGTCTACCGCAGGTCAAGAACGCCCAAATAAGGGGCTGATTAATAGTTGGCTAAAATGTGAAGCGGAGCGAAACCTAGCCAACTGTTAGCAGTCCCGCTTAATTTTCTTGTTAGGTTGTTTTAAGGCTTTCTCTTATAAAGTCAGCGATATGCTGCTCAACTTTATACTCGAAGTCGTGTTGAAAATTTGCAACTACAATGACATGGAAATTCAAATCATCAGGCTTTACCTCTACAGGTATAATTTTCGTGAGCATAGGTGTTTTTTCAATTCCAGGTATAGCTTTAGATAAGCGCTCTCGGAGTTCTTGCATATTAAGGCTTTGTAATAACTGTTGAGCGGATTGTATTGAATGACCTTGAGGAACCTTTACAAATACCATAGGAGGCATTTTTTCAGGCTCAACTAAAAGCTCTTTGATATAGTTTGCAATAAACTTTTCAAATTCTTTCGACTTACCCCAAGACTTATTTGAAATAGCTCTAATTTCGTATTTGTAATTTTTTTCATCTCCAACAGGAGAGAATACCAATGGCATAATATTAAAAGTAACTTGATTAGTTATCGCTTCAGGGAATTTTTTATAAACAATATATTGGAGTTTTCGTAAATCCATTTTTTCAATGAACTCTTGACCATGTTCATCTGTCCAGCCTTTAGGTAGTTCAACAAGTGTCATCACTCTTGCGTCGCCGCAAGAAATTAAGAAAGTAGTTAAAATTATTATTATTATTTTTTTCACGGATATATCCTTTATATGCAAGGCTGAACTAACAACCTAACGATTTAGTTCACGAGCCGAAGGTCTCGTGTAACGGCTTGTTCTTTACTTTCGGAGAGAGAGGGTTATCGCTACTCAATCCGTGAGTTCATATTCCATGCCCTTGGGGCTTAATTGATGCCCCCTGCGGCGTGAGGGAA
>NZ_JAUOQU010000077.1:0-1181 GCF_030547195.1 Shewanella sp. 6_MG-2023 | reverse complement strand
ATAGAGAGTCAAGGATAGGCAGATACTCATGAACAAAAAAGATATTGAAGCTTTTGCTAAAGAAGCTGCTAAAAGCATTAAAACACCAGAAGACTTAAATCAATTCAGTCAGATGCTCAAAAAGATAACGGTCGAAGCCGCTCTTAATGCCGAAATGGATGACCACCTGGGCTATGAGAAACACCATAAATCGACTTCTGCTAATAGCCGTAACGGTAAAACCAGCAAGCGCATTCAAACTGAAGATGGTCAATTTGAGCTTGATACGCCGCGAGACCGTGAAGGCAGTTTCGAACCTCAGTTAGTTAAAAAACACCAGTCCAGATTTACCTCTATGGACGATAAAATATTGTGGCTCTACGCTCAAGGCATGAGTACTCGTGATATCGTTCAAGCCTTTGATGAATGGTACGGCGCAGAGATATCACCCACGTTAGTTTCTCGCGTTACCAACGCCGTTCTAGAGCAAGTTATTGAATGGCAAAGTCGACCTTTAGATGCCATTTACCCAATCGTTTACCTTGATTGTATCGTCGTAAAAATCCGTCAGGATAAGCGCGTTATTAACAAATCTATTTTCTTAGCGTTAGGCATTAACCTTGAAGGTCACAAAGAGCTAATGGGGCTTTGGATAGCTGAAAATGAAGGGGCTAAATTTTGGTTAGGTGTCCTCACTGAACTACAGCAACGAGGCGTTGAGGATATTCTCATCGCTTGTGTTGATGGCTTAAAAGGCTTCCCTGATGCTATCAATACCGTTTATCCAGATACTCATGTACAGCTCTGTATCGTACATATGGTCAGAAATTCATTAAAGTACGTATCGTGGAAAGACTACAAGGCAGTCACTGCGGACCTTAAAAGCATCTACCAATCAACAACGGAGGAGGAAGCTTTACTTGAATTAGACCGTTTCAGCGATACCTGGGATGAGCAATACCCCCAAATCAGCAAGTCATGGCATAATCATTGGCACAACTTAAATACGTTTTTCAATTATCCTCAGGATATTCGTAAGGCCATTTACACAACCAATGCTATAGAGTCGTTAAATAGCGTGATTAGACGAGCGTTGAAAAAACGTAAGGTATTTCCTAATGATGACTCGGCCAAGAAAATGATTTACCTTGCGATAAAAGAAGCCAGTAAAAAATGGACCATGCCCATCCGAAACTGGCGTA
>NZ_JAUOQU010000076.1:0-1195 GCF_030547195.1 Shewanella sp. 6_MG-2023 | reverse complement strand
TGGCCTGTCGCCGTGTCAGTGGATGCGCATTATAGGCAAGTTAAGATTTAGCGCAAGGGCTTTTATGCATAAAAATGAAGTTTTTAATCATTAATTGTTTAAGTACAGGATACACACTTATTACCCCCAAGGTTATCCACACAGCGAGCCAAAAAGTGGCACTCTAGGGATAATATACCAACCGCTTAAATTGTGTTAAGCCCAGTAATAGAAAAGGATAACATTCATTTTTGTGCTGGTGCCATGTAACGCTTAACTCAAAACACGGCAATGACTACCGTAAAACTATCTACCAGTTTTGGAGCTGTGAATTTTCGAGCTTTCTAAAAGGTCATAATTTATCCGCATAAGTTCCAATGCGGCATTCAATTCTAGTTCAACATGAGGAAATTAGCATAAAAAACAATATTATTTTAAGCACTGCAGCCTCAATGTTAATAGCATTACTCCCCAGCCACAGAAATAGTCATGTTAGTGCTGCTAACAGGCCAATCCAGGTAATCGTTGTTGATTAAAGTTTTTTAGCAAAGAATGTCGTTCGTAAAGAGACTATCCAGTAAGTAGAAGAGCTGAAGAGTTCTTCAGTAATAGAACACAAACACTGCACGTTGTAAGAAGATATTTTCAATGCAATAGCCTTAATTAACCGTTATATAAAAGATAAAAGCTTCAATTAATTCACCAAACCAGATCTGCTAATATTAGCTCTACTGATCTATTCCAGTTTTATTAAAACCATAAACGCAAAAAGCCCGCTACACAGTGACGGGCTTAATATTGATTAGACGATTGGCGATGACCCCATTTCACATAGGCATGTCGTCCACACTGATTACCAGCAAGTTTTACTAAACATAACACCAAATAGGGATTATTCGTATTAGGCGCTTGGCGATGTTCAGCTGCGGATAAATCCTCCGCGCTCCATGTCTGCATAAAGCGTTGCTTTATAAACACAGACATTGCACCCTACTTTCACATGGCCATGTCGTCCACACTGATTTCGAGTAGGCTATTAACTAAACCTAACACCAAAAGGACTTATTTATTTTAAAATCCTAAACGAAAAAAATCCCTGACTCATTGAGTCAGGGATTATTCTAATTTAGCGTCTGGAAATGACCTACTTTCACATGGGGAGACCCCACACTATCATCGGCGCGATTGCGTTTCACTACTGAGTTCGGGATGGGAT
>NZ_JAUOQU010000075.1:0-1227 GCF_030547195.1 Shewanella sp. 6_MG-2023 | reverse complement strand
CAGCATGTTAATAAACGGTGACCTTCCTACAGAGGACTTTCACCTCATTAGTTCATGCCCATGCTGGGCGTACACAAAGCCATCAATTTGACCGCCTTACGCTGCGCTTCAGTCGGCAAATTATGGCGGCGTTATAACGATAAGGAGCATCGGTGCAAACTTTAACTAAAAAGAATATCCCGTTTATATTTCTTGCAGTTATTTCTGTTTTCTGGGCTTTTTACTATCAAAGCTCCAATGCGCTTAACGGATATGGCGTAGAAAAATCAGAATGGCTTTTGCTAATCGATGGTTTACTTGTCTTACCTATTTTATGCTTTTGGTTTGTAAAAGATAAGAAAGAAGCCGCTATCAAAGCTGTTGCCTATAGCTGTTTAATTATTTTGCTAGGCAGCTTTGTAATTCCTGAAAGTTCCAAGGTTGTATGGCCTTACCTTGAATCATTGCGCTATCTTGCTATAGCTGCGTTTATCGTTTTAGAAATCACCACTATTTTGACCGTATTTTTTGCTATCAAAGCTTCTCTTACCAAAGATCAAGATCCAGATTTGGCTATATCAAAACCAATAGAAAGAATTTTAGGTAAAGGTGCTATAAGCTCTTTACTCTCTTTTGAGGCGCGAGTTTGGACATACGCGTTATTTTCTAAAAAGATAAGGCAACAAAGTTTTATTGGAGATAGTCATTTTAGCTGTCATAAAAAAGATGGCGCTCAAAGCAATCAATTAGGCTTTATTTTAATGATTTTATTTGAACTACCCGTAATGCATTTGTTGTTACATTTCTTATGGTCACCGTTTGCTGCTAATTTCATAACGGCTTTAACTCTTCTTGGTTTAGTGTTTTTTATTGCAGAGTATAAAGCCATTGCAATTAGACCTATTTCAATTCTTCAGGACAGCATTATAGTGAGGTATGGTGTTTGGAATCCATTAAGGATTGCTTTAAGTGAAATTGCTCACGTTCAACCGAATGCAATTTTCATACGTCGGTCAAGTAATGTTAATAGATTCAATTTGGCTGGTAATCCAAATATTGAGATCAAGCTTAATTCGGGTAAGCTCATATATTTAGGCGTAGATTCACCCAATGAATTTCTAATGACTATAGAAAAATATCGAGAAAAATCGTTATAATAGGGTAGCCGGAAGTATCTAGCCTCCAGCCCCCACACCACCCTGCATGCGGCTCCGCACAGGGCGGTTCCCAAAGACTTTCAGAACAGGT
>NZ_JAUOQU010000074.1:0-1260 GCF_030547195.1 Shewanella sp. 6_MG-2023 | reverse complement strand
TGTAGTGGTCAAGTAAAATTGGCCACGGTTTTAGAGTCATTCCAATATAAACGTTCTGACTCATTTGGCGTTAACCCACCATTATATTGATGGGGTCTCGTTTCACTGTAATATCCAGTGATGTAATTGGTAATCGCTTTGTCTGCTTCCGTAAAATTCCCATAGCCACTTACGGGCACCCATTCAGATTTTAAACTTCTAAAGAAACGCTCCATCGGTGCGTTATCCCAACAATTCCCGCGACGACTCATGCTTTGTTCAATTTGAAGACGCCATAATAATTGCCTAAATTTCAAGCTGGTGTAATGTGAACCTTGATCGCTGTGATAAATCACATTCTCAGGTTTCCCCCTTAACTCAAATGCCATTTTCAAGGCTTTACAGGTCAGCTCGCTGTCAGGTGATAATGACAAAGCCCACCCAACAGGTTTACGGGAAAACAGGTCTAGAACAACCGCTAAATATGCCCAACGATTACCGACCCAAACATACGTCACATCGCCACACCACACTTGATTGGGTTGAGTTACAGCAAACTGTCGATTAAGTGTATTCGGGATCGCTACATGCTCTTGTGTCGCTTTCCTATAAGAATGTTTAGGCTGCTGACAGCTCAATAACCCAAGCTTTTTCATTAGATTGCGGGCTCGGTAACGGCTGAGGTTAATTCCTTTGTTAGTCACTAATTGCGCTATCGTTCGAGCTCCAGCAGAGCCATTACTAATACGATGCGCAGCCTTCACTTCACTGCATAAAAGCGTATGGTCTTCATCTATACGCTCTTTTCTTTTCAGCCAATATTTATAGCTACTTCGATGCACTTTGAATGCATTACAAAGCGTGAAAATAGAGTGGCTCTGCTTGAGTGCGCTGATTAACGTAAATTGTTCATCGAGCCTGACATCAAGAGAGCGGTAGCCTTTTTTAGGATAAGGTTATGCTCCTCAATACGCGCGATGTGCTTCTTCAACTCACGGATTTCAATTTGTTCAGGAGTCATCGGAGATGCTTTGGGTGTGCCGCCCTGACGTTCTAATTTTAGCTGTCTCACCCACTTATCCATAGTCGATTTACCAACGTTCATCGCTTTTGCTGCTTGAATTATTGTGTGGTTCTTATCGAGGACTAATTGGGCTGCTTCAAGTTTGAATTCAGCGCTAAATGTTCTTCTGCTTGTCGATCTCATGTGCTCACCTAAAGTTGTCTACGAGGCAATAATATCACCTCTATTTAGGTGGCCAAAATTAGTGTGCCACTACA
>NZ_JAUOQU010000073.1:0-1272 GCF_030547195.1 Shewanella sp. 6_MG-2023 | reverse complement strand
CTGATGACGAGTCACTAAGGTGATGAAGTAGTTGATGCCATGCTTCCAGGAAAATCTTCTAAGCTTCAGGTTAGTAGGAATCGTACCCCAAACCGACACAGGTGGTCGGGTAGAGAATACCAAGGCGCTTGAGAGAACTCGGCTGAAGGAACTAGGCAAAATGGTACCGTAACTTCGGGAGAAGGTACGCTGCTGTTGGTGATGGGACTTGCTCCCTAAGCTGACGGCAGTCGCAGATACCAGGTGGCTGCAACTGTTTATCAAAAACACAGTACTGTGCAAAATCGCAAGATGACGTATACGGTATGACGCCTGCCCGGTGCTTGAAGGTTAATTGATTGGGTTATCTTCGGAGAAGCTCATGATCGAAGCCCAAGTAAACGGCGGCCGTAACTATAACGGTCCTAAGGTAGCGAAATTCCTTGTCGGGTAAGTTCCGACCTGCACGAATGGCGTAATGATGGCCACGCTGTCTCCAGCCGAGACTCAGTGAAGTTGAAATTGCGGTGAAGATGCCGTATACCCGCGGCTAGACGGAAAGACCCCGTGAACCTTTACTATAGCTTGGCACTGAACATTGAACCTACATGTGTAGGATAGGTGGGAGACTTTGAAGCTTCGTCGCTAGATGGAGTGGAGTCAATCTTGAAATACCACCCTTGTAGTTTTGATGTTCTAACCGCGGCCCCTTATCGGGGTTCGGGACAGTGCCTGGTGGGTAGTTTGACTGGGGCGGTCTCCTCCCAAAGAGTAACGGAGGAGCACGAAGGTTGGCTAAGTACGGTCGGACATCGTACGGTTAGTGCAATGGCATAAGCCAGCTTAACTGCGAGACATACACGTCGAGCAGGTACGAAAGTAGGTCATAGTGATCCGGTGGTTCTGTATGGAAGGGCCATCGCTCAACGGATAAAAGGTACTCCGGGGATAACAGGCTGATACCGCCCAAGAGTTCATATCGACGGCGGTGTTTGGCACCTCGATGTCGGCTCATCACATCCTGGGGCTGAAGTCGGTCCCAAGGGTATGGCTGTTCGCCATTTAAAGTGGTACGCGAGCTGGGTTCAGAACGTCGTGAGACAGTTCGGTCCCTATCTGCCGTGGGCGTTGGATGATTGAAGGAAGCTGCTCCTAGTACGAGAGGACCGGAGTGGACGAACCGCTGGTGTTCGGGTTGTTATGCCAATAGCATTGCCCGGTAGCTACGTTCGGAATCGATAACCGCTGAAAGCATCTAAGCGGGAAGCGAGTCCTAAGATGAGTCATCCCTAG
>NZ_JAUOQU010000072.1:0-1357 GCF_030547195.1 Shewanella sp. 6_MG-2023 | reverse complement strand
ATTTTATTTAGGTTCTGGTAGGGCAAAAGGCAAGACCTGACCCCGTTTTCCAAAAGGCTTAATAACCCGATAAAACATTTCGTTTGCCACTGTTGCATTTTAGTGCCTATTCCCTGAGCCATCACGCTTTATCCCTTAACTATCTCTGTCTCTTGTTGCCATGTTTTCCATGCAACCAAACTGTTTTATTGGTTTAAAAAGCTATCTTGTACGCTCGCCAATGTCGGGCGTATCGCTAGTGATGCATTGACATCCACAACAGGTAAGTTGTAGCGCTGCGTTGCTATATTTTGCATTTCCATTCGCGCGTGCAAACGGTCGGCAATATTCTTATCATCAACATTTAAATAATGGGGCTCAATGCCCTGTTGCCTCAACCCTCGCAATAACCTTTGGGTGTGGCCACATGAGTCTCGTCCGTAAACAGCAACATAGGGTTCATTATACAAAGGAGGCAAGATCGGTTTTGGCCCAAAATCTTGCCAGGCTTTATAGAGGCAGAAGCCAATTAATAAGAGCAACAGTCCTTGTTTCATTATTTATCTCACTACATTTATCCCACTAAGACGTTTGTTTTTTAGCGCTAACTTTTCTTGCTCACATCTGCAAACCAAGGTTTAATAGGCTTTTTTACTTTAGGTAATAAATCGCTTAACTTTAAACGACTACAAACATCGCATTAGCCTGTTATTCATAAAGCTCTGTCAAATACAAGTTGTTAACCAAAGCTTGAGTGACTTCTTCATTTTAAACCAGTGTTGAGCCCTCTACTGATTTATAAATACCATCATCAATGCTTTCCTGTTGAGCACCAAACTGAAATAAGTCAATGTATTTTTGGTATTCATTATTTTTATAGGTAAACTCTCCCAGTACCAACCCAGTATCTAAAAATAACATTTCATCATCCCATGTGTAGATGTCTTTATCGCACTGGCTTAAATGTGCCACGAGTGAAGTGCACAAAATCGGTTCGCCACTGTTAATTTTAAAACGATCACTGTCAAAAACATTGACAAGAACAGAAATGACAGTGCCAAGTTCAACTTTATTAAACTCAGCTACAACCAATCGATTTTGAGGTAAAAGGTACTTATTCACTAGATGGTTACTTGGATTGATACTTTTATAAGTCGCTGGACCAAGTATCTTCTCAACGTCATTTGTGCTCATACCGAACTCAATGCCCATAATACTCTTGTATGATACGATATCGATTTGCATGTTAACTCCTAGTTACAGCCTGTAAAAAAATTACAAAGCCACCCATTATTTAAAAAAATTACAAAGCCACCCATTATTTAGAAGTTATAACATAACGCCATTCGTTTTAAGTTGCTAACACTTACATCCATTA
>NZ_JAUOQU010000070.1:0-1626 GCF_030547195.1 Shewanella sp. 6_MG-2023 | reverse complement strand
ACAACGATTAAGTTTCCTTGTGAAACTCATTTGGGTTGTATGGTTAAGTGACTAAGCGTATACGGTGGATGCCTTGGCAGTCAGAGGCGATGAAGGACGTAGTAACTTGCGAAAAGCGTTGGCGAGCTAGTAACAAGCATTTGAGCTAACGATGTCCGAATGGGGAAACCCGGCCACATAAGTGGTCATCATAACGTGAATACATAGCGTTATGAGGCGAACCTGGGGAACTGAAACATCTAAGTACCCAGAGGAAAAGAAATCAACCGAGATTCCCCTAGTAGCGGCGAGCGAACGGGGATTAGCCCTTAAGTCTATGGGGTGTTAGTGGAATGAGTTGGAAAGCTCAACGGTACAGGGTGATAGTCCCGTACATGAAAACTAACCATAGATGAAAACGAGTAAGGCGGGACACGTGACATCCTGTTTGAATATGGGGGGACCATCCTCCAAGGCTAAATACTCCTGACTGACCGATAGTGAACCAGTACCGTGAGGGAAAGGCGAAAAGAACCCCTGTGAGGGGAGTGAAATAGAACCTGAAACCGTGTACGTACAAGCAGTGGGAGCGGTTCTTGAGACCGTGACTGCGTACCTTTTGTATAATGGGTCAGCGACTTACGTTTTGTAGCGAGGTTAAGCGAATAGCGGAGCCGTAGGGAAACCGAGTGTTAACTGCGCGTTTAGTTGCAAGGCGTAGACCCGAAACCGAGTGATCTAGCCATGGGCAGGTTGAAGGTTGAGTAACATCAACTGGAGGACCGAACCGACTAATGTTGAAAAATTAGCGGATGACTTGTGGCTGGGGGTGAAAGGCCAATCAAACTCGGAGATATCTGGTTCTCCTCGAAAGCTATTTAGGTAGCGCCTCGAGCGAATACCACTGGGGGTAGAGCACTGTTAAGGCTAGGGGGTCATCCCGACTTACCAACCCTTTGCAAACTCCGAATACCAGTGAGTACTACTCGGGAGACAGACGGCGGGTGCTAACGTCCGTCGTCAAAAGGGAAACAACCCAGACCATCAGCTAAGGTCCCAAAGTTATTGCTAAGTGGGAAACGATGTGGGAAGGCTTAGACAGCTAGGATGTTGGCTTAGAAGCAGCCATCATTTAAAGAAAGCGTAATAGCTCACTAGTCGAGTCGGCCTGCGCGGAAGATTTAACGGGGCTAAGCAATACACCGAAGCTATGGGTTTGCTCTTATGAGCAAGCGGTAGAGGAGCGTTCTGTAAGCGGTTGAAGGTGAAGGGGTAACCCACACTGGACGTATCAGAAGTGCGAATGCTGACATGAGTAACGATAAAGGGAGTGAAAAACTCCCTCGCCGAAAGACCAAGGGTTCCTGTCCAACGTTAATCGGGGCAGGGTGAGTCGACCCCTAAGGCGAGGCCGAAAGGCGTAGTCGATGGGAAACGGGTCAATATTCCCGTACTTCTGCTAACTGCGATGGAGAGACGGAGAAGGCTAGGCTAGCGCGGCGTTGGTAGTCCGCGTTTAAGGTTGTAGGCTGTAAACTTAGGCAAATCCGGGTTTACATTAGGCTGAGAGCTGATGACGAGTCACTAAGGTGATGAAGTAGTTGATGCCATGCTTCCAGGAAAATCTTCTAAGCTTCAGGTTAGTAG